>JBFYZD010000201.1:0-8672 GCA_041309685.1 Gemmatimonadales bacterium | reverse complement strand
ACGGTCATTCCTCGGAACGGGGAAACTCTCAACCAGTGGTGATTTGCCAGCACTGAATGGTGGAATGCCGGGGGGGCCTTTTCAAGGTGGGATCGGGGGGGACCCCCACACCGTTTCCATTTCGTCACCGTTCTGTTACAAATGTGGCGACACACCGCGACCGCCTTCCCGCGGAGGGGGGTTCTGAGCAGATTCCCATGTTTTCGGGGACGAAGACCCCCCGGGCGAGAGCAAGGGAAGGAGGATCGGGTGACGACGCGGGACTCCAGGAAGATTCGGTCCGGCGAGGAGTTGGAGAGGGAGTACGGGGCGTTCCTTGGGCGGTACCCCGAGTTCCGGGAGACCCTCGCCCTGGACAGGCTGCGGGCCACCGAGTTCGCCCGCCTGGACCGCCTCGGCCACGTGTACGCGGACTACACGGGCGGCGGGCTCTTCGGGGAATCGCAGCTCAGGCGTCACATGGAATTCCTGGCCGGGACGGTCCTGGGCAATCCCCATTCCACCAACCCCACCTCGGCCGTGGCCACGGAGGCGGTGGCCCGGTGCCGGCGGAGAGCCCTGGAGTTCTTCCACGCCGACCCCGGGGAGTACGTCCTCATCTTCACCTCCAACGCCAGCGGCGCCCTGAAGCTGGTCGGGGAGTCGTATCCCTTCCAGGAAGGAAGCCAACTCCTCCTCACCTTCGACAACCACAACTCGGTGGTGGGGATCCGGGCCTTCGACCGGGTGAGGAACGCCACGGTCCGCTACGTTCCCGTCGAACCCCCGGACCTGCGGGTCTCGGAGGCCGCCCTGGAGCGGTCCCTCCGGGAAGGGCCCCGGGGGGGCAACAAGCTCTTCGCCTTCCCGGCCCAATCCAACTTCTCCGGAGTCCAGCACCCTCTGGAGTGGATCAACAAGGCCAAGGGGCTGGGATGGGATGTGCTCCTGGACGCCGCCGCCTTCGTCCCCACCAGCCGCCTGGACCTGGGCCGTTGGCATCCCGATTACGTCACCCTCTCCTTCTACAAGATGTTCGGCTACCCCACCGGGGTGGGGGCCCTCCTGGCCCGGAGAGAGGCGCTGCGGAAGCTCCACCGCCCCTGGTTCGCCGGCGGCACCATCTCCTGGGCCTCCGTCCTGGCGGAAAGCCACACCCTCTCCCCCGGCTCCGAGGGCTTCGAGGACGGCACCCCCAACTACACGAGCCTTCCGGCGGTGGAAATGGGGCTGGACTTCCTGGACGCCGCGGGGATGGACGCCATCCACACCCGCGTGAAGGCGCTCACCGGCTGGCTCATGGAGGAGCTGGCGGGGCTCCGGCACGGGAACGGAAGACGGGTGGTGAGGATCTACGGGCCCCTGGGAACGGAGGGCCGGGGGGGGACGGTGGCGCTGAACGTGTACGACGCCGCAGGGGTCCACGTGGACCACCGCCTGGTGGAGGCCAGGGCAAACGAGTGGCGGATCTCACTGCGCACGGGGTGCTTCTGCAACCCCGGGGCGGGGGAGATGGCCCTGGGGCTGGAGCGGGACGAGATCGTGGGATGCCTGGTCCGATCCGGGAACCGCATGACGGTGGACGAGTTCCGCCAGTGCATCGACGGGAAGAGCACGGGGGCGGTGCGCGTCTCCTTCGGCATCGCCTCCACCTTCGGCGACGCCCTCACCGTCCTGAGCTTCTTCCAGGCCTTCGTGGAGGAATAGGGCCCTACCTCTCCACGCCGACCCGGGCCCAATCCCAACCCTCCATCCCCCGGCGGTTCACTGCCTTGACCGACACCGTGGCACCGGCGGGGACCCCCTCCAGCGTCGCCCGGGGCTCCGGGACCGTGACCACCGTTGCGAGGGGGTCCTCCTCCGGCCCCCAGCCCACCCGGTAGGATGCGATGTCTGCCTCCACCGCCGGGGTCCAGCTCACCTCCAGGGACGCCCCCCTCCGGACCGCCACCACTCCTCCCACCCGGGAGGGGCTGGAGGCCAGGAGCATGACGGAGGCGGTGGTGACCCTGGCCACCTCCGCCACGAGCTGATGGTTGACGGTCTCCAGGTGGTCGTGGGTCTGGTGATAGTGGGGGTTGGCCAGGATGGGGTACGAGCCGATCCCCCCCACGATGTCCCCGTAGGCGTCGTAATACGCCGCCGCGTCGGTGCTCTTGTAGTACTCGGCGTCGTGCAGGACCATCTCCGAGAAGAGGAGGGCGGCCCCGTGCTGGACGTCCCGGATCCCCTTGTTGGAATAGCGGATCGTGTTGTCCATCCGGTGGTCCTCGGCGAACCCCACCATGTCGTTGTTCAGGGCGCCCACGAGCCTCTTGCCGGATTCCACCGCCCTGCGGACGTACTCCCGGCTTCCCAGGAGCCCCGACTCCTCCCCGGTGAAGAGGGCGATCTCCACGGTGGCGGCCAGGGGGTGGCCCGCCAGGACCCGGGCCATCTCCAGGAGCCCGGCGGTGCCCGTGTTGTTGTCGTCGGCACCGGGGCTCCGGGTGTTGGAGTCGAAGTGGGCGCTCACGGCGTACACCACCTCGGGGCTGACCGTGCCCGGAATCCTCACCACCACGTTCGCGGACTGAACCCCCCTGGCGTCGAACCACTGGAGCTCGGGCTCATAGCCGAACTCCCCGAGCTTCGCCTCGAGGTATTCGATGGCCGGGCGGTTGCCGGGCTGGCTGACGTTCTTGGAGCCGAGCTGGAAGAGCGCCTCCTCGTAGCGGAAGAGGTGGGGCACCGTGATGCGGTCCACCACCTGCCGGATCTCCTCCTCCACCGGGGCGTACATGGCCTCGGCCCGGGCCCTCAGCTCCCGCTCCGACGCCAGCCCTGCCCGCACCCGGGCCAGGACCTCTTCCCGGGTGACCTGCCGGGACAGATCCATCAGGTACACCCCCCGCTCCGGGGAAACGGTGTTCCCGTCCCGCTCCGCCACGATGAGGAGCCGGGTGCCGTCGGGGTTGGGAGCCCACTCGTACTCCGGCGCCACCGTCCGCACCGTGTTGTTGCGGAAGAGCCAGGTGATCCCGCCCGTGTCGAGGTCGTAGAGGTGCGAGCGCCGGTGCCGCCCCTCCCCCTTCATGGACAGGAGGCGCCCGTCCGCAAGGAACACCGGGTAGAGGTCGTGCTGGATCTCGCGGGTGACCTGGGTGGGCTGCACCTCCCCGGGGGACTCGGCCGTGGGGACCACGAAGAGCTCCCAGTCTTCCCGGGGCATGGCCTGGAAGGCCACCCTGTCCCCCCGCGGGGAGAGGGCGAGGCCACTCAGGGCCGGACAGGAGGGGCAGCTCCGGGTGGTGGAGGTGGCGATGGGGAAGGGCATCCTGGCCAGCACCCGCGGCTCCTCCGCCCCGGTGGCCAGGGAGAGGAGGTTGACCGTGCCCCCCCCCGCCCCCTCTCCCACGAAGGCCAGGAGGCTCCCGTCCCCGGAGGCCACGGGGGTGGATCCCTGGAAGTCACGGACCTGTCCCGTGGCCAGCTCCATCACGGCGAAGGTCCCCCGTCCCGTCCCGTAGACCAGGAAGGCGCCCTGCCCCGCGAAGAAGGGATCGCTCTTCGTCCCCGGCCCCCGGGTGATGCGGGCAGGGGGCTGGGCTCCCGCCACCCGGAAGAGGTCGGTCCCCTCTCCCTCCCCTTCCGCTACCCCCAGGACGTGGAGGGCGCCGTCTCCGGGTGCGAAGAGGAGGCCCTGGACCGTGATGCCGGGGATATCCACCCGCTCTTCCGTCCCGGAGACCAGGCTTCGCTTCACGATCACCGTGTACTCCGCCTCCAGGCGAGCCATCTCCCCCCGGATCCGGGTCCGGGCGGCCCGGTCGCCGGGATCCACTCCCGCCTGCAGGCGGGCCTGAGCCGCCTCCAGGGCAGCCCGGTCCGACACCGCCAGGTAGGCCAGCTCTCCCCCGGACGGGCCAAAGGCCAACCCTCCCCCGCCCAGCGCCGCCACCTCCCGGGCCCCCTGCGGGGTGAGTTCCAGGAGGTGGGTGGTGAGGTCGCCCCCCGATCCCGATTCGTAGGCGGCGTAGCGCCCCCCCGGGGCCCACCGCACCGCGCGCCCGTCGGTGGTGATCTCCCTCACCTGGAAGAGCTCCCCGGTGAGAAGGGCGATCTCCCCCAGGAGCTCGCCGCTGTCGCGTCCTTCCAGGAGGGCTTCCAGGGTCTCAAGGGCTTCCACGAACCGGCCCTCGTCCCAGGCCGCCCGGGCATCGTCGAACCGGCCCCTGGGGGTCTGCTGGGCTTGAAGGGGCGCAAGCGCCAGGAGAAGGGCGGGAGCCAACCAACGAGCGGTCATGGTCGTGTCCTCGTTCAGCTGCGATGAGGGGCCCGGGATCTTCGGGCGGGTCCGGACCCGGGTACCGGGGATCGAGGAGCCGCCTGCCGGCGCCTCATGGAAGGTCGGGCAGAAGGACCGGCATTCCCATCAGGGGCCAGACGATCCACACGAACAGGGCCAGCACCACCAGGAGTAGAAGGCTCGCCGGAATCCCGGCGGTGAAGAACTCCTTCGGGGTGAACTGGCCACTGGCGTAGGCGATGGCGTTGGGGGCCGCCCCCACCAGGAGGAGGAAGGGCATCCCCGCCGTCACCAGGGCAGCGAAGAAGATCACCTCCGGCGCGACTCCCAGGTACGGCGCCATGACCAGGGCCACCGGCATGGAGATGGCGATGGCCGCCACGTTCATGATGAAGTTCGTCATGACCAGCACGAAGGCGGCCATTCCCATCACGAAGACCAGCCAGTGGGCGCTCCGGAAGAGGGTCAGCCAGTGCACCGCCAGCCAGGAGGCCGCCCCCGTCTGCCAGAGGCAGAGACCGATGCTCATGGCCCCTCCGAAGAGGAGCACGATGTTCCAGGACGTGCCCTCGAGGTCCTCCAGGGAGATGACCTTGAAGAGGAAGAGGAGGATGGTGGGAAGCAGGATGATGGCGCTCTTGTCCACCCCGGCCAGGGCGGGGACGAAGGAGCGCAGGCCCAGGATCGCCACCGCCCCCAGGATGAAGACCAGGGCCAGGATCTCCTCCCGGCGCACCGGGCCCAGCGTCTCGTAAAGGTGGCTCACCCGGTCCCTGAGCCCCGGGATGGTCTTCTTTTCCGGGGGGTACCAGAGCATGAAGAAGCCCCACAGGAGGAGGACCATGAGGGCCCCCAACGGGAACATGTAGTAGGTGAGCTCGAAGAACCCTATGGCCCGCCCCGTGGTTTCGGCGAAGAAGCCGATGGCCACCGCCCCCCGCGCCGCCCCCAACAGGGTGATGATGCTCCCGGCGCCGGCCACGAAGGCCATCCCGATGAAGAGCCCCTTCCCGAACCGGGTGGGCCCGCTCTCGTCCGTGTACAGCGCGTAGACCGCCACCAGGAGGGGGTAGAGAGTGGCCGCCACGGCGGTGTGGGCCATGATGAGGGTGAGGGCGGCCGTCATGACGAAGCACCCCAGGTAGATCATGCTGGTCCGCTCCCCCACCAGGCCGAGCATCTTGTAGGCCATGCGCCGGGTGAGCCCCGTGCGGGTGAAGACCATCCCGATCATGAGGGACCCGAAGATGAACCACACGGAGGGATCCATGTAGTCGGTGAAGGCGTCTCGGGCCGGCCGGATGAGGAAGAGAGCCTGCACCACCCCGATGGTGATGGCGGTGATCCCGATGGGCACCACCTCCGTCACCCACCAGGTCGCCGCCAGGAAGAAGAGCCCCAGGGAGAGCCGCCCCTCCCGGTTCAGCGCGAAGGCCTCCCCCATGGGGTCCACCGCGTCGGGGGGTTGGGGGAGGAAATAGACCAGGGCGAACAGGACCAGCCCCAGGAGGATGAACGCCGTCCGTCTCATGTCGGACTTCCTCTCGGCGGGCTCTGTCCCCCGCGGTCCACCCTTCCCCTCACCACCGGAGCTGGACGACGCTTTCCAGGTCATATCGGGCCTTACCACCCCTTCTTCCGAATGATGTCGGCTACCTTCTCTTCGATCCGCTTCTCCTCGAGAGCCCACCGACGGGTCGCCGCCAGCTCGATCTTACCCACCAGGGTCCCGATGTCCGCCGGCTTTTCCAGGAGGTCCAGCGCCCCGATGCGGATGGCGGTAGCCGCCTGCTCCAGGGTGGCCCGCCCGGTGAGGAGGATCACCTGAAGATCCGGGTTGATGGCCAGGAGCCCCTCCAGGGTCTGAAGCCCGTCCATCCCCGGCATCGCCATGTCCAGCACGATGGCGTCGAAGGCCCCCTCCTGAGCGGCTTCCAGCGCCTGGGGACCGTCGTGGGCCTTCACCACGCTCAGCCCTCTGGCCTCCAGGCGATCGGCGAGGACCTCCACGAACTCCACCTCGTCGTCCACCAGGAGGACCTTGTGATCACTCATTCAATCTCCCTCCCCTCCAGTGGCCTCGGGCCTCTTCCCCCCGGCGGCAGCCGTGAGAATCCGGACCAGGTTGTCGATCTTCACAGGCTTCATGAGGTAGTCGAAGGCTCCCAGCGCCATCCCCTCCTCGATGCTCTTCACCGACCCATGACCGGTGAGCAGGATCACCTCGAGGCTCGGGTCGAGGTCCTTGATGCGCCGGATGACCTCCAGCCCCCCCAGGCCCGGCATCTTCATGTCCAGGAGGACCACGTCGCACGCCTGGGCCTCGAGGAAGGCCAGGGCCTCGACGCCGGCGGTGACTCCCCGGGCATCGAACCCCCGCAGGTTCAATCGCTCCACCAGGGCGCTGACCAGCTCTTCCTCGTCATCGACAATCAGGACTCGCAGCGATTCCATGCCGTCTCCTACATCTCGGCTTTGCCCCTGGGGAGCGTGACGATGAACCGGGTCCCGACACCCACCTCGCTCTGGACTGAGATTTCCCCTCCGAGCTTCTGAACGATGCCGTAGGTGATGGAAAGACCCAACCCGGTCCCGGCGCCCTTCTTGGTGGAAAAGAAGGGATCGAAGATATGGGCCAGGTGCTCCTCCGGAATCCCCACCCCGTCATCCTGGATCCACACCGCCACCGCATCCCCCTCCACCTCGATGATCCCGATCTGGATGCGGCCTCCGTTGTCCACCGCCGCGAACGCGTTGTTGATGATGTTCAGGAAGACCTGCTGGAGCTGACCCCGGTCGCTCACGATGGTGGGGGGATCCTCGGGGAAGTCGAACTCGATCTTGATGTCCCGGTACGCGGCCTCCTTCTCCAGGAACCCCAGCACCTCCCTCAGGAGCTGCTCCGGCTCGATGGTCTCGGTCTGCACCTGCATGTGCTTGGCGAAGCCCAGCAGCCGGTGGGTGATGCCCCCGCACCGGTCCGCCGACCGGAGCACGGAATCCACCAGGTCCACCATCCGCTCCTTCGGGGGAAGGGTTTCGGAAAGGAGCAGGAGGTCCTTCAGGAGTCCCGCCTTCTCTGTGATGATGGCCACCGGGTTGTTGATTTCGTGGGCGACGCCGGCGCTGAGGCGGCCCAGGGCGGCCATCTTGTTCTGGTACTCCATCTTGTGGTAGGCCGCCGCCCGGGCCAGATCCGCCTCCCGGGCCCGCCCCACCATCCAGGTGGACCCGCTGATGACCACCCCCAGGATGAGGAGGACGCTGACTCCCAGGAACACGAGGAGGTTGCGGCGCAGGGCGGGGCCCCCGGACCGGAGCGCCCCTTCCGGGCTCACCATCACCAGAGTGAAGGGGGATCCCCGCACCTGGTCGTAGGCCACCAGGCGGCCGTCCACCTCCAGGACCTCGGCCTGGGGGCTGTAGGGCAAGGAGGGAATCCGGGCCCGCTCCAGGACACCCCCGTAGGAGCGGGAGGGGGTCTGGAGAATCCCGTCCTCGTTGACCAGGAAGACGTCCCCCCCGGGCTGGGCCAGGAAGCCGCCCACCAGGCGGTTGATGTACTCGGTGTCGACGGTGGCCCTCAGGACGAACCCGTCCCCGCGCCCCATCTCCCGGTAGAGGGCCAGCACGAAATGGGGAAAATCGCGGTACCCCAGGAAGACCTCGCTCACATACGTCCCCTGGCGCGTCACCTCCTGGAACCAGGGGTAGTCCCGATAGTTCCGCCCCTCCAGCTGGTAGGGGCCCGCGTAGGAGAGCTGGGTCCCCCCGGCGTCCAGGACCCCCAGGTCCGTGAAGCCTCCGAAGGAGGCCTTCATGTCCTCCAGGATCGTGGAGAGGGTAACCGAATCGCTGAGCTCCTCGTGGCTCCGGTCCCGGGCCACGAAACGCATCGCGGCCGCTCTCTCCTCCAGGAAGGCCTCCAGGGCCAGCCTCCCGTTCGCCACGAAGCGGACCATGGGCCGGGTCTGCTCCTCCCGGAAGGCCTGCTCGTACTGGTAGTAGTTCACCCCGGTCATGATGAGGAGGGGGGTGATGGCCACCAGGGATACGGAGAGGACCGCCACCAGGAGGATCCTCCGGTAGCGTCCCCGGGAGATCAGGGATTCTTCATCCTTCTCGGGTTGCCCCCCGGCCGGAGGGCCCTCGGGAATCAGGTCCAGCATGGGAAGCGTTGCTCCTAGCGGCCCGGCTTTGCCTCACCGGCCTTCCTGACGACCTCCATGAGGTCGTTGATGTCCACGGGCTTGCGGAGGTAGTCGAAGGCCCCCAGGCGCCGCGACTCGACCTCCTCTTTGTTGGAGCCGTGGCCGGTGAGGATGATGACCTGGACCCCGGGGTACTTCTTCTTCACCGCCTCCAGGACCTCCAGGCCCCCCATCCCGGGCATCTTGAGATCCAG
>JBFYZD010000200.1:0-10630 GCA_041309685.1 Gemmatimonadales bacterium | reverse complement strand
CCGGTCCCCGTTTCCTTCCGGACCGTACCGGGGCGTGGCAGCTCAGGGACGGGGAGATGGATCTCTCCGGCCCCCTGGTCATGGGGATCCTGAACCTCACCCCCGATTCCTTCTCCGACGGGGGTGAGCTGGCCTCCCTGGACGCTGCCATGGCCCGGGCTCAGGCCATGGTGGAGGCCGGCGCCGGGGTCCTGGACGTGGGGGGGGAGTCCACCCGGCCCGGGGCGCTGGAGGTGTCCCCGAAGGAGGAGTTGGCCCGGATCCTCCCCTTCCTGGAAGCGGCCCGTGATTCCCTACCGGTGCCTCTCTCCGTGGACACGCGCCATGCCCCCGTGGCCCGGGCGGCCCTGGCGGCCGGGGCCCGGATCGTCAACGACGTGTCCGGGCTTCGATACGATCCGGCCATGGCCCGGGCGGTGGCGGAGGGGGAAGGAGCCCTGGTCCTCTCCCATATGAGGGGCACACCCGCTACCATGAGGCAGTTGGCGGAGTATGCGGACCTTCTGGGGGAGGTCCGGGAGGAGCTTCGGGGCTCCCTGGCCCTCGCTCTCGAAGCCGGGATCCCACCGGAGCGCGTGGTCATCGACCCGGGGATCGGATTCGCCAAGACCGGACCCCAGAGCCTTCGGCTCCTGGGCCGGATCGGGGAGTTGGGAGAGTTGGGGCGCCCCATCCTGGTGGGCCCGAGCCGCAAGAGCTTCATCGGGGAGGTCACCGGGCTCCCCCCCGGGGACCGGGTCCCCGGCACCCTGGCAGCCTGCGTCCTGGCCTACCAGGGGGGAGCCCGGATCTTCCGGGTGCATGAGGTGGCGCCGGTGGCCGCGGCCCTGGCGGTGGCCAGAGCGATTCTCCAGGCAGGGGAGGCTGAGCAGGAGGCATGACACGGGTCCTGGACCAGTTACGGTTCTTCCAGCCCGGATGGGGAGATCTGGTGGAGATCCTCATCGTGGCCTTTCTCCTCTACCGCCTCCTCCTTCTCCTCCAGCGCACCCGGGCCATGCAGATGCTCCTGGGGGCGTTCATCCTGGTGGGTGTGTACTTCCTGGCCCGCATCCTGGACTTCGCCCTCATCCGTTACCTGCTGGAGAACCTTTTCCAATACGGCGCCATTGCGGCCCTCGTGGTCTTCCAGCCCGAGCTCCGTTCGGCCCTGGCCCGACTGGGACGAAGCCGGTTCTTCCGCTACCTCAGGAGCATGGAGGAGGGGAAGGAGGCCGAGGAGCTGGTGGAGGCGGTGACCGAGCTGGCCCGCCTGAAGCGGGGCGCCATCATTGCCGTCCAGGGCGAGGTGGGGCTGGACGAGTACGCCGAGACGGGAAGCCCGGTGGATGCCCCTGTCTCGGCGGAGATGTTGAAGACGATCTTCACGCCCTACACCCCCCTCCACGATGGGGCTGTCATCATCCGGGGAGGGCGGATCGTCACCGCCGGGGCCATTCTCCCCCTGACCCAGCTTCCGGTCCACGACAAGTCCCTGGGTACCCGGCACAGGGCGGCGCTGGGGCTGAGCGAGGAAACGGATGCCACGGTGGTGGTGGTGAGCGAGGAGACGTCCAGGATCTCCGTGGCCCGGGGCGGCCGGCTGGAGGTAGGCGTCGATGAGGCCCGCCTCCGTGAGATCCTCACGGGCACGTTACGTGGGGATCTGAGGGTGGCCTGACGCCCCTCGCCGCCACGTTGACAGCTTCCCGGGCGAATCCCTAGATTGGCCCGGTTGAACCCTGAGCATGACGCTCTGTGTGGGGGCGTAGAGAAGAAAAGGAGTTCCTCTTGGGCGGCTCACAATTCCAACTGCTGACGCTTTTCGCCGACGGCGGTGTGATGATGTACCCCCTGGTCCTCTGCTCCCTCCTTGCCGTGGGAGTCATGATCGCCAAGGCCTGGACCCTGTTCACGGCCCACCGGAGCACGAAGAGGGTCCTTGCCCAGGTGGAGGAAGCGGCTCGGGCAGGGCGGCTTCAGGAAGCGATCCAGATCGCTTCGGAGACCCCAGGACCCGCCTCCGCCGTTCTCCTGGCGGGGCTGAAGAGGATCACGGGAACCCGGGTTCTGGAGGGTGAGGTGGAGCGGGCCGTGAGCACCACCGGGGCCATTGAGCTCGGCTTCCTGGAACGGGGCCTGGTCGTCCTGGCCACCGTGGCCAACGTCGCTCCCCTCATGGGATTCCTGGGGACGGTGGCCGGAATGATCCTGGCCTTCGCCGCCATCGAATCGGCCGGAGACGTGGAACCGACTCTGGTGGCGGGAGGGATCAAAGTGGCCCTCCTTACCACCGCCGCGGGGCTGATCATTGCCATTCCGGTGAACATCGCCCACAACTATTTCGTGAACCGGGTGGACAGCCTGATCCGGGACATGGAACAGGGCACCCAGCAGATCCTCAACCTGGCCTGGGACCTGGAAAGGGAAGGGAAGCTCACGGTGGTCCGGAAGGAGAAAGAGAAGAGGGCCCTCTCCGGCGTGGGATCCAGCGCTTCGGCGGTAACGAAGGGAAAGAAGGGGTCGGCCCCGAAGCCTTCCGCATAACGGGGAGGCGCCCAGGGCCGGGAGACGCGGGGCAGGGTCGGGGGAACCTCTCCGGCCTCAGCCCGGTAGAGTGACAGAGGGCAACAAGGAAAGGCATCATGGCAATCCTGAACAAGAAGAAGTCGAAGGTCAGCGACGAGATCCCCACCGCGTCCATGGCCGACATCGCCTTCCTTCTCCTCATCTTCTTCCTGGTGACCACCACCTTCCCCAAGGACAAGGGGTTGGCCGTGGTCCTCCCGGAGCAGGGCGAGACCATCGCCGTCAGCCAGAGGAACATCCTCCACCTGATCATCCGCGTCGACGGGATCGTGGAGGTGAAACGGGGTGAGAGCACCTCCACTCAGCAGGTCCGCCCCGAGGACATCGAGTCCATCTGGCGGCAGGACGTGGCTCAGAATCCCAATCTCATTGCCGCGGTGAAGACCCATCCCGAGGCCCCGCATCGGTTCATGATCGACGTCCTCGATGCCCTTCAAACCGCAGGGGCCGAGCGGATCTCCCTGCAGATCCTGGAGGACTGAGCCATGGCTATCCGAGGTGGCGGACTCAACCGGAAGTCGAAGGCGGCATCGGACATCCCGTCCTCATCCCTTGCCGACATCGCCTTCCTTCTCCTGATCTTCTTCATGGTGACCACCGTCTTCCGGACCGACAAGGAACGCCCCATCACCTGGGCGGCGGCAGCGGCCACCGTGAAGATCGACGAAAAGGTGAAGAACATCCTCAACATCTGGGTAGAAAGGGATGGGTCGGTCTGGATCAATGACCGGAACCAAACCATGGATGAGGTGTCCGAAATCGTAGCGCCTTTGTATGCGGCCTCGGAGCGCCACCTGGTGATCTCCATTCGGGCCGACCGGGACACCCCATACACGTACATCGACGCGGCGCAGAAAGAGTTGGTCGCCGCCGGCGTGGTTCGCGTGGTTTTCGCCACACAATTGGAGCGGCAAACGACGGGGGCTAGACGATGAGCGCTCAGGCAGTTCCAGCGGGATCGACCCCATTGATCGTCCTGACCGCGAACGATCGCTTCAAGCGGTCTTTCGGGTCCTGGTTCTGGGGGTCCCTGATTCTTGCCACCCTGCTTCACTTCGCGCTGTTTGCCTACTGGCCGGACATGACCGCCGCGGACGTTTCCTATTCGGCTCCGGAGCTGGAGGCCATCGAACTCCCGCCGGAGATCGAGATTCCGCCGCCACCCCAGGCCATTTCCCGTCCGGCGACGCCGGTCATCGCTGCCGCGGACATCAGTGAGGACATCACCATCGCTCCCACGACGTTCGCGGAGAACCCGGTGAACGAGCTCCCGCCTCCGCCCGCTGACGAGGTCACCGAGACGGACATCTCCGCGGCACCGGTCTTCACGCCCTACACCGTCCGGCCGGACATCAAGAACCGGGACGCGATCGCCAGGGCGCTGGAGCGGGAGTATCCTCCCCTCCTCAGGGATGCCGGGATCGGAGGAACCGTGCTGGTCTGGTTCTTCATCGACGAGAGAGGCGCGGTACAGCGGACGGTCGTAAACCAGACTTCAGGGCACAAGGCGCTGGACGACGCGGCCCTGAACGTGGCCAATATCATCCAGTTCACGCCGGCCCTGAACCGGGACAAGCAGGTCCCGGTCTGGATCTCCCTGCCCATCACCTTCACCACCCGGTAGGGAGCAGCTCCGACGGAGATCACCGCTTGGGAACACGGCCTCGCTGGAGCCACCGGCGGGGCCGTTTCCTTTGGCTCCTCACGGCCTGAGCCCGCGGGAAAGCAGGTTCCTTCACCTCTCCCGAGGCGCTAAGATACCTGTCTATGTATGAATCTCGCCTCAGGGAGAGCCTGCCCAGAGTGGTGGAAGCCGTCGCCGACGCCGCCCTGCGGGCGGGGCGGCGCCCCGAGGAGATCACCTTGGTGGCGGTGACCAAGGGCCACCCACCGGAGGCCCTCCGGGCCGCCCGGGCCGCCGGGATCGGCCACCTGGGGGAGAACCGCGTGGAGGAGCTGGGCGAGAAGGTCCGGCTCCTGGGTAGGGACTTCGCCACCTGGCACATGGTGGGGCACCTGCAGAGCAGGAAGGCCCGGGATGCGGTAGGCATGGTGGACCTGCTCCATTCGGTAGATTCCCTCAAGCTGGCACGGCGACTCTCGGGCTTCGCCGCCGAGGGGGGCGGCCGGTGCTCCATCCTGATCCAGGTGAACACCTCGGGAGAGGACGCCAAGAGCGGCTTTCCCAGGGCCCAGGCCCTGGAGGCGGTCCACGAGATCCTCGGCATGGAAGGGGTGGAGGTGCGGGGGTTCATGACCATGGCCCCATTCGTGGAGGATGAGACCGCGCTTCGGAACGCCTTCTCCTCTCTCCGGAGGATTCAGGAGGAGGCCCGGAGGCTCCCCGGGTACGCGGGTGGGGAGCTCTCCATGGGCATGACCAACGACTTCGAGCTGGCCGTGGAAGAGGGAAGCACCATGGTCCGGATTGGGACTGCACTCTTCGGGGAGCGCCCGGGATGATCGATCTCACGCCATTGGATGTCCGCAAGAAGCGCGGGGATTTCCGCCGGATCCTGCGGGGGTACGACCCCGTGGAGGTCGATACCTTCCTGGAGCTGGTGGAAGACCGGCTCGAGGCGCTCGTCCTGGAGAACCTCGCCCTGTCGGAGAAGACGTCGCGCCTGGAGTCTTCCCTGAAGACGCTGGGGGATCGGGAGAGCGCGGTTCAGGATGCGCTGGTGATGGCCCAGAAGCTCCGGGAGGAGGTCCGCCAGCAGAGCGAGCGGGAAGTGGATCTCCTGAAGCGGGAGACCCATTCCGAGCTGGATCGGCTGCGCAGGGACACCGAGGCCCAGGCGATGACCCGCCTGCGGGAGGTGGAGGGGATGATCCGGGAGGGCCAGAGAGCCCTGGAGGAGCTGGAGCGGAACCGGCGGAAGTTCCTCAAGTCCTTCCGGACCCTCCTGGAGAGGGAGTTGGACTCCGTGGAGGTGGAGGAGGCTCGCCTCCCGCTGGAGGACGCGCCCCTGGATCTGGAGCTGAGGGGGTGGCGCCCCCCGGCCCGGGACGCCGCTCCGGGGACCGAAGAGGGGGTGGGAGGGGAGGGCCCTCCCGGGGAGGGGGACCCGGAACCGGAAAGCCCGGAAGGGGAAGGATCCGCCGCGGGAGGACCGGTCCTGGTCGAGGAGGCCCTGGAGACCCCGGGTGATGAATCCCGGGACCGGGAGCCCGGGAAGGCGGCGGAATACCCGGCGGAGGTCCTCTCGGCCTCGGGCGGGGTGGGCGGGGATGAGGTGGCGGAAGGGGTGCCGGCGGCTCCGGAGGAGCCCCTCTGGCTCTCCTCCCTCCTGAAGCAGGGGAACCCGGAAGTCCGGCGGCCGGAGGAATAAGGCCATGACCCCAGGGCACCCGAGCCCCGCCGAGACGATGGCGGCCCTCCGGGAGGCCGTGGTGGCGATCCGCGCCCGGACCCTGGTCCACCCGCGCATCGGGATCATCCTGGGCACCGGGATGGGAGCGCTGGCCGAGGAGATGGAGGTGGAGACGGCCATCCCCTACCGGCAGATTCCCCACTTCCCCCTTTCTACGGTGGAGAGCCACGAGGGGCGCCTTCTCCTGGGCACCCTTGCTGGGAAGCCCGTGGTCGCCATGCAGGGCCGGACCCACCGCTATGAGGGCTACTCCTTCCAGGAGATCGCCTTCCCTGTGCGCACCATGAAGCTCCTGGGGGCCGGGACCCTGCTGGTTTCGGCGGCGGTGGGGGGGATGGACCCCCTCATGGCGCGCGGGGAGCTTGTGCTCCTGGACGACCACATCAACCTCCAGGGGGACAATCCCCTCGTGGGGCCCAACCTGGACGAGCTGGGCCCCCGGTTCCCCGACATGTCCGAGCCCTACGACCGAGCCCTCCAGGAGCTCGCCCAGTCCGTGGCCCTGGAGAAGGGGATCCCCCTGCGCCGGGGGGTCTACGCCGGGGTCACCGGGCCCAACCTGGAGACCCGGGCCGAGTACCGGATGCTCCGGGCGATGGGCGCGGACGTCGTGGGGATGTCCACGGTCCCCGAGGTGATCGTGGCCAGGCACATGGGGATGCGGGTGCTCGGGATCACCATCATCACCGACGAGTGCTTCCCCGACGCCCTGGAGCCCGCGAGCCTGGAGTCCATCATCCGCACGGCCCGGCAGGCCGAGCCCAAGCTGGCCGCCGTCGTTCGAGAAGTGGTGGCCCGCCTCGACACCCACCCCTGAGACCAAGTCCGTCCATGCGTTACCCGGAGCTTCCCGAGAGCCTCCTCCGATTGGAGGAGGAGATCCTTGAGACCTGGCGGAGAGAGGGGCTCTTTCGCCAGACCCTTGAGGCCACCGCCCGGGGCGCGCCCTTCGTGTTCTACGAGGGCCCCCCCACGGCCAACGGGAAACCCGGCCTCCACCACATCCTCAGCCGGACCTTCAAGGACCTGGTGTGCCGCCACCGGACCATGCTGGGCCGCAGCGTGACCCGCATCGCCGGGTGGGATACCCACGGACTCCCGGTGGAGATCGAGGCGGAGAAGAAGCTGGGGATCAGCGGGAAGCCCGAGATCGAGAAGCTGGGGATCGCCCGCTTCAATCAGGTCTGCCGGGATTCGGTCTTCACCTACAAGGAGGACTGGGAGAGGCTTTCGGAGCGCATCGGGTACTGGCTGGACTACTCCCACCCCTACGTGACCTTCCATACCGAGTACATCGAATCGGTGTGGTGGATCCTGAAGGAGTTGGCCGGGAAGGGGCTCCTCTACCGCGGGTACAAGAGCGTCCCCTACTGCCCCCGCTGCGGCACCGCGCTCTCCTCCCACGAAGTGGCCCAGGGGTACAAGGACGTCCAGGACGCCTCCCTCTTCTTCCTCTGTCCGCTCCTGGACCCGGAGGGGGAGCGGGATCCCCGGGGCCGGGCGTTCCTGGCCTGGACCACCACTCCCTGGACGGTTCCCTCCAACGTCGGGCTCGCCATCCACCCCCACCTGACCTATGCGGAGGTGAGGGCCGGGGACCGGAGGCTCATCCTGGCGGAGGCCCTGGTGGAGAAGGTCCTGGGGGAGGGCATCGAGGTCCTGGGCCGCTACCGGGCAGAGGAGCTGGCCGGGCAGCGCTACCAGAGGCCCCTGGACCTGGTCGGGGTGCCCCAGGATCCGGGGAGCTCCTGGACGGTGGTCCTGGAGGACTTCGTGAGCGCCGAGGAGGGGACCGGGATCGTCCACATGGCACCGGCTTTCGGGGCCGACGATTACGCCGCGGGGCGCCGTCACAACCTGGCCATGCTCCGGCCCGTGGACGATGCGGGGCGCTTTCTCCCGGAGATCCCCCTGGTGGGAGGGATGTTCGTCAAGGACGCCGACCCCCTCCTGGTGGAGGAGCTCGGAAGGCGGGGGAACCTCCACCGCATCGGAACCACGGTCCACTCCTACCCTCACTGCTGGCGCTGCGAATCCCCCCTCCTCTACATGGCCCGGGACTCCTGGTTCGCCGCCACCTCCTCCCTCAAGGAGGAGATGCTCCAGGAGAACCGGGGCGTCAACTGGCTCCCTCCGGAGGCGGGGGAGAAGCGCTTCGGGGAGTGGTTGGAGAACAACGTGGATTGGGCCCTCTCCCGGGACCGCTACTGGGGGACGCCCCTTCCGGTCTGGGTGTGCGACGGCGACCCGGACCATGTGGAATGGATCGGGGGGCTGGAGGAGCTCCGGGAGCGGGCGGGCGGGCTCCCGGAGGGCTTCGATCCCCATCGCCCCTTCATCGACGGGGTCACCTGGGGTTGCCGGAGCTGTGGCGGGGTCATGCGCCGGTCCCCGGCGGTGGTGGATGTCTGGTTCGACTCGGGGGCCATGCCTTATGCCCAGTGGCACTTCCCGTTCGAGAACCGGGAGGAGTTCGAGAGCCACTTCCCAGCGGACTTCATCTGCGAGGCCATCGATCAGACGCGGGGGTGGTTCTACTCCCTCCTGGCCATCTCCACCCTGCTGGGCAGGGGAACCGCCTACCGGAACGTCATGGTGAACGGCCACATCCTGGACCTGGAAGGGCAGAAGATGTCCAAGTCCAAGGGGAATGCCGTGGACCCCTGGGACGCCGTGAACGAGCACGGCGCCGATCCGGTGCGCTGGTTCATGGTCACCGTGAGCCACCCCGGGGCCTCCAAGCGATACGACCCCGAGGGGGTCCGGGAGGCTGCCCGGAAGTATTTCGACACCCTCTTCAACACCTACCGCTTCTTCTCCCTCTACGCCTCCGTGGAAGGGTGGACCCCGTCCGACCGGGATCCGAAGCCCCAGGACCGGCCCCTCATCGACCGGTGGGTCCTCTCCCGCCTCCATGGCCTGGTCGGGGAGGTGGGGGCGGAGCTGAACGCCTTCGAGGTCACCCGGGCCTATCGGGCCGTGGGGGAGTTCCTCATGGAGGACCTCTCCAACTGGTACGTCCGCCGCTCCCGCTCCCGCTTCTGGGGGAGCGGCGAGGACTCCCTGGCGGCCTTCCGGACGCTCTGGGAGTGTCTGGTGGCTCTGACGAGACTGTCGGCACCCGTGACCCCCTTCTCCACGGACTGGCTGCACCGCGCCCTGACGGGGGGGAGCGTTCACCTGGCTCCCTTCCCTGCCCCTCTCGCCACCCTCCGGGACCTGAAGCTGGAGGAGGGGATGGAGGCGGTGCGGGCGCTGGTCTCCCTGGGGAGGGCGGCTCGGGAGGAGGTTCAGATCCGGGTGCGGCAGCCTCTGGGGCGGATGCACGCCGTCACCCCCTTACCGGGGATGCTGGACCCCGGTCTCCTGGCCCTCCTCCAGGAGGAGCTGAACGTGAAGGAGGTGAGCTTCCCAGGCTCGGCGGAAGGGTTGGTGACGTTGAAGGCCAAGCCCAATTATCGCATCCTGGGGCCCCGCTTCCAGAAGAGGACGGAGGAGGCCGCCAGGGCCATCCGGGGGCTCCCGGGCGAGGCGCTCGCCGCCTTCCGCCGGGGGGATCGGGTCCCCATCCAGGTGGGGGAGGAAACGTTCGCCCTGGAGGCGGGGGAGCTGGAGGTGGTGGACGAGGCTCTGGGGGGGTTGGTGGTCCGGGGGGACGGCCGGTTCATGGTGGCCCTGGATCCCGCGCTGGACTCCGGGCTCCGGCGGGAAGGGTTGGCCCGGGAGCTGGTGAACCGGATCCAGCGCCTCAGGAAGGACTCGGGGCTGGAGATCACCGACCGCATCGCCCTGGGGGTGTTCGGGCCCGGGGAGGTGCAGGAGGCGGCCCGGGCCTTCGAGGCGTTCATCGCCGGCGAGACGCTCTCCCTCGAGCTCCGGGTGGGAGAGCTCTCCGGGACGGAAGCGTACGAGGCGCAGGGGGAGGTGGATCTGGACGGTCTGACGGTCCGGATTGCCCTTTCCCGTCGGCGGGAGTAGGGTTTTCCCTGGGGGCGGGTCCCCCGCACGGAAGTATCCGAAGGGGAGGAGGAGCGTCACGGGAACTCCGGGTAGCCAGGTGGTACGGCTGGTGGTGGGGGAGAACGCCGGCGGGCGACTGGATCGCTTTCTGGCCGATGCCCTGAGGTTGTCCCGCACCCGGGTGGCAGCGCTGATCCAGGAGGGGCGGGTCACCGCGGACGGCCGCCCTGCCCGCAAGTCCGAGGTGGTGCTCCCCTCCCAGGTGCTGGAGGTGGAGATCCCGGCGCCCGATGCCGTGGAGGCGGAGCCGGAGGACCTCCCGCTGGACGTGGTCTTCGAGGACGAAGCCCTGCTGGTGGTGAACAAGGCGGCCGGGATGGTGGTCCACCCGGCCCCGGGGCATTCCAGGGGCACGCTGGTGAACGCCCTCCTCCACCATGTGCGGGATCTGTCCGGGATCGGGGGGAAGCTCCGGCCGGGGATCGTGCATCGCCTGGACCGGGACACCTCCGGGCTTCTGGTGGTGGCGAAAGGGGACGAATCCCACGCGGCCCTTTCCAACGCGATCCGGAGGCGAGAAGTTCGACGTGTCTACCGGGCCGTGGCCTGGGGACACCTGGTCGAGTCGCCGGTGACGGTGGACGCCGCCATCGGCCGGGATCCCCGCGACCGGAAGCGCATGGCGGTGGTGGAAGGGGGGCGGAGGGCCGTGACCCGGTTCCGGGTCC
>JBFYZD010000199.1:0-2685 GCA_041309685.1 Gemmatimonadales bacterium | reverse complement strand
ACGGTCGTGGACGGCTTCCTGACCCTGCCGCCGGGTCACGCGCCGGGGCAGCGCGTGCCCGCCATCCTGCGGATCCACGGGGGCCCCACCGACCAGTTCTCCACCGCCTTCGAGCTCGAATGGCAGGTGCTCGCCGGGCACGGGTACGCCGTGATCGCCGCCAACCCGCGCGGCTCGACGGGGCGCGGCACCGCCTACAGCCGCGCCATCTGGGCCGACTGGGGCAACAAGGACTACGACGACGTGATGGCCGGGGTGGACCACGCCGTGGCGCAGGGGTGGGCCGACCCCGAGCGGCTGGGGGTGGGGGGATGGTCGTACGGGGGGGTGCTCACCAACCACGTCATCACGAAGACGGACCGATTCAAGGGAGCCATCTCGGGGGCCAGCGAGGTGCTCTACGTGGCCAACTACGGCCACGACCACTACCAGCTCCAGTGGGAGAAGGAGCTGGGCCTTCCCTGGGAGAACCGGGAGGCCTACGAGCGCATCAGCCCGTTCAACCGGGTGGAGCAGGTCACCACGCCCACGCTCTTCATGGGAGGGGAGAAGGACTGGAACGTCCCCATCCAGAACTCGGAGCAGATGTACCAGGCGCTCCGCCGCCTGGGCCGGACCACCCAACTCGTGGTCTACCCCGGCCAGACCCACGGCATCTCGGTGCCGGCGTTCCAGGTGGACCGTTACCAGCGCTACCTGGACTGGTACGGGAAGTACGTGAAGCAGGCCGCCAAGCCCGTGGACGGGGAAGGGAGGTAGATCCATGAGAACGCACATCCTTCGCGGCCTCGCCGCCCTGGCCCTGGCAGCCACCCTCGCGCCGGCTGCCTCCCTCACCGCCCAGACCACCCCCCGCCGCCTCCAGATCGAAGACCAGTTCGCCATCAAGCGGGTGGGGGCCGCCGAGATCAGCCCCGACGGGGAGTGGGTGGCCTACACCGTCTCCACGACCGACCTGAAGAAGGAGTCCTCCGAGACCCAGATCTGGATGGTGTCGGTGCGGGGGGGCGATCCCCTCCCCCTCACCATGTCCGGCGAGTCGGCCTCCAATCCCCGCTGGAGCCCCGACGGCAAGTACCTCTCCTTCGTGGCTTCCCGGGGGGAGAACGCCCAGAGCCAGGTGTGGCTGTTGGACCGGCGCGGAGGGGAAGCCCAGCCGCTCACCGAGGTGAAGCAGGGGGTGGGGGGGTACGAGTGGTCGCCGGACGGCAAGCGCCTCGTCCTCACGCTGCGGGATCCCGACTCGACGGCGGCGGCCGGGGAGGGTGGGGCAGCCCGCTCCCGGGCGCGGCAGCCCTGGGTGATCGACCGCCTCCAGATCAAGCGCGACGGGACGGGCTACCTCATCGACACCCGCAAGACCCATCTCTACGTCTTCGACGTGGCCTCGAAGAAGCTCACCCAGATCACCTCGGGCCGTTGGGACGAGGGAAGCCCGGCCTGGTCGCCCGACGGTGCGCGCATCGCGTTTTCCAGCAACCGCACCGAGGACCCAGACGCCAACAGCAACTCCGACATCTGGGTGGTGTCGGCCGACAACACCGACCAGGGCGGGACCCTGGTGCGCATCACCGACTACCCGGGAGGAGACGGAAGCCCGACCTGGTCCCCGGACGGAAGGTGGATCGCCTACACCACCGGGATCAACGATCCGCGCTTCGGCGCCTTCGAGACCTCGCATCTGGCGGTGTCGCCCGCCGACGGGAGCGGCCCCCGGCGGGTTCTGACCGAGGCGTTGGACCGGAGCGTGGGATCGCCCCGCTTCACCCCCGACGGCCAGGCTGTCCTGGTCTCGGTGAGCGACGAGGGAGAGGGGCACGTGGTCCGCGTGGAGGTCGGCACCGGAGCGGTCACTCGCCTGATCGACGGCGAGATCAGCGCCTCCGGCTTCACCGCGACCGCGGGCGGCATCCTGGCCACCGTGTCCTCCTCCCACCACCTGCCCGGGGAGGTGTTCGTGAAGGACAAGGCGGGGCTCCGTCAGCTCACCCGCGTCAACGACTCCCTGGTGGCCACGCTGGAGCTGGCACCGGTGCGCAACATCCACTATCTCTCGGCCGACGGCACCCGCGTCGAGGGGTGGGTCTACTTCCCGCCCGGGTATGAGGAGGGGACGCGCTACCCCGCGCTCCTGCGTCTCCACGGCGGGCCCAACGGGATGTTCGGGGTGGGCTTCAACTTCGAGGCCCAACTCCTGGCGGCCCACGGCTACCTGGTGTTGCTGACCAACCCCCGGGGCTCCTCCGGCTACGGCCGCGAGTTCGGGTTCGCGCTCTGGCAGAAGTGGGGAATCCCCGACTTCGAGGACGTGATGGCGGGGGTGGACCACGTCATCGCCCAGGGGTGGGCCGATCCCGACCGCCTGGGGGTGGGGGGGTGGTCCTACGGCGGGATCCTCACCAACTACGTCATCACCAGGACCTCCCGCTTCAAGGCGGCCGTCTCGGGAGCCTCCATGGGGCTCTTCGTCGCCAACTTCGGCCACGACCACTACCAGCTCGGCAACGAGCGCGAGTGGGGCCTGCCCTGGGAGAACCGGGAGCTCTGGGAGAGGCTCTCGCCCTTCAACGACATCCAGAAGGTCACCACCCCCACCCTCTTCATGGGGGGCGAGAGCGATTGGAACGTGCCCATCCTCAACTCGGAGCAGATGTACCAGGCGCTCCGCCGGCGGGGGGTGGATAC
>JBFYZD010000198.1:0-5224 GCA_041309685.1 Gemmatimonadales bacterium | reverse complement strand
GGTCGTGGAACGGCCGGTTCGTCTGGCTCTGAGCAACTCCTTCGGCTTCGGGGGGCACAACGTCACCCTGGCCCTCCTGCGCTGGGAGGGGTAGCGGGAGGGCCCGCCGAAACCCCGGGGTGGACGGACTTCCGGTCGATTGGGAAGGGGGGCGGCCAGATCGGCGGCGCCCCCTTTTCCCTGCGAGGAACCCACATGGCACGTGTAGGACTCGGGTACGATTCCCATCGCTTCGACCCCACCCGGCCCCTGGTGCTGGGGGGGGTGACGATCCCCGGGGAGGCTGGACTGGCCGGCCACTCCGATGGAGACGCCGTGGCCCACGCCCTCATCGATGCCCTTCTGGGGGCGGCGGCGGCCGGAGATGTGGGACGTCACTTCCCCCCGGGGGACGCTGCCTGGAAGGGTGCCGATTCCATGGACCTCCTGCGGCGGGCGGTGGCCCTCCTGAAGGGAAGAGGGTTCAGGCCCCGGAACGTGGATGTGGTGGTGATCTGTGAGCGGCCGAAGATCGCCCCCGTGGCCGACGCGATCCGGGACCGCCTGGCAGGGGTCCTGGGGATCGACGCGGGGTCGGTTTCCCTGAAGGGGAAAACCAACGAGGGGATGGGTTGGATCGGGGCCGGGGAGGGGTTGGCGGTCCACGCCGTGGCTCTGGTGGAGGAGGGGTCCTGACGGCGCCTCCCCTCCGCCCGAAGGCCTTTCCCCGGGAACCATGAACGGTCTTCTCGACTTCTTCGGGAGGCAGGGTCCCCTCCTCCTCTACGGCCTCCTGGGAGCGGGGGCCGCCGTGGAGAATTTCTTCCCCCCCATTCCGGCCGACACCTTTGTTCTCCTGGGCTCCTTCCTGGCGGCCGGGGGTGCAGCGGACCCCTGGATCGTCTTCCTGGTGACCTGGCTGGCCAACGTCGCCGCGGCCCTGCTGGTCTACTGGGCCGGGTTTCGTTTCGGACGGCCCTTCTTCCAGGTAGGGCTGGGGCGTTACCTCCTCAACCCCCACCAGCTCCGCCGTCTGGGGGAGTTCTACCTGCGCTGGGGCCTTCCGGCGGTGTTCTTCGCCCGTTTCCTTCCCGGGGTGCGGGCCATGGTACCGGTCTTCGCCGGAGTCACCCGCCAGCCCTTTCGGCTCGTGGCCTTCCCGGTGGTGGTGGCCTCCGGGATCTGGTACGGGGCCCTGGTGTGGCTGGGGGCCACCGCCGGGCGAAACCTCCCGGCCGTGTGGCGATGGCTGGTGGGCACCAACCGGGTTCTCCTGGCGGCGGCGGGTGTGGCGGCCCTGGCGGGAGGGGTCTGGTGGCTCCGGACCCGCCGATCGGCGGGGGGGAAGGAGCCATGAAGAGGGAGGGGTCCCCGGAGTTCCTTCTGGAGCCCTTCCTGGATTTCCTCTCCTTCGAGCGGGGGCTCTCGGACCGCACGCTCTCCGCCTACGAGCGGGATCTCCGCCGCCTCTTCGCCTTCCTGAAGGAGCGGGGCAGGGGGAGCCCCCGGGAGGTGGAGGCGGCGGAGCTGAGGGAGTTCGTGTATTCCCTGACGGACGCGGGGTTGGCGCCCGCCTCCATCCGTCGAGCCCTTTCTTCCATGCGGGGCTACTTTGCCTTCCTCATGGAGGAAGAGGTGTTGGCGACCGATCCCAGCG
Organism: Gemmatimonadales bacterium; assembly: GCA_041309685.1. Taxonomy (GTDB): domain Bacteria; phylum Gemmatimonadota; class Gemmatimonadetes; order Longimicrobiales; family Gaopeijiaceae; genus JBFYZD01. Next base: position 3,588 of record JBFYZD010000198.1, on the reverse strand, counting down.
AACGCCTGGAGTCCCCCCGGGCGGGACGGAAGCTGCCCGACGTCCTCTCCGTCCAGGAGGCAAGGGAGTTGCTCGAGGCTCCCGACCCCGAACGCCCCCTCTATTGGCGGGACCGGAGCATTCTGGAAGTCCTCTATGCCACCGGCGTGCGGGTTTCGGAGCTGGTGTCCCTCTTACTGAGGAACCTGGAGCTGGAGGAGGGGGTCTGTACCGTCTTTGGCAAGGGATCCAAGGAGCGGATGGTGCCTCTGGGGGGCCCGGCCCGGAAAGCCCTGGAACGCTACCTACGGGAAGTCCGCCCCGGCTTGGACCAGGGGCAGGGGGGAGGAGTGGTCTTCCTGAACCGTAGGGGGCGGCCCCTCAGCCGCATGGCCATCTGGAGCCTGGTGAAGGAGAGCGCCCTAAGGGGCGGGATCCGGAGGAAGGTTTCACCCCATACCCTGCGGCACACCTTCGCCACCCACCTCCTGGAGGGGGGAGCGGACCTGGCGGCGGTCCAGGAGCTCCTGGGGCATGCCGACATCTCCACCACCCAGATCTACACCCACATCGACCGGGAGTACCTGAAGGAGGTTCACCGGACCTTCCATCCCCGCCGGTAGGGGAAGGGGGTGGATCCCGCGGCCGGCCTCAGCCTCCGGTGATCACCTTCCCGGCGGAGCTCTTCTCGGCCTCGACGGCGGCGAAGAGGTCGGACGGGGAGCTGGACCCGGAGAGAAGCCGGAAGGCGGTCTTCAGCACCGGGTCCCGCTCCGATTGAGCCCTGAGGGCATGACCGGTGTGCCCCATGCGGTCCTCGAATGCCATTCGAGCCCGCCACCCCAGGTAGGCTCGGGCCTCCGGGTGCTGAACGACCTCAGGGGCCAGGCCCTCCTCCTGGAGCCTCACCAGGAAGGCGTCCAGCGTCCCGGGATCGAGCTCCTCGGCCCCGGAGCCGTCCATGGCCTTCCGGGCCTCCTCGAAGGAATACTCCGCAATCCTGAGCGTGAGGGGGATCCCCGCCCGGGCGGACTCCAGCACCAGGCGCTGCTCTGCCGTGGTGAGCGTATCGATGGGAACCTCCAGGTCGGGGAAGACCCCCCCATCGGACCGGAGGACCCGCCCCGCCTCGGTGACCACCGTCGGGAACCCCTCCGAAACCTCCGATTCCGAGAGAGGGCGGCCGTCCATGTCCCGGGGGATGTGGAGGGAGCGCCCGAGAGGGGTCATCCACTCCCCGGTGGTGATCCTGATCTGCCGTCCTCCGGGTAGGGGAAGGACCGTCTGCACGATCCCCTTCCCGAAGGTCCTTTCCCCGAGGACGGCGGCGCGGTCATGATCCTGGAGTGCTCCTGCCACCACCTCGGCGGCCGAGGCGGTGAAGCGGTCCACCAGGACCACGAAGGGCTTTCCCGTGGCCCTGGGCGGGAGGCGCGCGAACCAGGTTTCCGAAGTGGTCTCATTGGGCTTGCCCGGGGCCCGGCTCCGGGCGCTGGCCAGCGCGTCCCCCCGCTCCAGGAGGAGGTCGGCCATGTCCAGGGACTCGATGAGGAACCCCCCCGGGTTCCTGCGGAGATCCAGGATGATCCCCTTGGCCCCCGCCATCGCCGCGAGGGCGGAATCGACCTCCTGGGCCGATCCCCGGGCCAGGCGATCCACCAGGATATAGCCGACGGAGGTCTCCGGCATTCCCGAGGTGACGGCGGAAACGTGGACCTCCTCCCTCTTCAGGGCGAAGACCAGGGGCTCCGGCACGCCCTGGCGAGCGACGGAGACGCTCACCGCGGTGCCGATGGGCCCCCGGATGGCGTCCCGGGCCTGGTCGATGGTCCAATCCCGGGCGTCCTCCCCTTCCACCTCCAGGAGCTGGTCCCCCACCATCATGCCCACGCCCTCCGCGGGGGTCTGGCGAAACACCGCGGTGACCGTCACCCGCTCGTTCAGCCGGGTGATCTCCACGCCGATCCCGGCGTAATCCCCTGTGCTCTCTTCTTCAAAAGCCTCGTACTCGTCCGGCGTGAACACGGAGGCGTAGGGGTCGTTGAGGACCTCAAGGAGCCCATCGATGGCGGCCTCCCAGAGGGTCGAATCGCTGAAGGTGGTCTGGTGGAAATCCAGGATGGTCCGGAAGGCCCCGAGGAAGACCTGGCTTTCGACCCCGCCCTCGGTTCGGCGGGGATCCCCTGGAACCGTTTGCCCTCCCTGCCGGGAGGCGGCACCCCGAGCGGGGTCCGTGGCCTGGGCGATCCCAGTCGCTGGCTGGAGGAGGAGGGCGAGAAGGAGCAGGCGGGCGATGAATCGGGCCATGGGAGCCTTGCCGGTGGTCGGGACATTGGGACCGTCGACTAAGAAACTAACACCCTTCTCCGCCGGGGTCGTTCCCCTCTCGGCCGGCCGATTGCCTCCTGCCGTGCCTGCCGGGACTCCTGCCAACCGCACGGGTATTCCTTACGTTTAATCCGTCCTTGGCGGGAAGAGCCCCCAAGGCGAAGCGTCTCTCAGAAGGCAGGAGCCCATGGATCGGGTCCTCAGCACCTCCCGTTCTCCTCTTCGCCTGGGTCTCGTTCAGTTCAAGCCCAGGAAGGCCGACACCCGGGGGAACCTGGCCCGGATCCGGCGGCGGGTGGAGGAGGAAGGGGGGGGACACGACCTCCTGGTGTTCCCGGAGGCCTCCCTGACAGGGTACTTTCTGGAAGGAGGGGTCTCGGAGGGATCGGTCTCGGTGGAGGAGTTGGTCGAAGGGCTGGGACCGGCGCCGGAGGGTGGGGCGGACGTGGTGGTGGGATTCTATGAGCGGTGGCGCCGGGGCATCTTCAACAGTGTCGCCTACCTCGAGGCTGTTGAAGGCCGTTACCGTGCCGTTCACGTCCACCGCAAGATCTTCCTCCCCACCTATGGGATCTTCCAGGAAGCCCGGTTCGCGGACCCGGGGCGGGACGTGGCGGCCTTCGATACCCGCTTCGGACGGATGGGGCTCCTGGTCTGCGAGGACATGTGGCACTCCCTTCCCGCCGCCATCCTCGCCCTGGACGGGGCCGAAGCGATCCTGGTTCCCAGCGCTTCCCCCGCCCGGGAGTTCCCTAGGGGTGCGGGGCGCCCCGGGAACCTGGCCCGCTGGGACGACCTGGCGCGAGGGGCAGCGGTGGAGCACGGGGTGTTCGTGGCCGTGTGCCAACTCGTGGGTTCGGAGGGGGGGAAGGTCTTTCCCGGCGGCTCGGTGGTGGTGGGCCCCGACGGCTCCCTCCTGGCCCGGGGGCCCCTCCTGGAAGAGGGGGTGGTCTCCGCACGCCTGGAAGGAGGAGCCATCGACCGGGCCCGGTACGACACGCCCCTCCTGGCCGACCTCCACCAGATGCTCCCCCACCTGCAGAGGGCCCTGGCCAGGTCGGCAACCCGCGGCCTTTCGGGGTCGAGGGATGAGGAGGGGGATGGGGAGGAGGTCGATGCGGCACGGGGAGACGCCCCCCTTGCCTTCGGGGGGCGGGGCGAGGGAACCCCGGCGGCAACCGGGCCCAGGCCGGATGATGGCTCCATCCTGGATCTGGACCTTCCCCTGGTGCGGCGGATGCTGGTGGAGTTCATCCGGGAAGAGGTGGGGAGGAGGGGTTT
>JBFYZD010000197.1:0-11743 GCA_041309685.1 Gemmatimonadales bacterium | reverse complement strand
ATGGTGGCCACGATCCCCGGACCGGTCAGGGACGCAGGCACCACATAGGTGCGCAGGGTGTCGTCAGCCTCGAAGGTCGGCTCCGGACCCGTGCTCTCCCCTCACCCCGACCATTGAGGAGCCCAAAGCAGGAGGAGCAGCGGCAGGCCGAGGGTTCGCGGCGAGGATCGGCGCATGATGGGAACTCCGACAGTCGGTGAGCGCTTGGCCGGGGATCCCGGCCGGAGGGTCGTTCCCCCTCCTGTCATCCCAGTATCGACGCGTCGGCCCCCAAGATTGTAAAGAGTGGAAGATACCTCCCGCATGAGTGGGGGCGATCCCATCGCCTTCTTCGATCCGTTGGGGCTTGATGAGTGCGAGGATTCCTGGCAACAGAGGGATGGGCAGGGGTGGCTGGAGGCCAAGGGGAAGCCGTATGAGCGGAGGGAAGCGGAGCGGGAGGCCGAGCCGGCGGGTCGGGTGAGCGACGGCGACCTGCGCTCGGCGGCGTTCCGGTTCCCCCCCCACCCCCCCGAGACCAAGGAGGGGGATCTCCACCGGGCGATCTTCGAGGAGCGCTTTCCCCTCCCCTCGGCGGTGGGGTGCGTGCCGGGGGGGACTCGGTGGCGTACGAATACGGGGGGGCATCGTCACAGATGGAGCCTTTGCGTGCCCTCACGGACCGCAGTGCACCCGTCCCGCCGGCGCGGTACCGCCGCGGTCACCGGGGGGCCTGCTCGCCCCGCTTCTTCTTTTCGGCATTCCCCCGGGCACGCTGGCCGGGTGCGACGACACCACCGGGCCGGAGGAGGGCGACGCCCCCGGGCACCACACCGTCACCGCCACCCAGGGGAACGTCCGGGCCAGGCCCTCGCTGGACGTCGAGATCGTGGAGTGGGAGGTGGAGGGGGTCAGCGAGTATGCCACCAGGGAGAAGGGCCGCTTCCTCCCCTGGCTGGCCGCGCCGGACCCCGCCTTCGCCGGCCTCGCCCAGGAGGAGTGGACGGTGTTCCAGACCTACCCTCAGATGCTGGTGGTGGAGCACTGGACCTTCCTGAGCGACGAGTGGGAGATGCGCATCTGCGTGCACGTCATGATCCCGGCCGGCGACTGGGCCATGGTGAGGATCCGCAGGCGCGGCGAGAGCGAGCCCCTCCTGGCGGCCCGGCGCGAGACGGACGGGAGCATCCACGCCATCGCGATGGAGGAGTATCCGTCCTTCGGGCACTGAGCGAGGAGGACCGGGGGAGGCTACTCCGCCACCTCCAACCCGGCATCCGCCAAGCGTCGAAAGTCGGCAGGGTTCGAGGTAGCGATCTCAGCGTCGGCGAGGATGGCCGTGGCCGCGATGATGCAGTCGGGAAGGCTCCCCCGCCGCCGGCCTCCGTGGTTGAAGAGGCGCGCCGCTTCGGTGGCTTCCCGGGTACCCACCGGTACGTGACGATGGGCGATGCGCCGCGCCGTGGACACGGATGCCTCGTCCAGGGGACCGCACAGGAACTCACCCCAGACCAGGGTGGAGACGGCGACCGGGCGGCGATCCCGAAGCCACCGCCGGAGCCTGGCGGACTCGTCCGAACCAGGCACCAGGGCCCGGATCAGGAAGCTGGTGTCCAGGTGGACGGCCCTCCGGCCAGGCCGGATCACGGACCCCACGTCTCCCTCCCGGCTCGGATCTCCCGCACCCAGGCCTCGGCCTGCTCCTGGGAAAGGGCCATTCGCTCCTGAAGCTCATCCAGCGCCGCTACCGCATCCGCGGCCGCACCCACCTCCTCCACACGGGCGGCGGCATCCACAACCCGCCTGAGGACCTCGGACTTGGACATGGCCCATCTCCCGGCCAGCCGGTCCAGGGCCTCCACCGTTTCCGGGTCCAGGGCGAAGGTGGCCCGGATCGTCATCTTGGCCATGAATGATGTTATGGCCATAACTCCTCCATGACAAGATCCCGGGGCTCTCGGGCTCCTGCAGGAAGCTGAGGCGCGGGTCCGGGCGGGGCCATGGCGTGGTGAGCCGGGGCGAGTTCGGAAAGGAGCCGACCTCGCCCGCGTCTTCCCGCTTCCAGAAAGCCCTCCACCCTGGCTCGTCCCCCACCCTCAGCCCCACGAGGGATAGACCATGATCGGCAGGAGCACCCTCACGCTGATGATGGCCCTCCTTCTCCCCCCCAGGGGCGCCCCGGCCCAGGAAAGCGGAGCGCGGGATTTCTTCCAGCACCTGCAGTGGCGCCAGATCGGGCCTGCGGTCTTCGGCGGCCGCATCCCGGGTGTCGAGGCGGTCCCCGCCAACCCGGCCGTGGCCTACGTCGCCGGCTCCACGGGGGGATCTTCAAGAACAAAAACAACGGGGTGACCTGGAAGCCCATCTTCGACGCGGCCAGGCCCGCGCTCTCCATCGGCGAGATGGCGTTGGCTCCCTCCGACCCCCTGGTCATCTGGGTCGGCAGGAGGGAGTCCAACGGGGAGCAGAAGGCGGCGGCCCTGGGGGATGGGGTCTACCGGTCGCCGGACGGGGGCGAGACCTGGGCTTACATGGGGCTCAGGGACACCCGCTTCATCCACCGCGCGCCTCTGCCAGCGCCCGCTCCGCTTGCCGAAATGCCGCTTCCTCGATGCCGATGCGGTACGCCCTGAGCGTGACCAGGTCGGTCAGCGGATCCAGGGTGAGCGCATAGACTACTCCGTTCTCCAGGGCGAAGTCCCGCCAGCGATTCGAGAAATGGGCCCGCGCAAGGTAGACGCCATCCTGCGTGAGAAGGTGGAGCGTGGCGTTCCCGGATCCGAAATCGTCGGGGTTCTGCTCCAGGATGGCCGCGAGGCGACCGGAGCGGTCGAAGCGCAGCGGCCCGAACCGGCACTTCACCCGCCACCTCTCCCCCATGACTGCGACGCTCTGTTCAGTGAACTCCGGGGGCATCCCCCTGGCAGCATGCGCCCTGCGCATGGCGGACAGGGCTTCTTCCCGTTCCTCCCGGGAGACCACCTCGACCGGGAGAGCGATCCTACTCTCCCCGAGCAGGGCACCCGACGCATCGAAGCGCTGGATCCACGGCGTCGTTTGCCGCAAGCGGGCGGCCCCCTCTCCCCAGGCGGTGAGGCTGGAGCACTGGACCCCTTCCTCGACGGGAAGTGGTTCGAGAACAGGGATGTCGAAGGCGCGGGGCGCGCGCCCCTCCCTCACCGAGACCCAGTCCCCGGCCGACTCCTTGAGCGGATCGGCGAGGAACTCGCCCTGGAGGAGGAGCGTCCCGTTCCCCAAGGGGAACCCACCCCACGCCTGCCCCTCGACGTACAGGGAGGAGAGGTGGTTCCCATCCAGATCGAGGTACTCGACGCTGCCCTTCCCCCCGTCGAGCGCCACCAGGCCTCCACCCTCGGGGAAGGCGTCCACCAGACCGAGGAACTCCCCCGGGCCTCCGCCCGCCCCCCCCAGGGAGCCGCGCACCTCGCCCGATAGGGACACCAGGTGAACCCGGTTCGCCCGCCGGTCCACCAGGGTGACGAGCGCGGAGCCCACATGCACTCGGGAGGGGTCCAGCCAGTCGGCTTCCCTGAGGTCCCAGAGCTCCGTCCAGGCCGCGGACACATCCCCGAGAAGCGGCTCCTCCGGATTGGATACGACCTCGACGCCCTCCGCCACCTGAACCCGGCCGTGCCAGGAAGGAGCGTCGCTGCAGGCCAGCACAAGAGTGAGCGGTGCCAGCACGCGGTACCATCGATCCATGCCATCCCCGTACCATCCGGCCATGTCATCCTCCTCTCTCGTCTCCATGGGTGACGCCGGGCCGCGCCCCATAGGACAGGAGGATGAATGGGGAGGGCCCGCACGGGGTTGCGGCGGCCTGTCCTATGATCCACCCTCCCGATCCACTCATGAGATGGCAGGGCAGAGGAGGCCCCGAGAGCATTGGAATGACCGGACCCGAGATCCGCGCCCAACTCGAGCAGCATCACGAGGACGCCTTCGGGTGGGCGCTCTCCTGTTGTGCCTGGGAGAGGGCTCTGGCGGAGGATGTGCTCCAGACCAGCTACCTCAAGGTCCTGGCGGGGAGGGCAGCGTTCGGAGGCCGTTCCTCCTTCAAGAGCTGGCTCTTCGGGGTCATCCGGAGGACCGCGGCCGAGGAGCGCAGACGCCGGGCCTTCCGGACGATCGTGTCCCTGGAAGCGCTGAAGGCCCCGCTCCCGTCCGCCCGGTGCGACCCCGAGGAGGAGTTGGCGGCCTCGGAGGAGACGGCCCGTCTGGTGGCCGCGCTCAGGGCCCTCCCGCGGCGGCAGCGGGAGGTGCTCCACCTGGTGTTCTATGACGATCTCTCCATCCGGGAGGCCGCTGAGACGCTGGGGATACCCCTGGGAACGGCGCGGACACACTACCAGCGGGGCAAGGCGAGGCTGGGGGCCCTGCTCGCCATGGAGAGAGACAGGCGATGAGCGATGGGGACGAGAAGGAGCTGCGGGCACGCTATGGAGCGCTGAGGAGAGAGGTAGCGGCTTCAGCGCCCCCCTTCGCGACACCGGAGGTCCATGTCGTGCGAAGACGCGTGGCGTCGTGGAGTTGGGCCGCCGCCCTCGCCGCGGCAGCGGCGGCGGGGGCGCTCTTCCTCGGTAGAGGGAGGGGCCCGGTGTCGGGGTACGACCTGGCGCTGGGATCGGTGATGTGGACCGGACCCACCGACTTCCTGCTCGCCCTTCCGGGGGACCTTCCTCCCTCCGGTGGCCCCAGCTCAGCGGGAGAGGCTCGCGTCCGCGACCCGGCGGGGCCGGAGCGGCCTCCCCACGACACCCTCGGTCGAACCGAGAAGGGGGAATCATGAACCGCAGGACCCTGGTGGCTGCCACCTGGCTTCTTCTCCTTCCGGTGGCGCTGGCCGCCCAGGAGGGGAGGCAGGCCCAGGAAGAGAGACAGGCCCGGGAATTCACGCTCCAGGCCATGCTCAGCGGCCATCTCTTCCCGCCGGAGGTCGTCCTCCGCGACCCGCGCATCCTCGACCTCACCGACGAGCAGGCGAAGCGGATCCAGGAGATGACCCAGGCCTTCCAAGCCGAATCCGAGCAGATCCTGCGCGAGCTGCGGGCCCGGAACGAGCGCCTGGCCGGGCTGTTCGCGGAGGAGAGCGCCGACCTCGACCTGGAGGCTGTGATGGCCCGGTTCGAGCAGGTTCTCGAGGCCGAGTCCCGCATCAAGCGGGGCCACCTCCGCCTCCTGGTCGAGATCCGCGGCGTGCTCACCCCCCACCAGCGCCTGATCCTGTCCGCCGTCATGGGCAGCGGAGCCAAGGATTAGGCATCCAAGCGCCCTGTTGGCCCGTGACCGCTGGTGGAATCGTAGGCGGGATGGTCGGAATGGGGAAGGACTGGGACCGCCAGGGGGGAGGAGGGCCCGCAGTGGGGGGCTGGTGGGTCCGGGCGAGCGCGCCCGGGGCGGGACCGGAGGCGAGGGGAGGTTAGGCACCGCGGCTCTCGTCGACGTCGCCGTCCGGGATGGGGTCGGGCTCGGCGGGATCGAACTGGGGTGTCTAATCGCGGTCGTCCGGGGGGAACTCCTGGGCGACCTCGTCGGCATCGGGGGCCCTGCGCTCGAAGGCGAGCCCACCTCACCCCCGCTCATCCATCCCGCCAGGGGGCCACCCCAAACCGAGCACGCCATGGGGGCCGGGGCGACGGCATGGGAAGAGGCCGCCCAGGATGCCTTCCCCGATGACCTCGACCAAACCCCCGAGTTCGGCCCCGCCGAGCCTGAGCCCATCCCCGAGGACGACGACTTCGATCAGAGCTGACGAGGGGTAGCGCGAGTCGTCCCCGCTTTCCCCACCGGGTCGCGCCGAAGGCGCGTCCACCACCGTCGAGAAACCCTTCCTCCCAGGCACTTCTCCCCCCGATCCCCGACCCTCGTTCCGTCCGACCACCAGACCCCCAACCCTCCCAAGGGCGTTTGACCTGGAAGGTGCCTTGTCTTGCCTATCCGTCCGTTGGTCAGCCGGCCCGGGGTTCACCGGTGGCGGAAGTAGGCCGCGATCCCCTCGGCGATGGCCCGGGCCATCCGCTCCTGCCCTCCCTCGCTGGCGATGATGGCTTCGTCCTCGGGCTGGGTGATGACCACCATCTCCACCGTCACCACGGGGATCTCGGAGAAGATGGAGCCGGTCAGCGCCCCCTGCTGGCTCCCCACGGCGGTCTTCGAATCCCCTTTGATTCCCAGGTCGGGCCACCCGGGCCCTAGGGCGGCGATCATGGCGGGGTGGAAGACCCGGGCGAAGGTCTCGCTCCCGGCGATGACTTCCGGTGAGGGCCCCGTGACCCCCCACCGCGTCCCCTGCCGGTCCGGGTAGAAGGTGGCGGTGCCCCGGTGGGTCCCAGCATCGCAGTGCAGCCGGACCATGACGTCGGCGTGGTGGAGACTGCCGATCTCCGCCCGGTGCCGGTTCGTCACCAACTCCTCCTCCACCAGCTTGGTCAGGACCACGCGGTACCCCCTTCCCTCCAGGAGGGCTCGGAGCTTCTGGGCCACTGCCCAGTTCACCTGGATCTCGGTGGCGCCGCCGGGCCCGGAGGCCCCCTGGCTGGTCTCGGACGGGTGACCGGGGTCGATGGCCACCACGGGATGCCGGGCCGGGGTCGCCGTCGCGCACCCCTGAAGCAGGAACAGGACGGCCAGGACGGACGGCGCGAAACGGGAATAGGGGGACGACATGGGCTCCTCCGGAGGGGTATGGGCCAACTTGTTCAGGGAGTAAGGACTCCTTCCTTCCGGCGCAAGCGCCCGGCCCCCTGGACTGAGAGCTTCGGGCGCCGTAGCCTGATGCGTCGTTGAACCCAGAACCCCCAGCCGGGAGGGCGATCGTGAGTGGAGTGTTCGGAGTGGTGTCCAGGGAGGACTGTGTCCCGGACCTCTTCTACGGCACCGACTACCACTCCCACCTGGGAACGGTCCGGGGGGGGCTCGCCGTCCAGAACGGCGCCGGGATCACCCGGTTCATCCATGACATCACCAACACCCAGTTCCGCAGCAAGTTCGAGGACGATCTCCCCAGGCTCCGGGGTGGAAGGGGGATCGGGGTCATCAGCGACTTCGAAGACCAGCCTCTCATCATCAACTCCCACCACGGGGTCTATTCCATCGTTACGGTGGGGAGGATCAACAACCTCCAGGAGCTGGTGAAGAGTGCCCTGGAAGGGAGCGGCGTCCATTTCTCCGAGATGACCGGGAGCCAGGTCAATCCCACGCAACTCGTGGCCCACCTCATCGATCAGGGGGAGAGCTTCGAGGCGGGCATCGCCCTGGCCCAGGAGAAGATCCGGGGGTCCTGCTCCATCCTCCTTCTCACCGAAGGGGGGATCTACGCGGCCCGGGACCGACTGGGCCGGACGCCTCTGGTGGTGGGCAGGAGGGACGGGGCCTGGGCCGTCACCCTCGAGACCTGTGCCCTGCCTACTCTCGGGTACGAGGTGGACCGGTATCTGGGGCCGGGTGAGATCGTACGCATGAGGGAGGAGGGGGTGGAGCAGCTTCGACCCCCGGGGGAGCGCCTGCAGATCTGCGCCTTCCTCTGGGTCTATTACGGGTACCCGGCCTCGAGCTACGAAGGGATCAACGTGGAGGGGGCCAGGTACCGGTGCGGCAAGGCCCTTGCGGAACGCGACGATGTGGAGGTGGACCTGGTGGCGGGGATCCCCGACTCCGGGACCGGCCATGCCATCGGGTACGCGAACGCCGCCCGAGTCCCGTACGGGCGCCCTTTCGTGAAGTACACACCCACCTGGCCCAGGAGCTTCATGCCCCAGGATCAGAGGGTGAGGGATCTCGTGGCCCGGATGAAGCTCATTCCCGTGGAGGATCTGATCGAGGGAAAGAGGATCCTCTTCTGCGAGGACTCCATCGTCCGGGGCACCCAGCTCCAGGACATCATCCGGCGGGTCTTCGACTACGGGGCGAGGGAGGTGCACATGAGACCGGCCTGCCCGCCCCTGGTCTTCGGGTGCCCCTTCCTCAACTTCTCCCGCTCCCGCTCGGAGCTGGATCTGGCGGGGCGCCGGGCCATCGAGGAGCTGGAGGGCCACACCCCGGACGACCTCCGGGCCTACGCCGACACGGATTCACCCGAACACTCCGCCATGGTGGAGAGGATCCGGGAGCGACTGGGGCTCACCTCCCTCCGGTACCAGAGGTTGGGCGACCTGGTGGCGGCGGTGGGGCTTCCCAAGGAGAAGCTCTGCACCTTCTGCTGGGACGGAGTGGGCGAATGAGGACGGTCTTCCCCGCGGCGATCCTCTTCCTGGCCGTGTGCCTCCCGGTGTCGGAAGGGGCCTCCCAGGAGCTGGGCCTCACGTACTCCTCCGCTCGCTCCAGCCACCGGGAGTTCCCGGCCCCAACGGGGTTCGGGGGCTTCGTTCTGGTGACGATCAACCCTTCCTGGCAGGTGCAGATCTCCCTCCAGCGGCTTGCCGGAGAGACCGACAAGGAAGGGGTGGTCTGCGTGACCTACTCCCCGCGGATCGGCTGCTACCCCGAGCCGACCCATGCCACCGCCGCCCTGACGGGCCTTCGGGGGGCCCTGATCCGGACCGTTCACCTGGGCGAATGGCTGCGCCTCGGTGCGGGGGCGGGTTTGAGCTTCAGCCACGTGGACGCCCGGGTGAGGGGACTTTCGGGGGCGCGGGGGGACCTGCTGGCTCCCAACGGCGGCCAGATCGGGGCCCAGGGAGTGCTCTCCGCCGCCTGGGCGCCCTATCCCCGGTTCCCGGCGAGAGTCATCGGGCGGTTCACCACCCACTGGGTGTATTTCCACACCTGCTCGGGAGAGGACCCTCCCCAGTACGACCCCTTCTGCTCCGCCGGCCGTTTCAGGGAGTTCGACGTGGGGCTATCCTTCGCCTTCTGACAAACTCCGTACCGGCTTCTTACAGGGTGCGGGTTCCGGTGGGAACCGGATCCCCTCAACTTCGGTAGGGGGTGGAGTGTCTTTCCCTCGGGAAGGCCACGAGGCCATTACACCGTGCGCATGCAAGGGGTGGTATCCATGGGTTCCAGAGTCCGGTCCATGAAGCCTTTCAGAGCTGTTGTCCGCGGTGCGTCCCACCCGTTGGCGGCCGCCCTTCTCGCCTTGGCGGGGACCTCCCTGCACCCGCGTCCGGTCGAGGCCCAGGAGGGTGGCCAGGTCATCGAGCTGACCCTGGAACGGATGGTGCAGCTCACCATGAGCTCCAGCTTCCGGGTGCGACAGCTCAACCTGGAGGTCCGGCGGGACCAGTACAACCTCCAGGCGGAGCAGGCCCGCCTGAAATCCCGCGTGGACATGGACCTGACGATTCCGGCCTTTGCCCTGACCTCGGAGCCCAAGTGGAACTCCGACCTCCAGAAGAACGAGATCATCCAGGAGAACACCCGGAGGTGGGAGGGGGAGCTCTCGGTGCGCCAACCCGTGATCCTCTTCGGATATCCCACCAACGGGTATCTCTCCCTGAACAACCGGATCTACCGGTACACGCAGATCGACGACAGCGGTGAGGCGGATACCAACTACTACAACCGGTACTACATCTCCTATACCCAGCCCCTCTTCCAGCCCAACTCCCTGAAGAACAGCCTGGAGGGGGCGGAACTGAACCTCGAAGGGACCCAGCTCGGGTTCTTCGGGGACGTCATCGAGATCGTGAACGGGGTCTCGGAGGTCTACCTGGACCTCCTGGAGGAGAACTACCGGAGGGACATCCGGCAGGGCATGGTGAACCACCTCGAAAGGGCGTTGGGGAGCGCGAGGATCCTGGCGAGCGCGGATCCGACCCGGTCCATCGACGTGGACCAGATCCAGGTGGAGCTGGCCAATGCCCGGGAGCAGGTGCAGTCCTCCGAGAGCTCGATCCGGCTGGAGTACGCCTCCGTGAAGCGGGAGCTGGGTCTCCGGGATGCCGATTCCGTGGCCCTGGTGCCCCTCTTCCACCTGGAGCCGGTGCCCGTCGACCTGGAGGAGGCGATCCGGTACGGCATCGAGCTCACCCCGCGTATGCGCCAACTGGACATCTCGCTTCGCCAGAGCGAGATCCGCCTGGAGGAAGCGAGGGGCCGGGGGGGGTTCCGCATGAACCTGAACATGAGCTACGGCCGGGAGCGCCGGGACGAGATCTTCGACAAGCTCTGGGTGGACCCCGACAACAGCTACACGGTGAACGTGACCGCCTTCCTGCCGGTCTGGGATTGGGGGGAGCGGAAGGCCCGCCTGGCGTCCTCCGCCATCGGGATCGAGCAGGCCCGCATCCGGATCGAGGAGGCCGAGATCCAGATCGAGTCCACGGTCCGCAACGAGGTGCTGAACGTTCGGGACCGGGAGAGCCGGACCCTGGCCATGCGGGAGAACATGGAGCTGGCACAGGGGGTCTCGGAAACCAGCTTCCAGCGCTATCGGGATGGGGCCATTTCCGCGTCGGACCTGATCCTCACGCTTCGCCGGGAGATGGACACGGCGGGGAACTTCCTGGAGTCCTACCTGGGTTGGAGGGGGGCGCTGCGCCGCCTTCGGCAACTCACGTACTACGACTTCGAGCAGGGGATGCCGGTTCTGGAATGGTTCAGGGAAGAGGGGTGGGTGGCTCGAAACGGGCTCGGAGGGGTGCTCCCCAACCTGAGGCCCAACTGAACCCGGGCCGGGGGCCGCGCTGGCGGACCCCCGGCCCGACCCTGCTCAGCCTCCCACCTGGCCCATCCAGATGTCCTCCAGGACCACCACGGACTGCACCATCTCCCTGCCGTTCACCGTCATCTTCACCCGGTAGGTGCCGGGTTCCACCATGGGCCCCTGCTGGGGCTGCTGCTGGGCGCCTTCGGGGCGGGGTGGGGGATCCTGCCTCAGGTTCCACTGCACCCGGTGGATCCCCCGGGACCCCGGTCCGGACAGGGTCCGGAGCACCTCGCCGCCCGGAGTGGAGATGGTGAGGGTGACCTCCCCCGCCAGCTCCCTGGGCAGGAAGTAGCTGATGGCCGTTCCGGCCGGAGGGTTCTGACCCCGGAAGTGCTTCGCCCCGCCCAGACTGGTGCCCTCCTGGGTGTTGCTGAGCCACTGGACCGCCTCCCGTACGGCGAAGAGGCGGGCGTCCCCGGCAGCGGCCTCGGGGGTGAGCTGCTGGAGGGCCGTGATGTCATCCAGGATGTAGAAGCTTCGGCCGTGGGTGGCCGCGATGAGGTCGTTGTCCCGGGGGTGCACGATGATGTCGTCGACCCGGACCGTGGGCAGTCCGTTCTGGAAACGCTTCCACTCCTGCCCGCCGTTCAGGGAGACGAAGAGACCGAATTCCGTGCCCGCGTAGAGGAGGTTGGGGTTGCGGGGATCCTCGGTGATGACGTTCACGTTCCCCCGGGGGAGGTTGTTGGCGATGGACGTCCAGGTCTTGCCGAAGTCCCGCGTCACGAAGAGGTAGGGGTTCCAGTCCTCGAAGCGGTGGTTGTCCAGCGCCACGTAGCAGACCGCCGGATCGAAGGCCGAGGGCGTCACCCGGGAGACCTGGTAGTTGTCCCGGGGCCCGGGGATGTTGGGGGCCACGTTGGTGAAGGTCACCCCCCCGTCCTGGCTCACCTGGACGTTCCCATCGTCGGTCCCCACCCAGATCAGGCCCGGCAGGCTGGGTGATTCGGCCAGGGTGATGATGTTCCCGTAGTTGGAGAGGCCGTCGTTCTTGGAGGTCATGTATTCCGTGCCCGGGACCCCCATGATGGGGAAGGCGTTCCGGTCGATGGCCTTGGTCATGTCCGCGCTGGCGACCCAGCTCTCACCACGGTT
>JBFYZD010000196.1:0-5278 GCA_041309685.1 Gemmatimonadales bacterium | reverse complement strand
CCCTCCGCACCCCCTGGAGCGGCTTCCCCCCGTCCCTCTCCCCCTCCCGGGCCGGCCCGTGTCATCCCCCTCTTCCCTCCTCCCGATCGAAGGTTCCCCGGATCACTGCAGGCACCCCTCCTCGAAGATCCCGCCCCCGAGGGGCGGTGGAATGTTCCCCCGGGCCCGATCCTGCCTCAGCCCAGGAATGCGCCGAGGCTCCCGAGAAGGAGCCGGAGCCCAACCAGAAGAAAGACCATGCCGAAGAGGACCTTGAGCCCCCGGGGGTTCATCCGCTGGTTCAGCTTCGCCCCCCAACGCGCCGTGAGGACCGCGCCGGGCAGGAGAGCCAACCCTGCGGGAAGGAAGATGTACCCCGCCGAGCCCGGGGGTAGCTGGGGGTGGTGCCACCCGGCAACCCCGTAGGTACAGGCCGCCGTCAGGGCGGAGAAGACCACGATCCCCAGGGAGGTGGCCGCCACCTTCCGGATGTCCAGGCGCACCAGGTAGATCAGGATGGGGATGGCCACGATGCCGCCCCCGACCCCCAGGAGGGAGGTGATGAACCCGATCAGGAGCCCCCCCACGACGGCCACCAGGAGGCTGGCCCGGGGCGCCTCCAGGGGGCTGACCTCCTTGTGGGATGCCCGCAGGAGGTTCAGGCCACTGGCCATGAGGAATAAGCCGAACGCCGCCTTCAGCGCCTCCGGGGGAAGGCGGACCGCCACCTGGACCCCGAGCATGGCCGCCAGAACGGCCGTGGCCGCCATGGGAAGGGCCACCCGCCAGGCCACCAGCCCGGACCTGTGGTAGGCCAGGAGGCCGGCCACGGCGGTGGGGACGATGACAAAGAGGCTGGTGGCGTGGGCCACCACCGCCTGGTACTGGGCGGGAACCAGGATCGCGCTCCACTCGGGATGGTCCAGGAGGAGGTAGAGCAGAGGAACCATGACGATCCCCCCTCCCACACCCACCAACCCTGACACCAACCCCACCACCCCTCCGAAGAGGAGGGTGGACGCGAGGGCCAGAAGGCTCATGGACTAGGACGCACCCCCCTCACCCGCGGGGGGAGCCTCCCCCGCGACGCTCTCCGCCGGTCCCTCCGCCACCCGGGCGATCCAGTCCGAGAGGTCAGGCCGCAAAGCCGCCGCCAGGAGGTCGGGGGTGGCGGAGGCTCCCTCCAGGAGGCGAACGGCCCGCTGGACCGCTCGATCCGAGGCCACGATTCGCCGGAACTCCCCGGCATCCCCCCAGGCCTGGAGGGCGATCTCCCGCTCGAGCTGGAACCGGATGAAGCGCTCCGCCCGGCGGAAGCCCTCAGGGCTGAGCTCCGCTCCGGCCCTGGTGAGGAACCCCCTGAAATCGTCCATCTCCTCCCGGCCGAGGGCGAAGGACTCCGAGAGCCCCGGATGCCCCTGGTGGTAGGCCACCGCGAAGTTGAAGACCGCGGTGTTGAAGCTGCCCCCGGAGCGATCCAGCTCCCGAAGGGCCTCCCGCTCGACGAGGGTGAGGGTATCGGCCATGACCAGGATGTCGGGGGTGATGCCTCCTCCTCCCAGCACATGCCTTCCGCCCCCGGTCAGGTAGGCGGGCCGCGCCACCGTGTCGGGGAGGGTGGCAAACCCGGACAGGGTCAGGACGCTCCGCTCCAGGGACGCGATCTGGTCCTCCCGCTCCTTGTGGATGGAGCGTCCGACGGGGGTGTACCACTTGGCGGTGGTGAGGCGGAGGATGTTGCCCCCGGTGAGGGGAAAGAGGGTCTGGACCGATCCCTTCCCGAAGGTGGGGGCCCCCACCACCACGGCGCGGTCGTGGTCCTGCAGGGCTCCGGCGATGATCTCCGAGGCGCTGGCGCTCCGCTCGTCCACCAGCACCACGACCATGAGGTCGGGATAGGGCTGGGCCTCGAACGCGCTGAAAGTCTCGCTCTGGTTCCGGGCCCGGCCCCGGGTCTCCACGATCTTCTGGCCCGGGTCCAGGAAGAGGTCGGTGATGGCGATCCCCTGATCCAGGGCCCCCCCGGGGTTCGCCCGGAGGTCCAGGATGAGCTTTTCCACCCCCTCTCCCCGAAGGGAGTCCACGGCAGCCTTCACCTCCTGGAAGGAGGTCTCGCTCACGGAGAGGAGGGGGACGTACCCGATCCCCTCCCCCAGCGTGAGGGAAAACGGCACCGAGCGAAGCTGGATGATGGCCCGGGTGATGGTGAAGGGGATGGGGGCGTCCATGCCCGGCCGCAGCACACCGACCGTGACCGCGGTCCCGGGGCGGCCCCTGAGGGCGTCCACGACGGCATCGGGCTCCCAACCCTCCACGGACTTCCCGTCCACCTCCGTGATCTGGTCTCCGGCCCTCACTCCCGCCCGGGTGCCGGGAGTCCCCGGCAGGGGGGTCACCACGGTCACCCACCCGTCCCTGGGAATGACCTCCAGCCCCACCCCTCCGTACTCGCCCTCCATGCGGATGCGGAAGTTCTCGGCATCCTCCATCCGCATGAAGGAGGTGTTGGGGTCCCCCAGCTTCTCCAGCACGCCGTCGATGGCGGATTCGTAGAGAACCCCGCGGTCCACCGGGTCCACGAAGCTCCCCACCACGTGGTCCATGACCTCCTCGAAGAGGCGCACCTGGAAGTAGACGTTCCTGTCCTGGCTCACCCCCTTCTGCAGGAACCATCCACCGGAGAGGACGGCGACGAGGAGGACGAATCCGGGAAGGAGAATGGATCGGTTGGGTCTCATGGCCATGCTTGGTTGGGATTTCGGGAGCGGCCCGCCTGCATCTTCTATACCCTGCCGGGCCGGAAGGTTTCTGGAAAGCGCTCCGTCAGGATGCCCCGCAGGGCAGCCTCGACGGCGCCGGGCTCTCCCCTGGCGTCCACGACCCGGGCTCCGGCCTCGGTGAGGGCCAGGCTCCGGTACCCTTCCCGGACCCTGGAGAGGAACGCCGCCCCCTCTCCTTCGATCCGGTCCACACCCCTGCCTCCCCCCTTCCGCCCGAGCCCCTCCTCCACGGGGAGGTCCAGGACCAGATAGAGGTCCGGAGCCAGGCCACCGGTGGCGAAGGCGTTGGCCCTCCTCACCTCCGGGAGATCCAGCCCCCGCCCGAACCCCTGGTAGGCGAAGGTGGAGAGGTCGAAACGGTCCGCCAGGACGATCTCCCCTCGCTCCAGGGCCGGAAGGACCACCTCCCGGACGAAGGCGGCCCGGGCCGCCAGGATCAGGAGAAGCTCCGTCTCAGGGGGCATGGTGAGGCCGCCCCGGTCCAGGACCACGCGGCGGATGGCTTCACCCACCGGAGTCCCCCCCGGTTCCCGAGCCAGCGTGTGGGGTAGGCCGAGCTCCCCCATCCACCGGCTCAAAGCCCGCGCCTGGGTGCTTTTCCCGGCCCCTTCCACGCCCTCCAGGACGATAAACAACCCCCCGTCCATCCTCTCTATTCGTAGTACTCCCGGCCGAGATGGGTGATGGGGTCCTCCCCCATCATCCAGCGCAGGGTGTTCTTGAGCTTCCGATGCTGGATGAAGAGGTCATGCTCGGGATACAGCCCCTCCGGCGTCTGGGGGCTCTTGAAGTAGAAGGAGAGCCACTCCTGGATCCCCCGCATCCCCGCCCGGGACGCCAGGTCCAGGAAGAGGGCCACATCCAGGACGATGGGCGCGGCCAGGATGGAATCCCTGCACAGGAAGTCCACCTTGATCTGCATGGGGTAGCCCAGCCACCCGAAGATGTCCAGGTTGTCCCACCCTTCCTTGTTGTCTCCACGGGGCGGGTAGTAGTTGATGCGGACCTTGTGGTACATCTTCCCGTAGAGGTCCGGGTACATGCTGGGCTGGAGGATGTGCTCCAGGACCCCGAGCTTGGATTCCTCCTTCGTCTTGAACGACTCGGGATCGTCCAGCACCTCGCCGTCCCGGTTCCCCAGGATGTTCGTGCTGAACCAACCCGACAGCCCCAGCATCCGCATCTTGAGCCCGGGAGCCAGGATCGTCTTCAGGAGGGTCTGGCCCGTCTTGAAATCCTTGCCGGCGATGGGGACCCCCTTCTCCAGCGCCAGCTGCTCCAGGGCCGGGATGTCCCCGGAGAGATTGGGAGCACCGTTGGCGTAGGGAACCCCCTCCATGAGGGCCGCATAGGCGTAGAGCATGCTCGGGGCGATGGCGTGGTCGTTGTCCTCCATGGCCTTTTCGAAGGACTTCACGCTCTCGTGGGCACGTCCCGGCCGCATGAAGATCTCGGTGGAGCCGCACCAGATCATCACCATCCGGTCCAACTGGTGCTCCTCCTTGAACCTCCGGATGTCCTTGCGAAGAGCCTCCGCCAGGCCACGCTTGGTGGGCGCCGCCTTCTTGTTGGGCCCGTCCAGCTTCTTGACGTAGGCGTGGTCGAAGGCCGCCGGCATGGGCCGAATGCCTTGGAGGAACCCGGCAATGGGATCCAGGTGGACCGGGTCCAGCACCCCGGCCTTCACGGCACTCAGGTAGGCATCGTCGGGGATGGGATCCCAACCGCCGAAGACGAGCTGATCCAGCCCCGCCAGAGGGATGAAGTCCTTGATGAGGGGGGTTCGGTTGTCCGTGCGTTTCCCCAGCCGGATGGTGTTCATCTGGGTGAGGCTTCCGATCGGTTTGGCAAGTCCAGTCCGCACCGCCTCCACGCCGGCGATGAAGGTGGTGGCCACGGCTCCCATGCCCGGAAGCAGCACGCCAAGACGGCCCCCGGGGCCACGAATCTCAGGTTTGTCCATCACCAGACCCTCCCTTCCCTTCCAGAGCGGGCTACCGCCCGGTCTGGCCATCCTCCAGGGGGACACCGGCGGCATGCTGGTAGACCCACACGATACGCTGGATGGCCGTGATATTGGTCGTGACCGCCACGACGATGATGATGAGGTCCAGAACCAGTCCGTTCCAGGCCAGCCCGAAGATGAGGGAGCCGAATCCCAGGAGCACCACCCGCTCGGCCCGCTGCATGAACCCCACCTTGCAGTCCAGCCCCAGCCCTTCCGCCCGCGCCCGAGTGTAACTCACCATGAGGGATCCACCCAGGGCCAGGAGGATCACGTAGATCATGGCCAGATCCTCCACATCGGGACGGATGGTGTTGTAGAGGGAGGCCAGTCCCAGGAACACCACGATCTCGCTGATGCGGTCCAGGGTGGAGTCGTAGAACGACCCGAACTTGGAGGCCAGTCCGCTTTCCCTCGCCACCCGGCCGTCGAAGATGTCGAAGACGCCCCCGAGGAGGATGAGGAGCCCGGCGGTTCGGACGTGATCCTGATGAAAGAGGAGCGCCGCCACCAG
>JBFYZD010000195.1:0-2676 GCA_041309685.1 Gemmatimonadales bacterium | reverse complement strand
CAGGGAAACGGGAGCGGGCGAAGGGTTGTCTTCCTTGCGCCTTGTGCCTCGCGCCTATCCCTGATCGATCCCTCAACCCACGGGGTATGTGTCGAACGTGAAATCGCTCCCCTGCCTGCGGATGGCCAGGAAACGGAGCCAGTGTTCGTCGTCCTGCTCGGGGTACTCCGCCCGACGGAACGGGGTGGGAGCCATCCGTGTCTCCTTTCTCTCGATGGAGGCCCGGAGAACCGCCTCGGCGATATCGATGATGGACTTGACGTCCATGGAACGCGCCAGTTCATGAGGGTTCTCGGCCCTGAGGGGTGCGGCCTTCGCGTCCTCCAGCCGCTCGAGCCCTCGGCGCAGCATGGGTTCGCTCCTCACATCCCCGCAGTAGAAATCCATGACATTCTGCACGTAGGTCTCCACTTCCCTCCAGTAAAAACCCCGGCTCCGCCCCAGGATATCCTCGCAGAGCCCCTTCCGTGCCTTGACGACTTCATCCCCGAAAGGAAGGAGTCCGCTCTCTTCCCTGGCCCGCTCGGCGGCCATTTTGCCGGCATGCCAGCCCGTGGCAAAGGCTGCCGGTGAGGCGCCGAAGGGGAACCCGCCCAAGGCGTCGCCCACGCCGAAGAGATTTCTCACCTCCGTTTCGAGCTCCTTGCCCACCCAAAGCCCGGCGGATGAGTATCCTGACAACTCCCGCATGGAAAACCCCGCATATTCCTGTCGGTTCTTTCTGAGGTCCGCCTTTTCCTCCCCAAGGAAATAGCGGAGGAACTGGGTGCCTTTCCCCTCATTCCGGATGGACCACTCGATGTAGGCCGCCTCCTCGTCAGTTGCCTCGCTGAAGTCCAGGAAGAACGGCCCTCCCCCGTTTCGCTGCTCCGCGACCATGCGCCGCCGGGCCTCTCCGATCACCCGCCTCTCCTCCAGCCATCGTTCCCTCATTTCCAGGGACCACTTTTCCTTCCCCAGCTTGTCCCAGTCGTAGAAAGACGTCCTGGGCACGAGCACGTTTCCCTGGCCGTCGATGATCCTGGCCGCAGGCTGGGTGGTGTTCCGGGGGTCGCCGTAGTTGGGGCTGTAATTGGCACACGGGGCCAGGATCCTGCCGCTCAGGAACTCCATGTTGATCAGCGGGAGACCCTGCCGGATGGCCATGGATTGCCCATCTCCGCTGAAGGGGCCGGGCATGCGCGTGTTGAAGTCAACCCCCATGAGGTTCCGTCCCAGCCGGTTCGCCCGGCCGGTGGCCAGCACCACGGCCTTGGCCCTGAACACATGGATGTCCCCTGTCCGTGCGCCGACCCCGACGGCTCCGCACACCTGGCCGTCCGTGACCAGAAGGTCCAGCATCTGAACACGGTTGAAGATGTCCACCCCTCTTTTTCTGAGCTGCTTCGTGAGAACGCGTTTGAGCGGAACCCCATCGAAGTTGAAGGAACTCGGAACGCTGTGAAACTGCGGCACGATGCGGAAGTTGCCGGGAGCCTTGCTGTCCTCGTACCGGAAGCGGATCCCGAAACGCTCCAGATCGAGCACCCGATCGTACATGGTGCCCGCCACGAGCAGAAACAGATCTTTCTTCAAAAAACCGGCCGACATGCCAATGCGGTGCTCCTCCGCCATGTCCTCGAGGGTGTACCCCATCCTCTCATGGACCGGGGGAATGTAGGACCAGATGTGGTCGATCCCCATGGCCGCGGCTCCGCTGGCGATCGTGTTGGACTTGTCGGTCACGGCCACCCGTACCCCGAGATCAGCTGCGTGGATGGCCGCCATGCACCCGCCAAGCCCACCCCCGATGACCAGCACGTCCGTCTCCACGGTGATGATATTGGGTTTCATGCTCTCCTCCTGCCTATCTCTTCATCCTCGGTGAAATCCCCCCCTCATGGGGAAGGGGGTCACGATCTCAATGGCGCCCTTGTCCTTCTGGGGACAGAAGGACACGCATGCCCCACAGAACCAGCACTCTTCAGGGTACATCTGGATCGGGGGTTTCCCCTCCTCCGGGTTCGGCGCAAAGGCGTCGCACATGCAGACGTCCACACAGGTGTTGCACCCCGTGCAAACCTCCTCGTTGAAGTAAACGTGTCTGAAAGCCATCTCGAAGTCTCCTTTCCGTCACGCAGTGCCCAGGTATGCCCTCTTCACCCCTTCGTTGTCGGCCAGTTCCCGGGCGTTTCCCTGCAGGATGATCCTGCCCAGTTCCAGGATGTAGGCGCGATGAGCCAGCCTGAGGGCCATCCGGGCGTTCTGCTCGATCAGGATAACCGTGACGCCCTGCCCGTTGATCCGGGAGACGATCCTTCCCACCTCACGCACCAGAATGGGAGAAAGCCCCAGACTCGGCTCGTCCAGCAGCAGCACTTTGGGCGAGGTCATGAGCGCCCGGGCGATTGCCAGCATCTGCTGCTCTCCCCCGCTCAAGGATCCGGCGGCCTGCCCGCGCCGCTCCTTCAGTCTGGGGAAGCTCTCATACATGCGCTCGAAGTCCCTGGCCATCCCCGATCCATCCCTGCGCAGATAGGCCCCCAACTCGAGGTTCTCTGCCACAGTCATGGGAGCGAACACCCTTCGCCCTTCGGGCACGTGAGCCACGCCCATGCGCACGATTTCGTGGGGTTCCACCCCGTTGATCCGCCTCCCCTGAAACCGGATTTCGCCCGAATCGGGGATGTTGAGACC
>JBFYZD010000194.1:0-5765 GCA_041309685.1 Gemmatimonadales bacterium | reverse complement strand
GGGTGGCGGTCCGGCGTTGGCTCCTCCCAGCGCATCGGCGGTGATCACCGTGACGCAGAGGGCCGTGGCGCTGCGCTGGATCGTACAGCCGGACACGATTACTTCCGGCGAACCCTTCGACCCGGACCCGGCGGTGGAGGCCATCGACGCGAGAGGCCACCGGGTGACGAGCTTCTCGGGGTTGGTGAACATCGAGGCGGCCTTCATCTCCCCCATCTTCATCTCCCCTCCCGGGTCGGCCCCGGGAAGGAACCCGGGGCAGGAAGGCCCCCAGAGGTCGCCGAACTACAGCAGCCTCAATGCGGTCCTGGGTCTGGCGGTGTTCCAGGGGCTTACAATAGAGAACGTCTTCAACTCGGGGCGCTTCAGCCTCACGGCCTCCGCGGCGGGCCTCGCTTCCGCGGTCAGCGAGCCCTTCGTGATATGGGGAGTGGAATGAGGGGCCGACACCCCATGTGACCCCGTCGGCGACATCCGGACCCCATCGGGAGAAGGCCCGGTTTCCTTCGGGAAGCCGGGCCTTTCATGCTGGCAATCCCCGGGATGAGGCGGTAATTTAACTCCATTATCCAACAGCCGCGGGTTTTGGGCCGGGTGGTCGGGGGGCATCCATCTCCTCCGGGGGGTTCCGCCGCCATGTCTCCACATCGCTTCCTCTGCCGGGGCCGGGCCGCTCGCGCGGCTGCTTCCCTCGTCCTGACGGCCGTGCTGGGCACGTGCACCGAGGGGAACGCCCCCACGGACCTCCCCCAGGAGCCCCTGGCCCAGCTGTCCCTGGCGCCGGTCTTCCATCCGGCCCTGGCCGTGGAGGGGATGAGCCCCATCAACCGGATCCGGGTGAGGGCGTATCTGGAGGGAACCGACTCCCTCCTGGGAACGACGGTGCTGGATGTGGACCCGGCCGCGGAGGAGTGGGCCATCGCGGTGGCGCTGGTGGTGCCCAGCGATCCCGATCCCATGGTGATCCTGACCATCGAGCTCATCCACGTCACCCTGGTCAACGGGCAGGAAGTGGAGAGTGTGGAATGGAGCGGACAGGCAGGGCCCTTCCCCCTCCGCCCGGGCGCAGCCTCCACCCTCCAGAACGTCGAAGTGGGGCGCGGCCCCCTGGGGAACCTCACCGTTACGGCCGTATCCATCCAGGGCCCCATCCCCGATCTCCTGGAGGGCACCACCCAACAGCTCCAGGCCCAGGTCACGAGCGAGGGAAGCGGTGGCTCGCCCCAGATCTTCTGGAGCTCCCTGACCCCCGATGTGGCCACGGTCTCCTCCAGCGGGGCCCTCACCGGACTCCGCTCCGGCACGGCCCTGGTGGCCGCCAGCGCGGGCACGAAGGCCGACACGGCCTCGGTTCGCATCCTCCCCCGCCCCGCCGCCGTGACGATCTTTCCCGACACGGCATGGTGGGTGTCCCTCGGGCAGGAGATCCAGCTCGCGGCCGCGGTGGTCGACCCCCGCGGGGACCCCATCTCCGGGGAAGCGGTCACCTGGTCGGTCGCGTCTCCCGCCGTCCTCCAGAGCCAGGGGGGCGGCCGGTTCCGGGCGCTGAGCAACGGCGTGACCCTGATCACGGTCACCAGTGTCTCGAACCCGGCGCTGAGCGCCTCGGCGCTGGCGGTGGTGCAGCAGGCCCCGGTCAGGGTGCAGGTGGAGCCGGAAGCGGCGAACCTCTTCTCCCTGGCCGACACCCTCCGCTTCACGGCAGTGGGATTCGACGCCCGGGACAACCCCATCCCCGACGGGCTCTTCCTCTGGACCAGCTCCGAACCCGGCGTGGCCACGGTGGATGAGGAGGGTTTGGCCACCTCGGTGACCAACGGCACCGCCGTCATCCGGGCGGAAGCGGCCGCGGCGGTCGCGCCCGGCGGAGGGGGAGGCGCGGCGCCCGGCACCGGGGTCAGCGGGACCGCCACCCTGGTGGTGACGCAGGCCGTCGCCCGCATCGAGGTCACGCCCAACCCCAGGTCCTTCGTGAGCCTGGGCGACACCGCGGCGTTCACGGCCCGCGCGCGGGACGCCACCGGAAACCTCATCGAGGGCGTCCTGTTCCAGTGGTCCTCCACCGACACCACGGTGGCGCGGGTCAGGGAAGGTGGGGTGGTGACAGCGGTGGGGAACGGCACGGGAGAAGTCTCCGCCGCCGCCGGGGGGGTCACGGCCTACGCCTCGATCCTCGTGGAGCAGGTGGCCGTGGCGCTCCGCTGGGTCCAGGAGCCCTCCAACGTGGAGTCCGGGGACACCATCCGACCCCACCCGTCCGTGGAGGCCACGGACGCCGGAGGGAGCAGGGCCACCAACTACACGGGGACCATCTCCCTGTCGGGCGGGACCGTGGAAAGCCCCCTCCCGGCCCCGGACCTTCTCCCGGAGTGGGTGACGCCCGACTGGGCCCTCCGGAGCGACCCGGGGACCCTCTTCCTGGCTCCCGGCGCCGTGCAGTGGATCCACGGCCCCCATGCCGGACCGGAGGAGGAGGCGCCTTTCTTCTTCCCGCCGCAGGCGGGCGTCCTCTTCGGCACCCTCACGCGGGCCGCCGAGGAGGGCCTGGCCACCTTCCACGACCTCCACCTCTTCGATGGCGGCACCTTCCGGCTGGTCGCGTCGGGGCAGGGGATCCCGGAGACGGCCTCCAGCGCCCCCTTCGATGTGGACAACCCCTTCCTCGACCTGGCCCTTGCCAAGACCGTGGACAGAGCCGTGGCCGGAGAGGGGGAGGACGTCACCTTCACGGTGACCCTCCGCAATCTGGGTACGCGGCCGGCCACCGCGATCCAGGTCACGGACCTGTTGCCCGCGTCCCTGGAGCGCCGGTCGGAGACGATGATTCCCCCCGCCGGCTACAACTCCGTGACCGGGGTCTGGTCCGTGGCGAGCCTGGCTCCGGGGGACTCCGCCAGGCTGATCATGGTGGGGAGACCCCTGGACGAGACCACCGGGGAGACCATCACCAACCACGCCGCCATCACCGCCCGGGCCGAGGTGGATACGCTCCCGGCCAACGACACGGCCAGCGCCTCGGTGCAGGTCGTCCCCACCGACATCGAGGTGACCAAAGCGGTGGACCTCGCCACGGCGGTGGCCGGGGACACGGTGACCTTCACGGTGTGGGCGGGGAACGTCAGCCTTCTGGGGGCCACCGGACTGGAGGTCTCCGACGCCCTGCCCGCGGGCCTCACCTACCTGAGCCACACGGTCAGCCGGGGGAGCTTCGACCCGCCCTCGGGCCTGTGGACGGTGGGCACCCTGGCGCCCGGCGCCACCGACTCGCTCACGCTCCGGGCTACCGTGGACCCGGGCCGGATGGGGGAGACCCTCTCCAACTGGGCCGGCAAGGTGGACGTGGACCAGCTCGACGAGAACGGGGACAACGACTCGGCGACGGCCGAGGTCGACGTGGTGGGGCTTGATCTGGCGCTGACCAAGGGGGTGGACGCCCCCTTCCCCGTGGAGGGAGACACCGTCCTCTTCCTCCTGACCCTGCAGAACAACGGGCCCCGCCGGGCCACGAACGCGGTGGTGGTGGACACCCTGCCCCCCGGGCTGACCCTTCTCCAGTCCTTCCCGGGAATGGGCAGCAGCTACGACGCGCCCTCCGGCACCTGGTCGGTCCCCTCCGTCCTGGTGGGCGGACAGGCGACCCTGCAGCTACGCGCGGTCGTGAACCAGGGGACCTACCCCACCATCATCAACAACTTCGCCTCTCTCACCGGCGTGGATCAGGGCGATGAGACCGTGGGCAACAACTTCGCCACGCAGTCGTTGGAGGTGAGGGGGGTGAACCTCGGCCTCACCAAGGCGGTGGACAACGCCACGCCCGGCGAGACCGAGATCATCCACTACACCGTCGTTGTCGAGAACACCGGGACGACCCGGGCCACGCAGGTGGCGGTCACCGATACGGTCCCGCTCCAACTGGCCTACCAGGCCCACACCGTCACCCGGGGGAGCTACGTCCCCGGGACGGGCCTCTGGACCGTGGGAATCATGGAGGTGGGGCAGGTGGACACGCTGGTCATCACCGCCCAGGTGAACGACGGGACCTTCGCCCAGACGGTGACCAACACCGCGACCGTCAGCGGGCTCTACCAGCACGAAGAGACCCCGGTGGACAACACCGCCACGGTGGTCTTCGACGTCTACGGGGCGGAGCTGGAAATCTCGAAGACCTCCCTCACCCCGGTAGCGGCCGAGGGTGGGGAGATCACCTGGGAAGTGAGGGTCTGGAACAACGGCTTCGCCGCCGCCTCCGGAGTGGCGGTGGGAGACACCCTGCCCGCCGGCGTGGTCTTCGACCGCGTGGACGGCATCTCCCAGGGCAGCTACGACGACGTGACCGGAAGCTGGACCGTGGGCGACCTGGCCGTGGGCGACACCGCCACGCTGCGCCTCGTGGGGATCGTGGGCGCGAGCCCGCCGGACTCGGTCATGAACATCGGCTGGGTGCTGGGGCTGAACCAGACGGACAGCGTGCCCTGGAACGATACCGTCACGGTCATGGTGGACATCAACCGGCCGCCCCTCGCCCTCGCCGTGGCGGACAGCACGGACGACGAGACGCCCATCGTCATCACCCTGACGGGGTCCGACCCCGATGGGGATGCCCTCACCTTCTCCGTGACCGCCGGGCCCACCAACGGATCCCTGGGCCCGGTCACCTCCACCGGACCCACCAGCGCCGAGGTCACCTTCACGCCCACTCCCGGGGCCCTGGGCCCGGACAGCTTCGAGTACGTGGCCAACGACGGAGGGCTCCCCTCCGCCCCGGCGGTGGTCAGCCTCACCGTCTTCGACACCCCTGAGCCGGCAAGCTACCTCACCGCGGGCAACACCGAGCTGATCGCGGGAGGCTGGCCGGTTCCCGCCACCCCCCACACCGCCGACGCGGTGAACGTGCTGGCCTCCACCCCCACCCTTACCGTCACCAGCCTGGGCCCCTTCGCCTCCGCCAATGGAGGAACGGTGGTCATGCAGGCCGACGGCGACTTCTCCTACACCCCGCCGGCAGGGTTCAACGGCACCGACGAGTTCCCCTACACGGTGAACAGCGGCGCCAGCGCCACGGTGACGGTGGAGGTCTCTCTCATCGTGTGGTACGTCAACAACGCCAACCCGGCGGTGGGCACCGGGATCTCCAGCAGCCCGTTCCAGGACCTCGGCGACGCCGTGACGGCGGCTGAGGGAGAGCGCATCTTCGTGTACTTCGGGGACGGGTCGATCTACGACATCATGGACGGCATCTCCCTCCAGGACGGACAGATCCTGGAAGGAGAGGCCGTGGGGCTGGCTCTCGACGGCTTCGGCCAGCTCGTGCCCGCGGGCCCGAGCCGCCCGAGGCTGACCAGCTACACGCCCGCAACGGTGCAGCTCGCCAGCGACGTGACCGTGGCCGGGTTCAGCATCGAAAGCCCGGCCGGGAGCGGGATCGGGGGGAGCGAGTTCACCGGAGCCCAGGTGAGCCAGGTGTCCATCTCCAGCCCTGGAGGCAGCGGAATCTCCCTGTCCTACGCGGACGGGACCATCACCTTCACCGACGTCACGATCACCAACCCCATGGGAGAAGGGCTGGAGGTGGCGGGCGGCGGCGCGGCCGTGACCTTCGACGGGAGCATCGCCTACGGCGCGGGGGCCAACGCCATGGTGGACGTCCAGTCCACCACCGGAGGCTCCGTCACCCTCCTGGGAGGTCCCTACGAGGCCACCTCGGGCGCCGGCGTGCTCCTCAATGCGCTGGACGGGACCTTCCAGGCCACCGTGCCCATCACCGT
>JBFYZD010000193.1:0-3379 GCA_041309685.1 Gemmatimonadales bacterium | reverse complement strand
GGCGCCATCCTGGCGCCCTTCACCAACTTCAACAGCCTGGGCCCCGTCCCGGTGGGGAGCCTTTCCAGCCTCACTCCCTTTGGGACCTTCGACATGCCGGGGAACGTCCGCGAGTGGTGCTGGAACGAGACTCAGGGCGGACGTGCGATCCGGGGAGGAGCCTGGGACGACAACGTGTATGAGTTCGACAGAGTGGCCCAAGCTCCTCCCCTGGACCGTTCCCCCAAGAACGGCCTTCGTCTGGCCTATTACCCCGATCTCGACGCCATCCCCGCCGCAATGTTCCAGGCACAGGCGGTGGCCGAGGGGGTCAGGGGTTTCTACGGGGAACCGCGCGTACCCGATGCCATCTACCAGGTCTACAAGGAGCGGTTCGCCTACGACGGCACCGACCTGAACGCCCGGGTGGAGCACCGGGTGGAGAGTGCCGGAGGGTGGATTCGGGAGAAGGTCTCCTTCGAGGCGGCCTACGGCGGAGAACGGGTATCGGCGCACCTATTCCTCCCGGCGAACACGCCTCCTCCCTTTCAGACCGTCATCTACTTCCCTGGGAGTGCCTCCACCTGGGGGGATTGGAGCGAGGACATCGAGAGCTACTACGAGTACTCCATGTTCCTGTCCTTCCTGGTGACGAGCGGCCGAGCCGTCCTCTACCCGGTCTACAAGGGGACCTTCGAGCGGATGGATCCGGCCCTGACCGCCATCCATGGGGGAGACGGATCCCGGGCCTATGCCGAGTATCTGGCGCAGCTGGTGAAGGACTTCAGGCGGTCCGTGGATTACCTGGAGACCCGCCCCGACATCGACAGCCAGAAGCTGGCCTACTACGGCATGAGCTGGGGGGGGCCGTTGGGAGCCATCATCCCGGCGGTGGAAGACCGGATCAAGGCCAGCGTGCTGCTGGGGGGAGGCCTTCCCTACACTCCCGTAGAGCAGCCACGTCCGGAAGCGGATCCGTTCACCTACGTGAGCCGGGTGAAGGCGCCGACCCTCATGTTGAACGGGCGGTACGACGCGGCACTGGAAGATGGCATCAAGCCCATGTTCGACCTCCTGGGCACCCCTCCGGAACACAAGCGACTGATCCTATACGACACGGACCACATCCCGCCCCGGGTCGGGTACGTCAAGGAGACCCTGACCTGGCTGGACAGGTACCTCGGCCCGGTGAACCGCTGAGAGGCCTCTCAGCATCGGCAGCGCCTTTGGCCAGTATTGCATCCTGGAGAAGATCGGCGAGGGAGGGATGGGGTAGGTATTCCTGGCGGAGGACACCTCCCTCCAGCGCAAGGTGGCCCTGAAGTTCCTTCCCCCCCGTCTCCAGCGGGACGACGCGGCTCGGGGGCGCTTCCTGAGCGAAGCCCGCTCCGCGGCGGCCCTGGCACGCTTGCATTCCGGCATCGTTCTCGCCATTTTGCGACCCAATATGGCGACTCACGAGCGTTTCCTCGGGCTCCCGGCCGGGAGCTTCTTCCTCTTCGGGCCGCGCGGGACCGGCAAGACCACCTGGCTCCGCCAGGCGCTGCCCGACGCCCTCTTCGTCAACCTGCTCAGGCCCGAGGTGCATCGGGAGCTGAGCGCCCGCCCCGAGCGGCTGCACGAGCTGGTGCTGGGCAACCCCGGGCGCGCCGACGTCGTCCTGGACGAGGTGCAGCGGGTACCAGAGCTGCTGCCCGTCGTGCACGACCTCATGGAAGCGGGAGCGGCAAGGAGGTTCGTCCTGACCGGCTCCAGCGCCCGCAAGATCCGCCGGGGCGGCACCGATCTGCTGGCCGGGCGAGCGGCGCTGCGGACGATGCACCCGTTCATGGCGGCGGAGCTTCCGGGCTTCGACCTGGAGAGCAGCCTGGCGCGGGGACTCGTGCCCCTGGTGGTCGCCGCGTCCGATCCCGCGGAGACGCTGGCCGCTTACGCCAGCCTCTATCTGGACCAGGAGGTCAAGGCCGAGGGGCTGGTCCGCGGCGTCGACACGTTCACGCGCTTTCTCGAGGTGGTGAGCTTCTCCCATGCCTCGGTGCTCAACGTCAGCAACGTGGCCCGGGAGACGCAGGCCAGCCGCAAGACGGTGGAGGGATATCTCGAGATCCTGGAGGACCTCCTTCTCGCCTGGCGAGTGCCGGTGTTCACCCGCCGGGCCAAGCGTGCGACCGCAGCCCACCCCAAGCTCTACCTCTTCGACGCCGGGGTCTTCCGGTCGCTGCGTCCCACCGGACCCCTCGACCGCCCCCACGAGATCGGGGGCGCCGCCCTGGAAGGCCTGGTGGCCCAGCACCTGCGCGCCTGGATCGCCTACTCGGGGGGCGGGTTCGAGCTGGCCTACTGGCGCACCCGCTCCGGGGTGGAGGTGGACTTCGTGGTCTACGGAGAGGACGGCTTCTGGGCCGTGGAGGTGAAGAACGGGGCCACGGTGCGCAGGGAGGACGTGCGCTCCCTCCGGGCCTTCCAGGAGGACTACCCGCAGTGCGGGACGATCTTCGTATACCGGGGCGCCCACCGCTTGCTGGTTGACGGCGTGAGATGCGTCCCGGCCCAGGAGTTTCTGGCCGGCCTCCGGCCCGGGCTGGGATTGGGGGAGGGGTAGCGAATACGATCCCCACTTCCCCCCCTTCCCCATACCCAACACCTTCTTCGCGTTCCCTCCCAGGATCTTGGCCTCGTCCCCTGAAGCCAGCCCCAGGGCCCGCACGCTCTCCTTCACCTTCTCCAGGCTGCCGATGAGGTGGGGGTAGTCGCTCCCAGCCAGGATGATCCCGCTGATGGCGCCGAAGGTGGAGAACAACACCAGCGCCGACAGGAAGGCTCCGCCGTGGCCGCCGTCGCCGGCTCGGGGTTATCTTGGCCGGCGCCGCTGACCCCGAAGGAGACCGCTGCCCATGACCATCCCCTGTCCCGCCCTTCGCCTGATCCCTCTCCTGCTCGCCGGTGCCCTCATATGGACGACGCCCCCGCCGGCGAGAGCCCAGGACGGACCCGCGCCACAAGGGACCCTGAGGCAGGACTGGCCCCCGGTGGCCACCTTCAGCATCCTCGGTTTCGACCCGGCCACGGGAGAGGTGGGGGTGGCGGTGCAGTCGCGGGTGTTCTCGGTGGGCAACGGGGTGTTATGGGGGGAGGCCGACGTGGGGGTGGTGGCTACCCAGGCCTGGGTGGACGTGGGCTACGGCCCCCAAGGGCTGGCCCTGCTACGGGCGGGGCTCCCGCCCCAGGCTGTGGTGGACTCCCTCCTGGCATCGGATCCCGATCCTCTCGGTGAGCGCTGGCCGAAGGAAGGACGGCAGCTCTCGGTCATGGACGGCCGCGGGAATGTGGCCACCCACACGGGCCCGATGGCCAGCGAGTGGGCGGGCCACCGCCTGGGTCGGTTCTGCTCGGCCCAGGG
>JBFYZD010000192.1:0-3390 GCA_041309685.1 Gemmatimonadales bacterium | reverse complement strand
GGTCCCCGCTCCCCTCCTCGTTCAGGTCCACCCCGTCGCCGGCGTTGGCCGTGGCCGTCAGGTCCCGGGCCAGGAAGAGGAGGTCCCCCTCCCCCACCTCGTCCATCCGCACCCCGGCCGTGTCCGTCGTCCCCTGCCCGAACCCGTTCTGACGAACGGTCGTCGAAACCAGCTCCTCCGGGAGGCTCGCTGCGGAGCTGGCGCCCTGCTCCCTGACGTACACGCCGGCGCCCTCGTTGTCCTCGACGGTGACCCGGATCAGCCGCACCGACACGACCCCGGTGCGGCCGCTGGGGACGTCCACTCGAAGACCCGCCTCCCCCTCCCGGAGGACCAGGTCGAAGAGGTCCAGGTCCGCTCCCCCGCTGGAGGCAAGTACGTCGCACCCGCATCCGCCCCCGTCGATGACCAGGCCATTGCCGATGATCCGCAGGGCCTGGCTTCCGGTGTACTCGAGGGAGCTGGCGAGGCTGATCGATCCCACCCCCGCCACCACCTGGATGGAGTTCACCACCGGATCGGAGCTGGCCGTCTCCAGCGCCGCCCTCAGAGAGCCCTCCCCCTCGTCGGCGTTGTTTTCCACCAGGAGGGTCGAAGACGGCTCATCGATGATGAGGATGTCTGCGCCGTCCTCGCAGGCGGACAGGGTCACGGCCGCCAGCAGGGTGGAACAGAGGAGCACACGTCGCACGAAAGCCTCCGAGGCCGGAATCGGGGAAGGGAAAATGGAACCATACGACCGCCAATCATCATTGACCAGAGATATCAGAGCAAGAGCGGTGCCGATGTGGATGGGACACGGGCTCGGCCCACAACCTTCCCGGGAACTCCGGAGCCTTCTGCCACCCCCTGGGGACGTGACCTTGAAATGCCGTCGGCCTTGGGGTTAGCGTCATGCGGTAGGCTCCGGCTCTTCCGAGCCCGGGGGGAACCTCCCAGGCTTTGACACATTGGGGATTCATGAGGAATTTCGCCATCACCGGCGTGGCCGGGTTCGTCGCTCCCCGCCACCTGGCCGCCATTCGGGACACTGGAAACCGGTTGGTAGCCGCCATGGATCCCCACGATTCGGTGGGGGTGCTGGATCAACATTTTCCGGAAGCCGCGTTCTTTTCCGAGTTCGAGCGCTTCGACCGGCACCTGGAGAAGCTGCGGAGAGGACCGGAGGAGGGGAGGGTCCATTTCCTGAGCGTCTGCTCTCCGAACCATCTCCATGATGCCCATGTTCGACTGGCCCTTCGCATCGGCGCCGATGCCATCTGCGAGAAACCTCTTGTGCTCTTCCCCCGCAACCTGGATGCCCTGGAGGACCTCCAACGGGAATCCGGCCGGAGGGTCGATGCCGTTCTCCAGCTTCGGGTGCATCCGAGCCTGCTGGCCCTCAGGGAGAAGATCCGCGCCGACAGATCGAGGCGACACAGGGTCCGGCTCCACTACGTCACCAGCCGGGGCACCTGGTACCGATACTCCTGGAAGGGAGATCCGGTGAGGTCGGGGGGAATCGCTGCCAACATCGGAGTCCACTTCTTCGACATGCTCCTGTGGATCTTCGGGCCTGTGGGCTCCAGCCGCCTTCTCGTCTCCCGGGAGAATCGCATGGGAGGGGAGCTGGAGCTGGAGCGTGCTGACGTGGAGTGGTTCCTCTCCATCGATCGGAACGACCTACCGGAAGGCATTCCGCCAACCCAGGCCACCTATCGGGCCATCACCGTCGACGGCGAAGAGGTCGAGTTCAGCGGTGGGTTCCGGGATCTGCACACGGTGGTATATGAAGAGGTCCTGGCCGGTCGGGGATTCACCATCGCCGACGCCAGGCCCGCCATCGAGTTGGTGCACGCCCTCCGCCACGCCACACCCGAAATCACTTCCACCTGAACAGGAAGGGCCCGGAACCCCCCACCCCCATGGAGAACGCTAACGCTCCCACCGATCAAGACACCCGTTCCTCCACCCGGAAGCTCGCTCTCTGTTACGGCACCCGGCCACAGGTCGTGAAGGCCTCGGTCCTGGTGGAGGCTCTCGAGAGGAATTGGGACGTCATCACGATCGACACCGGCCAGCACTATGACTGGGAGCTGAACGGCCTCCATTACCAACAGCTTGGAGTGCGGCCGCCGGACCACTACCTCGAAGTTGGGTCAGCGGATCACGTCAGGCAGACGGCGGAGGTGCTCCTCCGAGCCGGGGAAACCCTCGCCGTGCGCGAACCAGAAGTCGTCGTGGTCATCGGGGACACGAATTCCACTCTCGGCTGCGCCCTCGCTGCGGCCCAACAACGGCGGCCGGTGGTTCACGTTGAGGCCGGTCTCCGCACCAAGGACCTGGTCCTTGCCGAAGAAGTGAACCGACGGGTGGTGGACGAGATCAGCGCCCTCCTCTGCGCACCCTCGAGAGCCGCGACCGACTTCCTCACCGGTCGGGCAGCCAGCGGCCAGGAGGTGGTCTTCACCGGGGATGTGGCCCGGGATGTGCTACGGAGGGCCCTGGATCGTCCCGCAGCCCAACCCACTCCATGGGAGGAGTGGGGGATTCAGCCGCCCTTCGCACTCCTGACGGTTCATCGGGCCGAGATCACTGGAAGGGGCGATTGGCTGGGAGGGTTGCTGACAGCGATCGCCGAGTTGCCGGTCCCGGTGTTCTTCCCCGCGCACCCCCGGACCGTGGGGGCCCTCCGGGACCGAGGCCTCCTTGAGACCCTGCCGGCGAACCTCCGCATAAGCCAGCCCGTGGGCTATCTGGAGATGGTCACCTGGGCAAGGAGTGCCGAAGTGATTCTGACGGACTCCGGAGGGCTCCAGCGGGAGGCCTACTGGCTGGGAGTGCCCTGCGTGACGCTACGCGGGGAGACCGAGTGGGAGGAAACGGTCGCCACAGGCGCCAATGTGCTGTTTCCTCCCGGGGGAGTCGGCGGGTTGGCCGAGACCCTCAAGAAACACCCGGGTCGCGGGAGGGACTGGGATCGACTGGCCTACGGGGATGGTCAAGCTGCCGAACTGGTTCGCCAGGCAGTGGCTCGGCGCTTCCTTTGACACTCCTCCCGAGGCTTGAACCGAGCCAAAGGACCACGGAGGGAAGTCCCCATCGGAGGAAGAGGTCCCAGACAGCCCACAGGATGATGGTCACCCCCGCCATCTCCCCCACTTCCTCCGCAAACACCTGCAGGGCATGGGCGGCACTCTCCCTTTCGACAAAGTTGGCGAGTTCCTCGATGAAGGCACCGGCCCCAACAAACAGAAGAAACCCAAAGGCCAACCGGCGGCGGATCCCGGGGGTCCCCTCCAGGTATCGGCGTCCGCGCCAGCCGCGCCAGGCAATCAGGCCCAGGGTCAGGGGGCCCAGGATGAAACCCCAGATGCCGACGTAGCCGAAGACGGACACCTTGCGCCGTTC
>JBFYZD010000191.1:0-14294 GCA_041309685.1 Gemmatimonadales bacterium | reverse complement strand
AGGGAGGGCTGGCCGCGCCCCACCTGGTAGTGCTCCCGGGGCCAGAAGCGGGAGGAGTCGGGGGTCATGACCTCGTCGATGAGGAGGAGCCTTCCGTCGGGGTGGTGTCCGAACTCGAACTTGGTGTCCGCCAGGATGATCCCCCTTCCTTCGGCGGTGCGGTGACCGTGGGCGTAGATCTCCAGGGCGAGGTCCCGGAGACGGTGGGCCAGATCCGCCCCCAGAAGCTCCTCCACGGCGCCGAAGGGGATGTTCTCGTCGTGGTCCCCCTCCTGGGCCTTGGTGGCAGGGGAGAAGACCGCCGGCTCCAGGCGCCCGCTCTCCTTGAGGCCTGCCGGGAGCGGCTCTCCGGCCAGCGTCCCCTCCGTCCTGTACTCCTTCCAGGCCGAGCCCGTGATGTACCCCCGCACCACGCACTCCACCAGCACGGGTTGGGCGCGCTCCACCAGCATGGAGCGCCGGGCCCACTGCTCCCGGGTTCCCTTCAGCGCCGGGATCCGCTCCTCGATCTCCTCCGGCCGCACCGAGATCAGGTGGTGGTCCACCAGGGTGCCGAGCTGGCTCAGCCACCAGGCCGTGATCTGGGTGAGGACCTCCCCCTTGTGGGGGATGGGTTGGGGGAGGACCACATCGAAGGCGCTCACCCGGTCGCTGGCCACCAGCAGGAGCGAGTCGGGGCCGCCTTCGTAGATGTCACGGACCTTCCCCCGGGCCAGGAGGGGGAGGGGCAGCTCGCTCCGGTGGAGCGGGGGGGCGGCGCCAAACAGAGGATCAGACACGGACATCGGCCTCTCCAAGGGTTCGGTCGTCGGATTCGGGATGGCGCATGAGGATGGGGTCTACCCATTCCGCCAGGAAGCGGTCCACCTGCTCCGGGGCCCGCCCCACGAAGCGACGGGGATCCACCAGAGCGTGGAGCTCCTCCAGGGAGAGGGCGAAGGCCTCGTCCGCGGCGATGCGCTCCAGGAGGTCCGGGGCGGACCCCTCTTCCTTCATCCGCCGGGCCGCTTCCAGGGAGTGCCGGCGGATGCGTTCGTGGAGGTCCTGCCGGTCTCCCCCGTTCTGGGTCGCCAGCATGAGGACCGTCTCGGTGGCCAGGAAGGGAAGGTGCTCCCCGAGGTTCTTGCGAATGACGGTGGGGTTCACCACCAACCCCCGGGCCACGTTCTCCACCAACACCAGGATCCCGTCCAGGGTGAGGTAGGCCGCGGGAATGGAGACCCGGCGGTTGGCGGAGTCGTCCAGGGTCCGCTCCAGCCATTGGGTGGCGGCGGTGAAGGCCGGGTCCAGGGTCAGCGCGATCACGTGGCGGGAAAGGGAGCAGATCCGCTCCGCCCGCATGGGATTGCGCTTGTAGGGCATGGCGGAGGAGCCGATCTGCTCCGCCTCGAAGGGCTCCTCCACCTCCCGCAGGTGGGCCAGGAGCCGCAGGTCGTTGCCGAGCTTCGCCGCCGAGGAGGCCACCCCCGCCAGGGTGGCCAGGAGGGCCTGGTCCACCTTCCGGGTGTAGGTCTGGCCGGTGACGCCAAAGGAGCGGGGGAAGCCCATCTTCTGCGCCACCATCTGATCGAGCTGCTGCACCTTTCCGTGGTTGCCCTCGAAGAGGTCCAGATAGGAGGCCTGGGTCCCGGTGGTGCCTTTCGCCCCCCGGAAGCGGAGGGTCTGGAGGCGGAAGTCGATCTCCTCGAGGTCCAGGAGGAAGTCCTGGATCCAGAGGGTGGCCCGCTTTCCTACCGTGGTGGGTTGGGCAGGCTGGAAGTGGGTGAAGCCGGTGGTGGGAAGGTCGCGGTACTTCCGGGCGAAGGCCTCCAGGACCCGGATGCAGCGGACGATCCGGTCCCGGATGAGGAGCATGGCTTCCCGGTGGAGGATGAGGTCGGTGTTGTCCCCCACGTAGGCGCTGGTGGCCCCCAGGTGGATGATGCCCCGGGCCGCGGGGGCCTTGTCCCCGAAGAGGTGGACGTGGGCCATGACGTCGTGACGGAAGCGGCGCTCGTACTCCGCCGCCTTCTCCAGGTCCAGGTCGTCCAGCGCCGCCCTCATCTGCTCCAGGGCCTCGGGCGGGATGGGAAGGCCCAGCTCCTGCTCCGCTTCCGCCAGGGCCAGCCAGAGACGGCGCCAGTATCCGAACTTGTACCCGGGGGAGAAGATCTTCTGCATCTCCCGGGAGGCGTACCGGTCCCCCAGGGGGTGGAGGTAGCGGTCCTTGGCCTCGGGTTCGCTCACGATGTCCTTCCTGTCTGGTGGTGGGCGGCGGGGACCCCGGGGGATCAGCTCACCGGGGGCGATCCAGCCGGGGCCTCCTTCATCTTCTACCGGACGACGAACTCCTGGAATCCCTGGGCGCCGCTCCGCTCGAAGTAGATTCTCACCCGCATCCCGGCCCGGAGGGCCCGGAAGGCCTGGGCCGCATCCTCCGCCGTCCGGATCGGGGTGTTGTTGATGCCGAAGATGACGTCTCCTTCCCGGAGCCTGAGGCTCTGGGAAAGCTCCGGCGCGATACCGGCGACGAGGGCCCCGGCCTCGCTTCGAAGGCCCCGCTCGGCCCGAACCTCGGGGGTCACCGTGATGACCTCCAGGTTCTCCAGGATCTGGACCCGCTCCGCCCGGGAGGTGGGGAGGGTCTCGGCCACGACCCGAAGGGGCCGGCGCCTCCCCTCCACCTCCAGCTCCACCGGATCGCCCGCCCTCAGGTCCAGGAGCACGGCCTCGAAGTCCAGGGGGGTCGTCAGGGGGCGTCCGTTCGCCCGCAGGAGGTGGTCTCCCGGGGAGAGCCCCACCTCCGCGGCGGGGGAGCCCGGAGCCGCCCGGGCCACCCGCACCCCCCGGCTCCGTCCCCACTCGTCCGCCTCCACCGCGTCCACCTCCACGCCCGTCCAGGCCCTCCGCACCTCCCCGAACTGGATCAGGTCCGCGGCCACCCGCAGGGCCCGGTCGATGGGGATGGCGAAGCCGAGCCCCTCGCTCCCGCCGCTCCGGGAGAAGATGGAGGTGTTGACGCCTATGACCTCCCCCAGGGCATTCACCAGGGGGCCCCCGGAGTTCCCGGGGTTGATGGAGGCGTCCGTCTGGATCATCCCCAGGTAGAACCCCTGGCCGTCCCCGGAGGGGATGATGTGGCGCCCCACGGCGCTGATCACCCCGGCGGTCACGGAGGGTTCGGAGTTGGAGAGGAGGTAGGCGAAGGGGTTCCCGATTGCGATGCTCCACTCCCCGATCATGAGTCCCTGGGAGCTCCCCAGGGGGGCCACGGGGAGGTTATCCCCTTCCACCTCCAGGACGGCCACGTCCGTGAGGCCGTCGCTCCCCACCAGCCGGGCGGGCAGGTCCCTCCCGTCGGGGAAGGTGACACGGATCTCCTGGGCTCCCCGCACCACGTGGTCGTTCGTGAGGATGTGGCCCCCGGCGTCGAACACGATCCCCGAGCCGTAGCCCGCGGACCTGCGGGAGCCTCCCGGCGGGAGGAACATCTCCTCCCACAGGCTCGTGGCCCGGATGAGCTCCTGCCGGAGCACGTTCACGCTCACCACCGCCGGGGCCACCCGCTCCGCCGCCCTCACGATGGCCGTGGTCCGGCTGGCCTCGACCCCCTGGCCGGAGGGATCCTGCGTGTCGCCCCCTGGCAGGAGGGCCGAAGCCTCCCCGCCGGTCTGCGCCCCGGGCGCCGGGGCCGCGGGCCGGACACCGGCGGCCTCCTGGGCCCAGGCGTCCCCCGAGCGGCTTCCCTCACCCCGGGGCCCGCACCCGCCCGCGCCCCCGAGGAGGAGGAAGCTCGGAAGGAGGGCCAGCGCGGCCCGGTACCGGGAAGGGAAGGGGGGTCGGGAAGGGTTCATGAGGCGCCTCCTTCTACAGCACCTGGCCCAGGGACTTCCAGTCTTCCAGAAAGGCCTCCACCCCGGCGTCGGTGAGGGGGTGCTTGACCAGCTGCCAGAGAACCTTGGGGGGGATGGTGGCGCAGTCGGCTCCCATGAGGGCGGACTCCACCACGTGCTGCGGGTGGCGGACCGACGCCACCAGGATCTCCGTGTCCATCCCGTAGTTGTCGTAGATCTGGCGGATCTGGGAGATGAGCTGCATCCCGTCCGCCGCGATGTCGTCCAGGCGCCCCACGAAGGGGGAGATGAAGGTGGCGCCGGCCTTGGCGGCCAGGAGGGCCTGGAGGGGGGAGAAGCAGAGGGTGACGTTCACCCCGATCCCCTCGGAGCGCAGGGCCCGGCAGGCTTTCAACCCGTCCTCGGTGAGCGGAACCTTGATGACGATGTTGGGATGGAGCTTGGCCAGGCGGCGCCCCTCCTCGACCATGGTGGCCAGGTCCAGCGCGATCACCTCGGCGCTCACCGGCCCGTCCACGATCTCGGCGATCTCCCTGAAGATCTCCTTGGCGTCCCTTCCTCCGGCGGCCCTGGCGAGGAGGGTGGGGTTGGTGGTGACGCCGTCGATGAGTCCCGCCTCGGCGGCCCGGCGAATCTCCTTCACGTCTGCGGTGTCCAGGAAGATCTTCATGGTCTCGTTCGATGGGTTGAAGGGGAAAAACTAATCTAGCCGACCGCCGTCCTGGGGGTAATCCACCCGGGCGAGAAACAGGCCCTGGGGTGGAGCGGGGGGAGAGGTCCTCAGGGGGGTACCGGGCTCGGTGAGGAGCTCCACCAGCTCCTCAAGCCCCCGCCTCCCCAGGGCCACGTCCACCATGGTTCCTACCAGGTAGCGCACCATGTGGTGGAGGAAGCGGTTGGCGGTGATATGGAACGCCAGCCCCAGCTCCCCCCACCCCACCCACTCGGCCCGGTCCACCACGCAGCGGTCGCCCCGCTCCTCCTGCCCGGCCTTGCCGAAGGCCCGGAAGGAATGCTCCCCCAGGATCAGCCCGGCCCCCCTGTGGAGGGAATCCAGGTCGGCCTCCCCTTCCAGGGGCCAGCACCAGCGCCGGTGGAAGGGGGAGCGGGCCCGGGCGGCCAGCCCCAGCTGGTAGCGGTAGCTCCGGGCCAGGGCGTCGTAGCGGGGGTGGAAGCCCGGGGAGACGGCCCGGACCTCCTCTACCCAGAGGTCGGCCGGCAGCACGGCGTTGAGGGCCCGGAGCAGATCCTGGCCGGTCCACCGGGAAGGGAGGGTCACCGCCGCTACCTGGCCCGTGGCGTGGACTCCGGTATCGGTGCGCCCCGAGGCCACAACGGGGCGCCGGGCGCCCGTGAGGCGCTCCAGGGCCGCCTCCACCTCCCCCTGCACGGTGCGTCCCCGGGGCTGGAGCTGCCATCCCAGGAACGCGGACCCGTCATAGTGGAGGGTCAGGCGGAAGCGTGTCGTGTCGTCGGGGCTCACGACCCCAAGGTAGAGGGGACGGGGGGCCCGTCAAGCAAGGCTGGACCCCGCCGGCAGAGAGCGTGTACCCTTACCGGTCAAGGCTGGTAACCCTGGAGCATCGGATGGGAGGGCGAAGGACGGCACCATGGGGGCGGATCTCAGACCCTTTCTGGCGGAGGTGGCCCAGGGCCAGGCCCTCTCGGCCCAGCGGGCGGAGGAAGCCTTCCTCATGATCGTGTCCGGGGAAGCCTCCCCGGTTCAGGTAGGGGCCTTCCTCATGGGTCTGAGGACCCGGGGGGTGCTTCCCAGCGAGGTGGCGGGGGGGGTGCGGGCGCTTCGCCGGGTCATGGTTCCGGTACCGGTATCGGAGCCGGAGGATCTCGTGGACACCTGCGGGACGGGAGGCGGCACCCTCACCACCTTCAACATCTCCACGGCGGCGGCCCTGGTGGCGGCGGGGGCGGGGGTGCGCATCGCCAAGCACGGGAACCGGTCCTTCACCTCCCGGAGCGGGAGCGCCGACGTCCTGGAGGCGCTGGGGGTGAAGATCCAGCTCTCCCCGGAGGGGATGGCGCACGTCCTGGAGCAGGCGGGGATCGTGTTCATGTTCGCCCCCCTCCTCCACCCCGCCATGCGGCACGTGGCCCCGGTGCGGAAGGAGCTGGGGATCACCACCATCATGAACCTCCTCGGGCCCCTGGCCAACCCGGCGGGCGCCCTCCGGCAGATGGTCGGGGTGGCGGAGCCGGGGATCCTCTGGCTGATCGTGGAGGCGCTGCGGGAGCTCAAGCACAGGAGGGCCCTGGTGGTCCACGGCGCCCCCGGGTTGGACGAGATGAGCCCCCTGGGGCCCACTCAGGTGGCGGAGCTCCGGGAAGACGGCTCGATCCTGGAGGGGATGATCACCCCGGGTCAGCTGGGCTTGAGAACCTATCCTTCCCAGTCCCTGGCGGGGGGGACGCCGGACGAGAACGCCCAGGTGATTCTACGGGTATTGAGGGGGGAGGAGGAGGGAGGGGCCCTGGCCGCGGTCCTGTTGAACGCCGCCGGAGCTCTCTACGTGGCGGGGAAGGAGGAGTCCCTTCCCGATGCCATGGCGGTGGCCGGGAGATCGCTGGAACAGGGGTGGGGGCTGGCGAAGCTGGAGGAGCTGAAAGAAGCCTCGAACGCCGCCCGGTAGCCGCGGGTCCCGGCGGTCCGCCCTCTCCGGCGGCGGCCCCGGGGCCCCGGGAGGAAAGGCATCAGTGGATGGTGCTCCCCGGCTCCCCCCGGGGTCCGGGAAACCGGGCGGGCCGGACCAGGGCCCGGAGCGTCCAGGGGCCCGGGATGGGCGGGGGTTGGGAGCCTTCCACCACCACGATCTGGGCGCTTCCCCTCGTGAGCCGCCCCACCAGGAAGGTCGTTCGGGCCGTCCTCGTCCCTGCCAACAGATTCGCCATGGTCCTCCCCCGTTCCCGGACGTGCGACCGTCGATTCCCGGTCAGAACCTGCGGATGAGCCCCACCACCACCCCCTGCACCACCACCTCCCCGGCGTTCACCACCAGGGGCTCCATGCTGGCGTTGGCCGGTTGGAGGCGGACCCGGTTTCCCGGCTCCCGGTAGAGCTTCTTCACCGTGGCCGAGTCGCCTCCCACCAGGGCCACCACCACGTCACCGTCGGAAGCGGTGGGCTGGGCGGACACGACGATGTAGTCCCCGTCCCGGATCTGCTCTTCGATCATGGAGTCGCCCTGGACCCGAAGGACGAAGTTCTCCTTCCCGGACCGGACCATATCCGCCGGGACGGCCAGCGATTCCCGGTCCTGGATGGCCTCGATGGGGAGGCCGGCCGCCACCGCTCCCAGAAGGGGGAGCTCGATGGCCCGGAGCTGACCCTCCTCCTCCACCATCTCGATGGAGCGGCTCTCGTTGTAGGACTTCCGGATGTACCCCTTCCGCTCCAGATTGCTCAGGTGCTCGTGCACGGTGGCCAGGGAGGAGTAGCCGAAGGCGTGGGCGATCTCTTCGAAGCTCGGGGCGTACCCGTGCTCGTCGATGAAACCGTGGATGAAATCCAGGATTTCCTTCTGACGCTTGGTGAGGGGCATCGTTCCTTCTCCAGCGGGCGGA
Source organism: Gemmatimonadales bacterium (assembly GCA_041309685.1). Taxonomy (GTDB): domain Bacteria; phylum Gemmatimonadota; class Gemmatimonadetes; order Longimicrobiales; family Gaopeijiaceae; genus JBFYZD01. Next base: position 6,885 of record JBFYZD010000191.1, on the reverse strand, counting down.
ACCCGAACAAGAACCGAATACAGGATACCCGAACGTTGCCCGAAACGCAAGGTCCCCGTGGGGGCGGGGGCATCCTCGACCGCATCGTTGCGGCGAAGCGGCGGGAGGTGGAGGCCCTCCTTCCCACCCGGAAGGTGCTGGAGGCACGGGCGGCCGGCGCGCCCCGGCCCCGGGATCTGGCCCGAGCCCTTCGGGGTGAGAGGACGGTGGCCCTCATGGCGGAGGTCAAGCGTCGCTCCCCCGGGGCCGGGCCGATCCGCCCCGGGTTGGTTCCCGGGGAGGTGGCCACGGGCTACCAGGAAGGGGGGGCCGCGGCGGTGAGCGTCCTCACGGACCGGGACTACTTCGGAGGCTCCCTGGCCGACCTGGAGGAGGTCAGGGCCGCCGTGGACCTGCCGGTCTTCCGCAAGGACTTCATCCTCCACCCCCTCCAGTTGCTGGAGGCCCGGGGCGCGGGCGCCGACGGGACGCTCCTGATCGTGCGGATCCTCTTGGGGAGCGAGCTCGCCTCCCTCCACCGGGAGGCGCTGGCGCTCGGCCTCACGCCCCTGGTGGAGGTCCATGACCGGCCCGAGCTGGACCGTGCCCTGGAGGCGGGGGCAGGGATGGTGGGGATCAACAACCGGAATCTCCAGACCTTCCGGACCGCCCTGGAGGTGACCCTGGAGCTTCTGGAGGCTGTGCCTTCCGGGGTGACGGTGGTGTCGGAAAGCGGGATCAGGACCCGGGAGGAGGTGGACCTTCTGGGCGCCGCCGGGGTCCACGGGATCCTGGTGGGGGAGGCCTTTCTCCGGTCTCCTGACCCGGGGCGGGCCGCTGCCGGGCTGGTGGGGCGCCCACGGGCAGGGAGGAGGGGCGGGGCCGGTGGGGGGTGATCTCTCCCGGGAGCCGTCCCTCCCCCGGGTCCGGGTGAAGATCTGCGGGCTCACCCGGAGGGAGGACGCCGTCATGGCCGCCCGGGAAGGGGCCGATTATCTGGGGGTGGTCCTGGTCCCCGGGAGCCCCCGGGCCCTGGACCCCTACCAGGCCCGGGGGGTGGTGGAGGGCCTGGGTCTCCCGGCGGTGGCCGTGGTGGCGGACCTCGACGTGCGGCAGGCCGCGGAGGCGGCCCGGGCCGCCGGGGCCTCCGTCCTCCAGCTTCACGGAGGGGAGCCCCCGGAGGTGCTGCGGGCCCTCAGGGAGGAGGGGCCCTGGAAGGTCTGGAAGGCTCTGAGGATCCGGGGGAAGGACCACTTCCTGGAGGGGTTGGCCCGCTACGGCGAGGCCGTGGACGGCCTCCTCCTGGATGGGTGGCACCCCCGGCGGCTGGGGGGAACGGGGACGGCCTTTCCCTGGAGGGAGGTGGGAGAGCTTCGGGAGCGGTTTCCCCCGGGCCTTTCCCTCATCGCGGCCGGGGGCCTCACCCCGGACAACGTGGGGGAGGCGCTGCTCCGGCTCCGGCCCGAAGTGGTGGACGTGAGCTCCGGGGTGGAGAGGCACCCCGGGGTGAAGGACCCCCAACGGCTCCGGGCCTTCATGGAGGCGGTGAGGCCGAACCCGCCCGCGGCGGGGGGGCGGGGGAGCTGAAACCGGCTTCCCGGGGGCGCTCGGGTCCCGGGGCGCGCACAGATCCTGGCAGAGAGGCGAACGCCGACGGTGGAAACGATGAACGGGAAGGGACGGTTCGGGCCCTACGGGGGACGCTACGTGCCCGAAACCCTCATGGCGGCCCTGGCGGAGCTGGAGGCGGCCTACCTGGCCGCCCGGGAGGACCCTTCCTTCTGGGCAGAGCTGCGGGCGCTTCTGAAGGACTTCGTGGGGCGTCCGACTCCCCTGTACCGGGCCAGGCGCCTGGAGGGGGAGATGGGGCTGGAGCGGATCTACCTGAAGCGGGAGGACCTGAACCACACGGGGGCCCACAAGATCAACAACACCCTGGGGCAGGTCCTCCTGGCCCGGCGCATGGGGAAGGAGCGGGTCATCGCCGAGACCGGGGCGGGTCAGCACGGTGTGGCCACGGCCACGGCCTGCGCCCTCTTCGACCTGGGCTGCGTCGTATACATGGGGGAGGAGGACGTCTCCCGGCAGGCCCTGAACGTCTACCGCATGCAGCTCCTGGGCGCCGAGGTCAGGCCCGTGACCTCGGGGACCCGCACCTTGAAGGATGCCACCAACGAGGCCCTACGGGATTGGGTCACGAACGTCCGGGACACCCACTACATCATCGGGTCGGTGGTGGGGCCGGACCCCTTTCCCCGCTTGGTGAGGGACTTCCAGACGGTCATCGGCCAGGAAGCCCGCGAGCAGATCCTCCAGGTGGAGGGGGTCCTGCCGGGGTCGGTCCTGGCCTGTGTGGGGGGGGGGTCCAACGCCATGGGGATCTTCCATGCCTTCATCCCCGACGGGGGCGTGGCCCTCATCGGGGTGGAAGCTGCCGGGGAGGGGATTGACACGGGGCGCCACTCGGCCTCCCTTTCCGCGGGACGGCCCGGTGTGCTCCACGGATCCCTGAGTTATCTTCTCCAGAACGAGGATGGCCAGGTCGCGCCGGCCCATTCCGTGTCAGCGGGGCTGGACTACCCTGGGGTGGGACCGGAGCACTCCTTCCTCAAGGATTCGGGCAGGGCCTCCTATGTCTCCGTGACGGACGGCGAGGCCCTGGAGGCCTTTCACCTCCTGGCCCGGCTCGAAGGCATCATTCCGGCACTGGAGACGGCGCACGCCATCGCGTACCTTCGGAGCATGGAGCGGGACACGGCGGACCGGGGGCCGATCCTGGTCTGCCTGAGCGGTCGAGGCGACAAGGACGTGGTCCACGTGGCCCGGCTGAGGGGAACGAACCTGAACCTGTAGGCCTGTGACCCAGATCCCACCGGAATCGCGGGAGAGCCCCCCCGGGGCCACGCTGGACTGGAGCGACCCCACCACCCTTCCGGTCGGGGAGGTCCGGGAGCTGTTCATTGCCCTGGGCAAGGCTCTCCGCGCCCAACAGCTCTACGACGAGAACAACCCGGTCTACCAGCGCTTCGTCTCCCAGTTCGGCGACGCCCTCATGGGCCTCTGGAACGAGATGGATTCCGTCCAGATCGGCGTGGAGGAGGAACGCTTCACCTGGATGGGCGAGGAGGTCTACCGGAGCGCTTCCCGTAACGACTCTCTGGCCTTCCTCTTCTACAAGGACGGAGTGCGGGAATTCACCCTCAAGAAGGGGCTGGAGACCCACGAGCTGTCCACCCTCCTCCGGGTGCTGAACCGTGCCCGGGACCTGCGCCCGGAGGGGGACGACCTCCTGACCCTCCTCTGGGAAGCGGACCTCCAGTACTTCTCCTACGTCTACGTGGACCTCCTGGCGGAGGGGGTGGACCTCCCCATGGCGGGGGAGGGGGCGACGGGCGGGTTCCAGCACGTGGTCCAGGCGGAGATGGAGGGCGGGGAAGCCGCCGAGGGCGGGGAGGGCGAGGAGGAGGGCGCGGAGGGCGCTTCCTCCCCCGGCCAGGTGAGCGCGGAGGATTTCAACCCCACCCTCTACTCGCTGGACCCCCTGGAAATGGAGCGGATCCAGGAGGAAATCCAGGGAGAGATGGAGCGGGATCTGCGGGAAGCCGTCCTCTTCGCTCTCTTCGATCGGGTGGAGGAGCCCCGTTTCCCGGAGCGGCAGGCGGAGATCCTGGACGTCTTCGCCCTCCTCCTTCCCAGCTTCCTCAGCCGGGGAGCCCTCACCTCCGCGGGAGCGGTCCTGGAGGAGCTGACCCGCCTCCTGAAGGCCGAAGGGGCCCTCCTGCCCAAGGACCGGGCACGGGCGGAGGAGATCCTGGACGAGGTGAGCGGCGCCGAGAGCCTAAGGGAGCTGATCCAGGCCCTGGAGGATGGAACCATCTCCCCCAATCCCGCCGAGCTGGCCTCCCTCCTCCGGTATCTTCGGGCGGGGGCCCTCGAGCCCCTTCTCCGGGGTGGCGAGGAGGCGGACAACAAGGGGATCAAGGCCATCATCCAGGAGGCCGTGAAGGGGATCGCCCAGAAGTACCGGGAGGCGTTGATCCGGTGCATGGATTCCCCCGACCCGGTGGTGGTGGCCGGCGCCTGTAGCCTGGCCGGCACCATCCAGTTGACGGAGGCCGGGCCGAAGGTGGCGGCTCTCCTCTCCCACCGGGACTCGAAAGTCCGCCTGGCGGCGGTGGAAGCCGCCGTCGGCCTGAAAGCGTCCACGGCCGTGGGGACGCTCCAGGATGCCCTTCAGGACCCCGACCGGGAGGTGCGGATTGCCGCCGCCCGGGCTCTGGGCGCCCTCCGTTATCGGCCTTCCGCCCCCTTCTTCCGGGCCATCATCGAGGGAAAGGCGCTGCGCCAGGCGGACATCTCGGAACGGATCGCCATATTCGAGAGCTTCGGCCTCCTCCAGGATCCGGAAGGCCTCAAGCTCCTGGACGGCCTCCTGAACGGGCGTGGATTCCTGGGAAAGAAGGAATCGGGGGAGATCCGGGCCTGCGCCGCCCTGGGGTTGGGGAAGATGGGGACCGACGGGGCCCGGGCGGCCCTGGAGAGGGCCCAGGGGGAGGCGGATCCGGTGGTCCGGAGCGCGGTGAACCGGGCCTTGCGGGGGGAGGGCTGAATCCATGACGGGAATGGACCGGCCATCCCCCGCCGCATCGGCCCGTCTCCAGGAGCAAGGCCGGAAGGTTCTCACCGCCCTCTACGTGGCGATCAGGGCCCTGAAGCTCTATCCGCTGGAGAATGCCGCCGTCCAGTCGGCCCTGAGCGACCTCCATGGCCTGGTCAACGGGTTGGTCATCTCGGAAGGGGCCTTGGAGCTCCGGGTCGTGGGAGACTTCTTCTTCCTGAACGAGACCCGCCTCCGGCTGGACCTCACCAATTACTCCACCTTCGGGAGCTTCGCCCGGGCCCTCACCGACCACGGGCTGGGAGCCGTGGAGGTCCTCCCCGGGATCGAGCGGGGAGAGTGGGCGCCCTTCCTCTCCCTCCTCCTTCGTCCACCGGTGGAGGCGGATCCCTACGGCGGCTTCCTGCAGCGCCTGAGCGGGGCCCCCATCCTCCATATCGAGCTGCGCCCGGAGAGCGAGGCCGGGGAACCCGGCCGGGAGGAGGAGGAAGCCCTTCACGCCGCCAAGCGGACCTATGCCCAGTCCGTCCGCCTGGCCAAGGAAGCCCTCGGGGACGTGCGCATCGGCCGGGCCGTGAACGTGCGCAAGGTCAAGAGGGCGGTCCAGGGGATCGTGGACCAGGTCCTGGCCAACGAGCCCTCCATGATCACCATGACCACGCTGAGGGATTTCGACGAGTACACGTTCACACACTGCGTGAACGTGTGCATCTTCAGCGTCGTCATCGGCCAGCGGCTGGGCCTCGGCAAGATCCAGCTCTACGACCTCGGCCTGGGGGCCCTCTTCCACGATCTGGGAAAGAGCCGCCTGGATTACGGGGTCATCAACAAGGCCGGGGATCTGTCGGACGAGGAGTGGTTCCAACTCCAGCAGCACCCCACGGAAGGGCTCCTCGCTCTCTTCCATCTCCACGGCCTCCCCGACATGCCGTACCGGCAGATGCTCATGGTCTACGAGCATCACATGAAGACGGATCTTACCGGGTATCCGAAGAACCGGCGGCCCCGCACGCCCAGCCTCTTCTCCCGCATCGTGTCGGTGGCGGACTCCTTCGATGCCGGCACCTCCATCCGGAGCTACCAGTACCAGCCCTGGGCTCCGGATGCCGTCCTGAAGGAGATGCGGGACAACCCCAAGCGGGGGCTGGACCCGGTGCTGGTGAAAGCCCTCATCAACGCCACCGGGGTCTTCCCCATCGGCACCCTGTGCATCCTGGACAGCATGGAGATGGCGGTGGTGGCCGGGGTGAACAAGGATCCCAGGAAGCTCCACCTGCCGGTGGTGAAGGTGATCTCCGACGCTCTGGCCATGCCCCTCTCCCACCCCCGGGTGCTGGACCTCTCCGAGGTGGATCCGGCCACCGGAAAGCCGGTGCGCTCCATCATCAAGACCACCGATCCCCAGAAATGGGGGATCAAGGTCAGCGACTACCTCCTTTGACCCCATCGAAAGGGTCGGGCGCCCTTCCGGTGGCCGGCGGAGACGCCGCCCCCGGGCCCCGACGCCGGAGATCTCTCCCCATGGTCCAGACCCCGCTCTCCATCCGGGACTGTTTCTCCCTTCGAAAGGGGGAGGAAAGGGGCGTCCTGATCCCCTACCTTACCGCCGGATACCCTGATGTCCCGACCTCCCTGGCCCTCATGGGAGCGCTGGCGGAGGCGGGGGGGGACCTCCTGGAGCTGGGGATCCCGTTCAGCGACCCCCTGGCGGACGGCCCCACCATCCAGCGTTCCTCCTTCCGGGCGCTGGAAGGTGGAATGACGGTGGCGGGCAGCCTGGAGCTCCTTCGCCGCTTCCGGGAATCCCATGCGCATCCGGTGGTCCTCTTCACCTATCTGAACCCGGTTCTGCGCTACGGGGCGGAGGCCTTCCTGGAGGATGCCGCTGAAGCGGGGGCCCAGGGGATCCTCCTCACCGACCTCCCTTCAGGGGCCGACCCGGCAATGGAGGCCGTCCTGGCCTCCTCGAGCCTGGATCTCATCCGGCTCCTGGCTCCCACCACTCCGCCGGACCGGATCGGGGAGGTGGCCCGGGGGGGGAGGGGGTTCCTCTACTACATCTCCCGGACCGGCGTCACGGGAGCGCGGCAGGAGCTCCGGGAGGGGATCGGAAGGGAGGTGGAGGTCATCCGGCGCCGGGTTTCCCTCCCGGTGGCGGTGGGGTTCGGCATCTCCACACCGGAGCAGGCGGGGGAGGTGGCGGGGGTGGCCGACGGGGTGGTGGTGGGAAGCGCCCTCCTGGACGCCCTGGACCAGGGAGGGGTGGGGGGGGCCGGGCGCTTCCTCCG
>JBFYZD010000190.1:0-2766 GCA_041309685.1 Gemmatimonadales bacterium | reverse complement strand
ATGAGCTGGGCCAGGACCTGCCCATCGCCTACCACCCCGAATTCGGGTTCCTGACGAGCTGCCCCACCAATGTGGGTTCGGGCCTCCGCGCCTCGGTGCTCATGCATCTCCCTGGCCTGGTCCTGACCAAGGAGATCGGGAAGGTCCTCAAGGGCCTGAATCAGGTGGGGCTGACCTTCCGCGGGCTCTACGGGGAAGGATCGGAGGTGGTGGGCAACTTCTTCCAGGTCTCCAACCAGACCACGCTTGGGAAGACGGAAGAGGACCTGGTGGACCACCTGGACCAGATCGTGAGGCAGGTGATCCAGTACGAGAGACAGGCTCGGCAGGTGCTCCTCAAGGAGGCATCGGCCGTGACGGAGGACAAGATCTGGCGGGCCTATGGTCTGCTGCGCTTCGCCCGCTCCCTTTCCTTCGAGGAGATGATCAACCTCCTGAGCGGAGTCCGCCTGGGCGTAGGGTTGAAACTTCTCCCGGGCCTTCGAGTATATACCCTGAACAAGATCATGATATACTCGCAGCAGGCTCATCTGGAGCAGGCTGCGAGCCGCGACCTCCCTCCTCACGAGTGTGACGCGCACAGGGCAAGCTTCGTGCGGCGTATGCTTGAGAGCGAGGGGGTTGTCACATCGGAAGGCGAGGCCCCCCAGGACGACTCATGAACTACAACTTCACCGATCGCGTCCGGAAGGTGTTGGCCATGGCTCGGGAGGAGGCCATTCGGCTGCAGCACGACTACGTGGGCACCGAGCACATCCTCCTGGGTCTCATCCGGGAGGGTGAGGGCGTGGCGGCGGCCGTCCTGGCCAACCTGAACGTGGATCTCGATGCCGTCCACGAGGGTGTGGAGGAGTCGGTACGACCGGGCAAGGCCACCATCGCCCTGGGAGAGCTCCCCTATACGTCCCGGGCCAAGAAGGTCCTGGAGTTCGCCATGGCCGAAGCCCGGGAGATGAATCACTCCTACGTCGGGACCGAACACCTCCTTCTGGGGCTTCTCAGGGAGGAGAAGGGGATCGCGGCCCAGGTCCTGAACTCCCTCGGCGCCACTCTGGAGGAGGCCCGGGCCGAGACGCTCAAGCTCCTGGGTTCGGACATGAGCCCGAGCGAGCCCCCCGGCATCGGAGGAATCGTGCCCGGCGGGGTCCCCCAGGGAGTCAAGGGGGAGAAGAAATCCAAGACCCCGGCCCTGGATCATTTCTGCCGTGACCTCACGGACCTGGCCAGGCAGGGAGAGCTCGATCCAACCATTGGAAGGGAAAAAGAGATCGAACGGGTAGTGGAGATCCTCTGCCGCCGGAAGAAGAACAACCCCGTCCTCATCGGTGAGCCCGGAGTGGGGAAGACGGCCATCGTGGAGGGTCTGGCTCAGATCATCTCCCGGGGGGAGGTCACCGAGGCGCTGAAAGACCACCGTGTCCTGGCGCTGGACATGGCGGCCGTGATCGCGGGGACCAAATACCGTGGCCAGTTCGAGGAGCGGCTCAAAGCTGTCATGAACGAGATCGCCCAGAGCAGGAACGTCGTTCTCTTCATCGACGAGCTCCACACCCTTGTGGGGGCGGGAGCCGCCGAGGGGGCCATCGACGCTTCCAACATGCTCAAACCGGCGCTGGCCCGGGGAGAGCTTCAGTGCATCGGGGCCTCCACCCTGAACGAATACCGCAAGTACATCGAGAAGGATGGCGCCCTGGAGCGCCGCTTCCAGCCGGTGATCGTTGAGCCACCCACGGTCGAAGAGACGGTCGATATCCTCAAAGGCCTCCGGAGCCGGTACGAGGACCACCACCGCGTGTCCATCCCGGACGAGGCTCTGGACCAGTCCGCCAGGCTTTCGGACCGCTACATCACCGACCGTTTCCTCCCGGACAAGGCCATTGACGTGATCGACGAAGCGGGTGCCCGGGCGCGCATCGCGTCCCAGGTCCCCCCCCCGGAGGTGGAGGAGCTGAAGAAAGCCCTCTCCGGGATCGCCGAGAAGAAGGAGGAGGCCATCCGGGATCAGGACTTCGAGCGCGCCGCCGAGCTCCGGGACCGGGAGCGGGAGCTCCAGGAGCGGATCCGAAGCAAACAGCAGGCCTGGGAGGAGGAGCGCCGGAAGTTCCGGCCTCAGATCAACGCGGAGGAAGTCGCCTTCATCGTGAGCCGCTGGACGGGAATCCCCGTCACCCGGCTACAGCAGGCCGAGAGTGACCGCCTGGTCCATATGGAGGGGGAGCTCCACCAGCGGGTGGTGGGGCAGGACGACGCCATTGCAGCCATCTCCAGGGCCATCCGACGGAGTCGGGCCGGGCTGAAGGACCCCCGGCGCCCCATCGGATCCTTCATCTTCTGCGGCCCCACAGGGGTGGGGAAGACGGAGTTGGCACGGGCCCTGGCGGAGTTTCTCTTCGGGGATCGGGAGGCTCTGATCCGCGTGGACATGAGCGAGTACATGGAGAAGTTCTCCGTGTCGCGCCTCATAGGAGCGCCGCCCGGCTACGTGGGGTATGAGGACTCGGGTGCCCTGACCAAGGCGGTTCGCCGTCGGCCCTACTCCGTGGTGCTTCTGGACGAGATCGAGAAAGCCCACCCCGACGTCTTCAACATCCTGCTCCAGGTGCTCGACGAAGGGCACCTGACGGACAACTACGGCCGGGCCATAGACTTCAAGAACACCGTCCTCATCATGACCTCGAACCTCGGGGCCAGGGACATCACCAAGGGCGGTGGCCTGGGTTTCCATGGCAGGGACCCCAAATCCAGTTACGAGGTGATGAAGGACAA
>JBFYZD010000189.1:0-9573 GCA_041309685.1 Gemmatimonadales bacterium | reverse complement strand
GCACCCACAGCGGGTATATCACCCTCATGGGACGGCCCAACGCCGGGAAGTCCACGCTCCTCAACGCCTTTGTCGGTGAGCGGCTCAGCATCGTCACGCCCAAGGCCCAGACCACCTGGCGAAGAGTGACAGGAGTCCTCACCTCGCAGCGGGCCCAGATGGTCTTCCTTGATACGCCTGGACTCATGACCCCCGGAGACCTCCTGCAGCACGCCATGGTCGCGGCCGCATTGGAGGCGCTGCGGGAGGCCGACCTCGTGCTCCTGGTGCTGGACGCTGCCGCATCCAGGGGTCGGAGCGACCTCGAGGGAATCGAGGCCGTCCTGGAGGAACGTCCCCGGGTTCCCCTGCTGTGCGCCGTGAACAAGGCGGACGTGGCGAATGAAGAGGAAATCGCGGCCCTCTCCCGGTGGGTGGAGGACCGGCTCCAGGGGGAGGCCTTTCCCATATCGGCCCTCCTTGGCACGGGCGTGGACGACCTCCGGACCAGGCTGGAGGACCTCCTTCCGGAGGGGCCGTTCCTCTATCCCCCCGACGAGATCGCGAAGGACCCGGTTCGATTCTTCGTTGCCGAAATGGTCCGGGAGACGGTCTTCGAGCACTACAGGCAGGAGATTCCCTATTCCGCCTTCTGCCGCATCGAGGAATTCCGGGAGGGGGAGGACCCGGTCTACATCCAGGCCCAGATCTTCGTGGAGCGGGAGTCCCAGAAGAGGATCCTGGTCGGCAAAGGGGGTTCCTCCATCCGAGCGCTGGGCATGGAGTCAAGACGGAAGATCGAGGATTTCCTGCAGCGGCGGGTGTACCTCGACCTCTGGGTGAAGGTCCTCCAGGACTGGAGGAGAAAGCGAGGACATCTGCGGAAGCTGGGGTTTCCCATCCCTGACCCCCATCCCCGTCGGAGAGGAACCTGAGCATGCGGCTTCTCAAGGGTCTCCCCCTCGCGGCGCTTCTCGCAGCCTCCTCCGCGCCAGGCCCCGGCGTAGCTCAGACCCCCGGACCGGGGAAACCTCCCGCCCGCCCCATCGCCTATGCCGCCGGGGTGTTCTCGTCCCAGCCCAGCACGACGGAGGGAGCCCTGACCCTCCTGCTCCCCGTTGGGGCCCAGGGGGTAGCCTTGAGTCGGGCCATGACCGCGATGCCCGGCGCCGAATCCGTGTTCTGGAATCCCGCTGGGGTCGCAAGGCTGGAGGGGGGCCGGTTCCAGGTGTTCAGGAGCAACCACCTGGCGGGAGAAGCTACCGCCTTCTCCCTCCTGCTCTCCCGCTCGCCCCTGGGGACCCTGGGGTTGTCCTACCAGCTTCTGGATCTCGGTGACCAGGATTACCGGGACAAGGAGGGGAATGTCCTCGGAACCGTCAGCTTTCGGGATCACCTCGCCATCGCCACGTACGGGACGTCCATCTTCTCCTGGTTGGACGCTGGGGTGAACTTCAAGGTTTTCCAATCCCGCGTCACCTGCCGGGGCCAGTGCACCGATGCCGGGGTCACAGGGACCACTTTCGCCGTGGATGGTGGGATCCAGGCCGTCCCCTTCTCGACCATCCCCCTCCGGCTCGGAGCCATGGTGGCCCACGCCGGGCCGGACCTCCAGCTGATCAATGTGGAGCAGGCCGACCCCCTCCCAACCCGCGTTCGGATAGGCCTCGCCTATGAAATCCTGCGGCACTTTGCGGAGGTTTCGGAGGTGGAACTCTGGCTCACGGGCGAGATTGAGGATCGCTGGAGGGACATGGGGTCCTACCTGGTGTACTTTGGGGGGGAGCTGGTGGCCGGCACCCAGGACCATCTCTTCATTCGGGCAGGCTTCGGCAAAGGCCAGGCCGGCCTCCCCTCGGGGGCGGCTGTGGGATTGGGACTGAGCTACGACCGGTTCGAGCTGGGGATTGCCAAGCGGTACTCCACCGGAGGTGTGATCTCCGAGGACAGCGAGCCCGTTCACATCACCTTTGGTGTGGTCTTCTGACATGCTTGATCGTCGGGTCCTCCTCCTCTCCCTCCTCTGGGGCTTTCTTCTCCCCAAGGGGATGCTGACGGCCCAGGTCGGAGGACCCTGCCTTGCTCCCTCCCCCCATGATCTGGCCTTCCCCGGCCCTCAGGGCCCATCCGCCCGCATCTACCTCTCCGGAGAGGGCCGAGTGTGCCGCGCCTTCAGGGTGGACGACACATCGGATGCCCCCTCCCGGGGATTGGAAACCCGGCAGATCGCCCCGGGCCTGGCCTTCCTCACCTCCGCCGCCCTCCCGGGCCTTGGCCAGCGGCTTCTGGGTCAGGAAAGATGGACGGCCTACGTGGCGGCAGAGGTCTGGGCCTGGGTGCAGTACCTTGAAAAGCACAGGGAGGGGAGGCGCCTGCAGAGGCAGTACCGTGACCTGGCGTGGCTCGTGGCCCGGCGAGTCGGCAGCGGGCCCAGGGTGGACGGGTCCTTCGAGTACTACGAGGCCCTCTCCGAGTACCCCTCCTCCGGAGCCTTCGACGCGGATCCCCTTCGCCCGGGAATCCAACCGGAGTCCGATTCCAGAACCTACAATGGCGTCATCTGGGGCCTTGCCCGGGAGATCTTCCTCCCGGACCAACCCCCGGAAGAACCGGACCCGGAATCCCCTTCCTATGGGAAAGCCCTGGAGTACTACGCCTCCAGGGCCTACGCACCGAACTTCACCTGGAACTGGGGCCCCAACATCCTCCAGCAGGGAGAATACCGGAACCTGATCGAGGCAAGCGACGAGAATCTCCGCCGTTCTACCACCATGGTAGGCCTGATTCTGGCCAACCACCTGCTCAGCGCCGTGGACGGGCTGATCTCAGGGCGCCTGGGGGCCTCCCCTTCCTCCCGACCCCACCTGGAGGCCTTTCTCCTCCTTACTCCGTTTTCCACCGATGCCGTGGGCGTGCGGATCCGCATTCCCTTGCCTGGTAGCCCATGAACAGAGACGGGGTGGAGGACCGCATCCTCAGGGCGTTGAAGGACTCCCGGAAGGGCCCTCTCAAGGCCAAGGAGCTGGCCCGGGAGCTGGAAATCCCCACCGAAGACTACCGGGTCTTCCGGGAAACCCTCCGGGCGTTGGAGGAAGGGGGAGCCGTCTACCGCGTGAAGGGGCAGCGATATGCCCTACCGGGGAAGATCAACCTCCAGGTCGGCACCCTCTCGGTAGCCCGAAATGGAGACGGCTTCGTCATCCCCGAAGGGGGCGGGAGGGATGTCCATGTTCCGGCCGGGATGTTGGAGTCGGCCATGGACGGGGACCAGGTGGTGGTTCGAATCGAGGGGAAGCCCCGAGGGCGAAATCCCGACGGGCGCATCATCAAGATCCTGAAGCGAGCTCATCCGACAGTGGTCGGGACTTTCCGGGAGGCCAAACGCTTCGGGTACGTGGTCCCGCTGGACGACCGGCTCTTTCGGGACGTTCTGATTCCCGATGGGGACGGCGGTGGGGCCCGGACCGGGGATGTAGTCGTGGCCAGAATCAACGCCTTCGGGGACCGGAAACTGAACCCCATGGGGGAGGTCGAGCGGGTGCTGGGCCCGATCACCACTCCCGGCGTCGATGTCCTTTCCATCCTATTCGGGTATGGCCTCGAGCTGGAATTCCCTCCGGAGGTGGAGGAAGCCGCCCAGGTGACCGCCGAAAGAAGGGCGAGGGAGGGGTGGGAGGGACGTAGCGACCGGACGGGCCTCCACGTCTTCACCATCGACCCATCCGACGCCAAGGACCATGATGACGCCCTCTCCGTTGAGCCCCTGGGGAACGGGTTCTGGGAGGTGGGGGTCCACATCGCCGACGTTTCGCATTTCGTGGAACCCGGCGGCACCCTGGACCAGGAGGCTTTCAGCAGGGGGACCAGCGTGTACCTCGTGGATAGGGTGGTCCCGATGCTTCCCCACCTCCTTTCCTCGGATCTCTGCTCCCTCCGCCCCCATGTGGAAAGAGCTGCCATCTCCCTCTTCTTCAAACTCGACGACTCGGGTCGGGTTCTGGGCCATCACTTCGAGCGGACCCGGATTCGGAGCCGCCACCGGTTGGACTACGACCAGGTTCAGGGAGTGCTGGAAGGTAGGGGGAGCATCGACGGGACCACCGACCGCGCCCTCCATGCCCTGGCAAGACTGGCCCGGTCCCTGCGGAAGGCGAGGGTGCAACGGGGCTCCATGGATTTCGACCTCCCCGAGGCTCGAGTGGTTCTTGGTCCGGACGGGGCTCCGGTGGACATCCAGAAGGTGGTCCAGTTGGAGAGCCACCGTCTGATCGAGGACTTCATGCTCCTCGCCAACGAGACGGTGGCCCGGGATTCCGAGCGGCGGAAGCTCCCCATCCCCTTCCGGGTCCATGAGGGGCCCTCACCGGCAAAGGTCGAGGAGCTTCGTCGCTTCCTGGGGACCCTAGGCCACCCTCTCCCGAACCGGAGCATCGGAGGGAAGGACCTCCAGCGGGTTCTCAAGAGCGTCGAGGGAAGACCCGAAGCCGCATTGGTTTCCACGGTGATCCTCCGTTCCATGGCCCGGGCCCGGTACCAACCCGAGAACGTGGGCCATTTCGGCTTGGGCGCCGAGACCTACACGCATTTCACCTCCCCCATTCGCCGTTACCCCGACCTCCTGGTCCACAGAGTCGTGGCCCGGGCTCTCATCCAGGGGAAGCCCATCCCCCCGGAATGGGGTGGGGAAGCCGTTGCCAGGGCGTCTGAGAGGTCCTCCCTCAGGGAGCAGATGGCGGCGGACGCGGAGAGGGACTCGGTGGCCTTGAAGAAGGCGGAGTTCATGGAAAGGCACCTGGGGGAGGAGTTCCGGGGTACGGTAAGCGGCGTGACGACCTTCGGGGTCTTCATCCTCCTCGACGACTACTTCGTCGAAGGACTGGTCCATGTGAATTCCCTTTCGGATGACTTCTACGTGCTCCGAGAGAGGGAATACTCCCTGGTGGGGGAGCGGAAGGGCCGGCGGTTTCGCCTGGGGGACTCCCTGACCGTGCGGGTGAGCCGGGTTGATCGCCTGGAGCGGAAGATCGATTTCCTTCCCGTGGACGTTCCCGGCCATCGGAAGGTTTGACACCTGGCCTTCCCGGGGATTAACGTGGTTTTTTCCGGGCCCCTCTTTGACGCGGAGTCCTATGGCTTCGGGTAACACCGTTGTCTTTTTTGGATCAGGGAGGCTGACGCCTCCCGGGCTCATCCGGAGGTTCAGTGACGCACACGGCCTCCATCTCCTGGTCGTGTCGACCCACGAGGAGGTCTATGCCCTCCTCAACCGGTCGTTCCCGGCTTGCCTGGTGCTGGACGCTTCCGAGGAGCCAGGGAAGGTCCTGGAGCTCTGTGCGGCGCTGAAAGGCGACGCCTTCACCGCGATCGTACCCACGGTGGTCCTGGTTTCGGACCGGGGAACCGGGGTCGGAGAGCTCCCGGCTGCGGGTCTCCAGGCCGGAGCGGACGAAGTCGTCAGCGACCTGGTCTCGGACAAAGAGAAGGCCCTCCGGCTCGAACTGATGCTCCGTCGGGCGGCCAGGGACGTGAACGTCCACCCCACCACCCGCCTTCCAGGCACGGCCCAGATCGAACGGGACCTGGCGGAGCGAATGGGCACCGGGAACCCGTTCGCCGTGTGCTACGCCGACCTGGACCACTTCAAGGAATTCAACGACCGCTACGGGTACAACTGCGGCGACTCCGTGATCTACCTGACCTCACGCATCCTCAGGGACGTGGTGAGGGCGCTGGCCCAGGGGGGATTCGTGGGACACATCGGGGGAGATGATTTCATCTTCAACCTGCCCCTCCCCTACCTCGAGGTTTGTTGCGATGAGATCATTCAGCTCTTTGATGAGCTGATTCCCTATCAATACACCCGTGAGGATCGGAAGGCCGGGTACTTCCTGGGGAAGGACCGGCGGGGGACCATTCACAGGATCCCTCTCATGACCCTTTCCATAGGGGTGGTGACCAATCACAATCAGGAGTTTTCTCATACGGCCCAGGTCAGCGAGCTCGCGTCCGAGATGAAGAGCTACGCCAAGACCATTCCCGGATCCGTCTACGTGGTGGACCGCCGCGGGCTGACCGAGGGAAGGACCCTCCACCCGGCACGCCAGGCGGCCCAGGAGGCTTCGACCCCGGCCCTCGATCCGCCTCCGAGGTAACCGGTACCCAACGCGTCCATTCCTTTCCTGAGTGACCCGTGCCATGACTGTCCAGTGCCCAGGGTGCAGCACCAGCTTCCCGGTCGATCCCAAGAAGGTCCCGGCGGACGGCGTCCATGCGCGCTGCAGCATCTGCGGCGAGGTCTTCTTCGTGGAGGCTCCTCCCGCAATCCCGGCTCCGGCGCTGGATGTGGCGAGTACGACCCTGCCGGCACCCTTCGGGACTCCCTCGCTTTCTGAGCCGGAAACCCCGGGTGCGCCGCCCGAGGCGCTCCCCGAGCCGCCGACGGAGGGAGGAGCGATCCCCTGGGCCGCGGAAGAGCCTGTTTCGGGAATCGCGGAGCCCGCCATGGAGGAGCCCGGAGCCGCCCCACCTCCATGGGTGGCCGCCGAACCGGCGTGGGAGGCACCGGAGCCATTCGTGGAGGCCGCCGAGCCGGCCTGGGAGGCACCGGAGCCCTTCGTGGAGGCCGCCGAACCGACCTGGGAGGCACCGGAGCCCTTCGTGGAGGCCGCCGAACCGGCGTGGGAGGCACCGGAGCCATCCGTGGAAGCCGCCGAACCGGCGTGGGAGGCACCGGAGCCATCCGTGGAAGCCGCCGAACCGGCGTGGGAGGCACCGGAGCCATCCGTGGAAGCCGCCGAGCCCGGCTGGGAGGCACCGGAGCCGGTTTTCGAGACAGCCGAGCCTGTCTCCGAGGCGACGGAAGCGCCCCTTCCGGAAGCCGAGCCCGAAGAGGATGGGACAGCCGTTCCGGTGCAGCCTCTCTACGGGGAGGTTGCCCTGGAAGAGCCTGAACCGCTGCCGGAGCCTCGCGGCGGGATGGGTGAGGCGACCTTCGTCGAATCCGCGCCGACGTTCGGTTTCGCTGAGCCGACCTTCTCCATGGATGGCACAGGCCTCGGTGTCGAGCCCGTGGAGGAGGCCCCACCCCTTCCACCGATCCAGGTCTCCCCACCACCCCCTCCTCCCCCCCTGCCACCTCTTCCCACGCCCCAGTTCGGTAGGAGGGACCCCAAAGAGAAGGCCCAGCGCCTCGCCAGGGTCCTGGTCTCGGACATCATCCTCTACAACCCGGACCGCCACCAGCGGGCCCTGGAGCAAGGTCGTCTCAAGGTAGAGTTCGAGGACGAGATCCAGAAGTCCTGGAATGAGTACGTGGAGCAGGTGGGCACGGAAATCGCCAACAGCACGGATTTCTTCACCGACGCCCTGAACGAGATCCTGGCCAAGGGGCATGAGACCTTCTGACCCCGGGAAGGGGATCGGCGCCGGGGCCGGCCCACCTTGCGGGTGCCGTGCCGGCCCGGGCATCTCCCCCGGTTGATGCGCCCCCGGGGCGCGGGTATATTTCGGTTTGTTCCGGAGGGGCCGTCCGCCGTGACGGCCCCTCCTATGCTTTTTCCCTGCCGGACCCGGGGACCCCAGGAATGACCAGCGAGCTCATGGAAAACCTCTCCGACCTCCTCACACGGGTATCCGAACTCCGGGGGTACCTTTGACATCCCTCGCCGGGAAGCGCGCCTGAAAGAGCTGGAGGAGGCCATGTCCGCCCCCACCTTCTGGGACAACCAGGAGCGGGCGCGGGGGACCATGCACGAAGCCAGCGAGTTGAGAGGGTGGGTCGCTCCCTGGAACGCCCTCTCAAGGGGCGCCGGAGACCTCGAGGAGCTCAGCATGCTCTTGAAGGCCGAGCCCGACAAGGGAATGGAGGAGGAATGGGCGAGAGATCTCGATAGGGTCACCGGGCTTCTGGAGGAGCTGGAAGTCCGTACCATGCTCCAGGGGGAGAATGACCACCGGAACGCACTTCTGACCGTTCACCCCGGGGCAGGAGGACTCGAATCCCAGGACTGGGCCGAGATGCTTCTGCGGATGTACACCCGCTGGGGTGAGCGCCGGGGTTTTTCGGTGACCCTCCTGGACCTCCAGCCCGGGGAGGAAGCGGGGATCAAGAGCGCTACCCTGGAGATCGTCGGGGACCACGTCTACGGCTATCTCAAGGCGGAGAAGGGGATTCACCGCCTGGTCAGGATTTCTCCCTTCGATTCCCAATCCCGGCGCCACACCTCCTTCGCGTCTGTGTTCGTCTATCCCGAGGTGGACGAGGACATCGAGGTGGAAATTGACGAGGGCGACCTGAGAACCGACACCTACCGCGCCTCCGGGGCAGGGGGCCAGCATGTCAACAAGACCGACTCCGCGGTTCGAATCACCCACCTGCCCACTGGAATCGTGGTGTCCTGCCAGCAGGAACGGTCCCAGCACAAGAACCGGTCCACGGCCATGAAGATGCTCAGGGCCGCCCTCTACGAGCGGGCGCTGGCGGAAAAGGAGGCTGAGCGGGACGCCGTGGAAGCCACCAAGAAGGACATCGGCTGGGGAAACCAGATCCGGTCTTATGTATTCGCCCCCTATACGATGGTCTCCGACCACCGGACCGAGCTGAAGATGAGCGACGTCCAGGGCGTGATGGACGGGAAGCTCGACCCGTTCATCGAAGCCTATCTCAAAGAGTTCGGCGCGAAGGCGGCGGGATGACCGAGGATCTGAATCAGGTGATGAGGGCCCGCCGGCAGAAGCTGGATCTCCTGAGGGAACGGGGAATCGAGCCCTTTGCCTATCGGTTCGCCCGGAGCCACACCACGGGGGAAGCCGTTGCCGCCTTCCAGGCGGCGGAAGAGGCCGGTACCCTGGACGGGCAAGCCCACGGGCCTGCCGTCAGGGTTGCGGGGCGCCTGAAGAGCTTTCGGGAGCATGGAAAGACCGCCTTCGGCCACCTGGAGGACGGGGCCGGCCCCGTCCAGGTCTACTTCCGCAGGGATGTCGTCGGAGAGGATGCCTTTCAGAACCTGCTGGAGCTGACGGACCTGGGGGACTGGCTGGGAGTGGAAGGCCCCCTCTTCCGGACGAGGACCGGGGAGGTGACGGTGCGGGCGACCGGATGGGAAATCCTCTCCAAGTCCATCCGGCCCCTTCCCCTTGGCAAGACCGAGGAAGATCCCCGGACGGGGGAGAGGATCACCCACAGCGGTTTCGCCGACGTGGAGTCCCGGTACCGGCAACGCTACGCGGACCTGGCGGTCCACCCCCACCTCCGGGAGGTCTTCCGGGCTCGCTCCCGGATCATCACCTCCCTCCGGCAGTTCCTGGACGGGGAAGGGTTCCTGGAGGTGGAGACCCCGGCTCTCCAGCCCCTGTACGGCGGCGCTTCGGCCCGGCCGTTCCTTACGGTCCACAATGCGCTGGACCGGACCATGTACCTCCGCATCGCCGATGAGCTCTACCTCAAGCGGCTCGTGGTGGGGGGGTTCGAGCGGGTCTACGAGATCGCGAAGGACTTTCGGAACGAGGGGATCGACCGCTTCCACAACCCCGAGTTCACCATGCTGGAGTTCTACCAGGCGTTCGCGGACTACCAGGACATGATGGAGCTGGTGG
>JBFYZD010000188.1:0-32328 GCA_041309685.1 Gemmatimonadales bacterium | reverse complement strand
TCCCGCCGCTGAGGCGCTCCATCTGGGCAAGGACCTGCACGTAGTCGTAGAGAGCCTGGACCTCGTTCACCCGGGCCTGGTCCAGGAGGAGGGCCGCGTCGCTGACCTCCAGCTGGGTGCTGAGGCCGCTGGCGAATCGGGCTTCCGCCAGCTCCAGGGTCCGCTCCGCCAGAGCCACCGTCTGGCGGCGCGCCTGGATCTGGACCCGAACGGACCGGTACTCGGCCAGGGCGGCCTCGATCTGGAGCTCCAGCGCTTCCCTGAGCTGGGCCTCCTCCACTCGCGCGAGCTTCAGATCGGCCTGGGCCTGGTCCACCCGGCCGCGAGTGCGGAAGCCATCGAAGATGGGAACCGAAAGGGAAAGGGCCACGCCCCAATCCTTCCGCCACTGGTCGAACGCCGGGGGAAGGGCGTTGTCGGGATACCCCTGGAAGCCCATGGTTCCCTGGAGGGCGACGGTGGGGAGGTGGTCCCCCCGGGCGATCCGCACCGCCTCCTGGCGCATGACCACGGCCTTCTGGGCCGCGCCCAGGATCGGACGCTCCCGCACCAGCCGCTTCAACTCCGCTTCATCCACCTCGGTGAGGGCCGGGTCCACCAGCGTCACGAGACGCACCGGCTGGTCGGCGGGGACGTTCACCAGGCGCTTGAGGCCCAGGAGGGCCAACGTGGCCCCGTTCTCGGCCTGGATCACCACGGGATCGCGGTTCTCCAGGTCGACCCTGGCCCGGAGGAGGTCGAACTCCGAGGACGTACCCGCCTGGTAGAAGGATTCCACCTGGCGGAAGTGCTCCCCCGCCACCCGCCGGCTGTCGGCGGCGATGCGGAGGAGGCGCTGGGCCAGGGAGGCGGAGAGGTAGGCTCCTCGCACCTGGAGGACGATCTCCGCCTGGGCCTCGGCGAGCTGGTCCTCGGATGCGGACCGGAATTGCCGGGCCACGTTGAGGGCCGCCCCCACCTTCCCTCCCACGTAGAGGGGCTGGGTGAGGGTGAGGGTGGCGATGTAGGTGTTCTTCCGTCCAAAGGGTAGCCCCTGGAAGAGAGCCCCCATGAAATCCTGCATCAGCAGGTCGCTCAGGAGGTCGAAGCGCTCCTCGGGAGACTTGTCGGGGTCGAAGGCGGGGGGGATGAGGGTATCGGAGACCGCCGGGGGCCCTGCCGCCTGGTCGAAGATGGTCTTGATGGCCCGGTTGTAGACCACGCTGGAGGAGATCTGGGGAAAGGCCCCCGAGGCGGCCTGGGTCACCTGGGCCTCGGCCAGGGAGAGGGTGGCCCGGGCGGCGGCGATCTCCTCCGAATCCCTCAGGGCCCTCACGACCGCCTCCTCGAGACTCAGAAGGAGAGTGTCCTCGCGGGTCGCCGCCGTCTGGTCGGAGCTACCCGGCTGGCCCCGGGCCGGCTGGGCCCAGGCCAGGGGTCCCAGCACCCCCAACCCCATCAGCAGGATCAGCCTCCTGCCCATGATGCCTCCTCGTGTCACGGGGCCAACCCCGTGAAGATGATGTCCAGTTTCGCCGCCAGAGACGTATGGATCTCGCCCGCGGTCTCACCCCGTACCAACCCGCGCACCAGGGTGTGGAAGCCCGCGGCGGCGATGAGAGAGGCCGCCTGGTCACCGTCGGCCTCGGCCCGGATCTCGCCGTTGTCCTTCCCTCTTCGAATGACCTCCCAGGTCATCTCCTCCAGGAGCCTCACGGCGGCGGGGTCATCGGGCGGCTCGCCCGTCCCGATCGCCTCTCCAGGGCCGCTCCCGTCGTCGTCCCGCTTCTCCCCGGTCATGCGGAGCTGGGTCTGGCGCATGTTCTCGAAGACGACCTGGAGAGCCAGGGCCCGGCGCTCGACGGCAAGCTCGGTGAGGTAGCTGAAGACCCGGCCCAGTTGGGCCCGGGCGGGGCCCTCCCACGACTCGATGGGCCCCAGCTCCTCCCGGATGACGCCCACCCATTCCCGGTAGGCCGCCACCAGGAAGGCGGTTTTTTGAGGGAAGTGGTTGAACACGGTTCCCTTGCCGACGTCCGCGCGCTCGGCGATCTCCTCCACGGTGGTGGCCTCGAAGCCCTTCTCGGTGAAGAGCTCGAAGGCTGCCCGGAAGATCCTCAAGCGGGTGTCCCTCTTCTTCCGCTCCCGCCGACCCGGAGGCTTCCGGTGGATGGGGTAGTGCCCGGAGACGATGTCCATCGCCAGTCTGTTCCGTTGAAAAGATGACCAGGGTCAATCATGACTCAGGTCCAATGGTAGGTCAATGGGGTTGAGGAATGGGCCCCGGAGGTGGGTGGGGGTGTTCGGGGGCGGGCGGGCGCCGCCGGAGGAGGAAGGGCGCTTGCCCCGGCCCTTCTCCCCGGACAAGTTCGGGGGAGGGGCGGGGATGGGGTTCCACCACCCGGAGGCCACATGCCGAAAGGCACCATTCTGCAGCGGTTTCTCGATGGGACGCTTCTCCCCTGGGCCGCTGCCGCCCTGGTGGTGGCCGCCGGGGTGTGGGTGGCGCTGACCCTTCGTTCCGCAAGGCAAGAGGATCCGTCACTCCCCCCGGGGTTCACGATCACCCCGGGGGGGGACTCCGGGCCCCGGCCGGGGGGGGGTGGGGAGGGGGAGGCAGGATCCCTGGGCGCCCTCATCGCCGCCACCCTCGGAGGGGAGGGAGATGCCTTCGCGGCTTCCATCGCCGTTCTCCCCTTCCGGAACGAGACCGGGGCCGCTCCGGCGGACACCCTGGCCAATGGCCTGCGGGACGAGCTTCTGGCCCGCCTGTACGGATCCCGGGGGCTCAAGGTGATCTCCCGGCAATCGGTGCAGGAGCTGGAAGGGCTGGAGCTGAGCATTCGTGAGGTGGCGGACACCCTGGGGGTCGACCACCTGATCCTGGGGAGGGTCTACCCCTATCAGGCCGCGGCCCGGGTGGAGGTGCAGCTTCTGGCTGTGGAGGGAGAGGTGGTCCTCTGGGGCAACGACTACAGCCTTGATCCGATCAACCAGATGAGGGCGGCGGAGGAGATCTGGGACGAGGTGAGCACCGCCCTCCTGGTGGAGCGTGCCGGACCCCTGGCGCAAGGCCGCCACAGGACCACGGAGAGCCCCGGGTACGTGGCTTATCTGGCGGGAAGCCGGCTCCTGAACACCCGGAGCCGGGAGGGGGTGCTGAGGGCCATCGACGCCTTCCGCACGGCCATCGGGCGAGACAGCACGCTGGCCCTGGCCTATGCGGGCCTTTCGTCCGCTTATGCTCTCTCCATCACCTACCGTTATGACATCGGGGTGGACGGCTATGCGGCTGCAGGGCTGGCCCTCAAGGCTGCCGACCAGGCTCTGGCCCTGGAGCCGGAGCTGGCGGAGGGGTACGCCGCCCGGGGTTACATCGCCAGCATCGCCCTGGCACCGGCCCAGCGGGTACACGGCGACTTCGCCCGGGCGATGGAGCTGCAACCGAATGCCCCCAACGTGAGGGCCTGGTACGCCAATCTGCTCATCCGGGAGGGGTTCTACGACCAGGCGCTGGCGGAGGCGGAGCAAGCCGTGGAGCTGGACCCGCTCTCCCCCGCCCGGAGAACCGGCCTTGCCTATGAGGCGCTCAGGGCCAGGGACTATGCCCTGGCGGTGGAGCAGGCCCGGGTCGCCCTGACCCTGGAGGCTGACGTGCTGCTCCCCCGGTCCATCGAAGCCATGGCGCTGCTCCTGGGCGACCAAGCCCTGGACTGCCTGGGCCTGGACATGGGACCCCATGCCGGTATCCGGGCCATGTGTCTTCATGCGGTCGGGCGGGTGGAGGAGGCCCGGTCCATCGTGGATTCCCTGCGGACCGGTCTGTGGGCCGGGGGCCCACTCCACCCGGAATTCACCTCGGTTCTCCAGGCCGGGGATGTGGCGGCCTACCTGGCCTGGACCGGGTCCCCGGAGCGGGCCATGCCCTGGATCCACCGGGCCTATGCCCACTCCCCCAGCGGGATCGACCCTCGCGTGCTGGAATCGGGCCTCTTCGACGGGTTGCTGGAGAACCCCCAGCTTCGCCGGGCAGTGGAGGACATCCGCACCCGGATCTGGGCGAGGGTGTTGAGGGAGGAAGAGGAGGCGCGCCTCTAGGATCGGCGCCCACCCAGCCATGGATCTGCCCGGGAAGAGGCATTCTCCCTCCCCCGGGGCAGGAATCAGCGCTGACGCCACGGGAATGATCGTCCACGGAGGCCGCCTTCTCCTCGCGTGATCGAACTGGGCGCATTCGAAGAACCGTATCTCGTGAGATGCCGTTGCCCGGGGTTGCCAGGCAAGGTGGGCTTCCAGAAGATCAGTTCATGGAGGGGTCGTACGGCATCCGGGACAGTCGCCGGTACTCCGGTCCCTTTCGCTCGAGTACCTTCCTCCAGAGGAAGTCGGGCGCGTCGGTGAACACGTCATCCACCCGTGCCGGCTCGAGGATCCAGCTGTCGGCGGCCATCTCGGCCTCGAGCTGGCCCGGACCCCACCCCGAGTAGCCCGCGAAGACGCGCGCCCTGAGGACGCTCGGCCGGATGTCAGCCGATACTCCGCCCACAAGAAAGCCCACGGACCCAAACACCAGAATGTCTGCCAACTCGGGGCGCGCGAGTTCGGCGAGCAGCACGGGGCTGCCGCGCTGAACCGGACCGCCCTGGAAGAGTGGCTCGCCCGGCGGCACCAGGGCGCTCAGGGGCGGGAGGGCCTTCTCGACCGTGACGTCCAGGGCGCGGTTCAAGATGACACCCAGCGCCCCATCGGCGTTGTGTTCCCCGACCAGGACCACCGTGTGCCGGAAGTTGGGATCGTACAGGCCACCGCTGGAGATGAGCAGACGGCCCCGTAGACTCTCCATTGCGTCACCTCGTCTCGACGATCAGGGTCCCTCGGCCCTTGCCCCGAAAAGCTAGGGGAACCCGGGGAGCGGCGCTACGACAGCGGTCCGTGTCGGGAAACCTGCTGTCCTCCCTTCCTCGTAGGGATCGGGATGAAGGGATCTGCGCCGGAACGTCGGCCGGATCCCCCGAATCTCCTTCAGGAGGAAATCCATGGATCCGGAAGTGGCCATCGGGATCATGGCCGTCTTCGTCAGCGGGGGTGCGTTGGGGGCAGCGGCGACAATGCTCGGCGTGTGGGTCCACCGGAAGCTGAGCTGGAAACCCAGCGACCTTCCCATTCTGGCGTCGCACGACCTGGCCCTCCTGCGGGGCGACGTGGCGGACATGAGCCGCGCGGTGGAGGACCTGAGAGACCGGTTGGAGTTCCAGGAGAAGCTCCTGGCCGGGGGGTCGCCCACCCCGCCCTCGGACACCTCCCCGCCAAGGTCGCCTGCCCGGCCCCCCGCATGACCAGTCTTTCGGGTCCGCTTGTGGGCAGGGGGGGCCGTCCCCAGCTTGTCGAGGTGCCGTTCCCAATCTCCGCCCGTTCGCGGCGGCACAGCATGGCCCCGACCCGAAGGAGGCTGTTGGACCGTCCTCCCTCTTACCGCAGAGTCGATGAAACCCCGAGCCACGCTGCTTCTGGCCATACTGCTGATCCTGGCGGGCGACGCACTGGCCTGGTGGGTGCAGACGGGCGGCGGCACGATCCAGGTGCGTGACCTGCGCTGGATCGGCTCGGGTGGCACCCGGATGAGTGGTCTCCTCTTCGTGCCCGCCGAGGCCACCGCCCGGGAGCCGGCCCCCGGGATTCTCGCGGTCCATGGGTACCTCAACTCGAGAGAGACCCAGGACGGTTTCGCGATCGAGTTGGCCAGGCGAGGATTCGTGGTGTTGGCGCTGGATCAGACCGGCCACGGCTACTCTGATCCACCCGCCTTCCGTAATGGCTTCGGTGGCCCCGACGGCCTGGCCTACCTTCGCTCCCTGGACATCGTCGACCGGGACAACATCGGCCTGGAGGGTCATTCGATGGGTGGTTGGGCTGTCCTGATCGCAGCCGCGGCCTTTCCCGAGGGTTACCGATCCATCGTGATTGAAGGATCCTCCACCGGGACCTCGGGCGCTCCCGACGCTACCTCCGTATTCCCCCGAAACCTGGCGGTTGTCTTCTCCAGGTATGACGAGTTCTCCGGGCTCATGTGGGGGACACCCGTAGCCGCTGATGTTCCGGCAAGCGACAAGCTGATGAAGGCCTTCGGCACCACCGATCCCGTGGAGGTGGGGCGCGTCTACGGTGCGGTGGAGGAGGGGACGGCACGCGTCCTCCACCAACCGCCGGTGATCCACCCGGCCGACCACTTCTCGCGACGGGCGATCGGGCACGCGATCGACTGGTTCCAGGCCACGCTCGAGGGCGAGCGGCCTTTGCCGCCGGCCAACCAGATCTGGCTGTGGAAGGAGATCGGGAATCTCCTGGCCCTGATCGGGATGGTGATCCTGCTCCTGCTCGTGGGCGGTCTTCTTCTGGGCACGAGCTTCTTCGCAGAGCTGTCCGGGGAGTCGGCACCGGCCCGGGGACCTCGTGGTACGGCCTGGTGGGTCGCGGCGATTCTCTTCGGCGTTCTCCCCGCCGCGACGCTCTTCCCTTTCAAGGCGCTGGGCGGAGCGCTGCCCGTGAGCGCCCCCTTCCCTCAGGGCATCACGAACCAGATCATGGTCTGGGCTCTGCTCGTGGGGTTGTTGAGTGCCGTTCTCTTTGGTGCGTGGCACTTTGCTTCCGGTCGAAGATCCGGAGCCACCACAGACCACTACGGCCTCACCCGCGCGGGCAGGGTGCCCTGGTCAGAGGTGGGGAAATCGTTTCTGCTGGCCTCCCTGATCACGCTGGCAGCCTATCTCTCCCTTGTCGTATCGAGCGCGGTGTTCACGGTGGACTATCGGTTCTGGGTCTTCGCGATCAAGCCCATGAGCCCGCTGCAAGCGCGCATCGCGCTCTCGTATCTGATACCCTTCCTCCTCTTCTTCATGGTCCATGGCGTGGTCCTTTTCGGCCAGCTTCGCCGTGACCTGAACCCCCTCGCGGAAGCGGGCCTGGTCGTGGCCCTGTCGACTCTCGGTTTCGTGGGTCTGATCGCGGTTCAATACACACCCCTGTTCATGGGGGGCACCCTGGGGGTTCCGTCCGAGTCGCTCTGGAGCATCATTGCGTTTCAATTCATCCCCCTGATGGTGATCGTCGGCCTCGTTACCGCACACTTCCAGCGGGCGACGGGCCGCATCTATGTCGGCGCTTTCCTGAGCGGCATACTCGTCACGTGGATTGTGGTCGCCGGTCAGCCGATCCATCATGGGTTCTAGCCCGTGGGGTCTCGTGGTTGTCCAGGAGGGACTCCGCAACAGGAAAGCCGGGCCGGACCTCCCGTGCCCCTTCTTTTCCGCCCCCTGACGCAGGTCTCCCGGTTCCGTTAGCTTAAGTGCTGCGGGATTCCCACCTTGAGCCCTCGGTTCTGGGGGTCGACACTCGCTTAAGACTCTGCGCCAGCCTTTCGAGCCGGATACCCCGGCCGGCCTGTTGAGCGCCCAAGCACAGGACAACCCTTGGCTTTTTCTGCCCTCAAGCTCCACCCGACCCTCCTCAGAGGTGTCGAAGAAATGGGCTTCGTTCGCCCCACCCCCATCCAGCTGCAGGCCATCCCCCTGGCCCTCGAAGGCCGGGATCTGCTGGCCAACGCCGTCACGGGAAGCGGAAAGACCGCGGCTTTTCTCCTTCCCATCCTGCATCGCCTGGTGGACCGGCCCCGGGGCACAACCCGCGCTCTGGTTCTGGCGCCCACCCGCGAGCTGGCCCTCCAGATCGAGGAGGACCTCAGGGGGATGGCCCGATACACCGGGCTCAAGAGCGCCGCCGTATACGGAGGCGTTGGCATGGCCCCTCAGGAGGAGGCCTTCCGCAAGGGCGCCGATGTCCTCATCGCCACCCCGGGGCGGCTTCTGGACCACTTTCAGTATGCCTATGCGACCCTGGCGGGGCTCGAATTCCTGGTCCTGGACGAGGCCGATCGGATGTTGGACATGGGGTTCCTGCCAGATATCCGGCGGGTGCTCCGGCACATCCCCAAGCCGAAGCAGATCCTCTTCTTCAGTGCCACCATGCCTCCTTCCATCGAGGCGCTGACGGGCGAGATCCTCCGGGCGCCGGCCCGGGTCGCACTCCAGCGACGGGCCGCTCCGGCCGAGGGGGTGACTCATTCGGTATACCCCGTGCCTGCCGGCCTGAGGGGGGCGCTCCTGGTGGAGCTCCTGAAGAGGGGTCACATGGACGACGCCCTCGTCTTCACCCGCACCAAGCACCGGGCGGACCGCCTGGCGAAGCTCCTGAACCGCAGCGGTGTCTCCGCAGAGCGCATCCACGGGAACCGGTCCCAGGCCCAGCGCACCAAAGCCCTGGCCGGGTTCAAGGCTGGTGAGTTCCGGGTCCTGGTGGCCACGGACATCGCTGCCCGGGGGATCGACGTGGAAGCGCTGGGGCACGTCGTGAACTTCGACGTCCCCACCGTTCCCGAGGACTACATCCACCGGGTCGGACGCACCGCCCGTGCCGATGCCACGGGGGAGGCCTTCACCCTGGTCGCGCCGGAGGACGAGGCTGACCTGAGGCGCATCGAGCAAGCGGTCGGAGCGAAGCTCCCCCGCGTCCGACTGGACGGCTTTTCCTACGAGGCGGCCCCCGACGCGCCCCTGGAGGTGCCCCTTGGTGAGCGCATCGCCGCCATCCGGGCGATGAAGGCGGAGGGTCGGGCCCGGGCTGCCGCCAAGGTGGCCAGGAAGGCCCAGAGCGGGAGCGCGGTGTCTCCCCTGCGACCCCGGTACCAGAGCTCCCGGAGGGGGGTCCGGTAGAAAGCGCGGCGCCGGTACCCACCCACCGGACCTCCCGCCCCCCGGACCCTCTGCCGGGGAGCGCCTGAGCCGCACCCCGGCGGTCTTCCAGGTCCTTCGATCGGTGGGGATCCAGGTCGTGACCACGACCTCCCCGGAGGTACGGCGCGAGCCCTGAAGACCCGCCCGGGCAGGGACGTACTGTGGGACGGGAACCGCAGACGCGTCGCCGGAACGGCTCAGGTAGCTCGGGGCGACCGGCGGGACGGTCGTGGTCGGCACCAGGCCCGGGCGCTGGCCTGGGAAGGAGGGGCAAACCCATGGAACAGGATGCGACCGCGGATCGGCACCTTCCCCTCTCCTGGCTCCCCCTCGCCTGGGTGGGGTTCCTCTTCTCCCAGCTGGTGATCGGTACCATCGCGGCCATCGGCCGGGGGGATCCCAGGGGGATCGTGGAAGGCTGGGGGCTGTTTTCGGATTTCACCCAGTTTGCCATCGTCCTCTATGTGGTAGGGAGCTGCCTGGGGGTCGGCCTCCTTCTTCTCCTGGTGCGGGGACGCGGCCTCGGCTGGAAGGCGGTGGGGATGGGAGGGTCGTGGACCTGGCGGGGGGTGGGCCTGGGTATTCTCGGTGCCGTGCTCGCTTCCCAGCTCTATGTGGGCGTCGAGGCCCTTATGGGCTCCCTGGGGGTCCCGATGTTCTGGTACGAGTCCGAGGGCCCGGTCATGAGCCTTTCCACCCCCACGGATGTTGGGATGGTCCTGAGCCTCGGCGTTCTCCTGGGCCCTGTCCTGGAGGAGATCCTCTTTCGTGGCTACGTGCTCCGGGCCCTTCTCCAGCGGGGCATGCGGGTAGCCAACGCGGTCCTGCTCTCGGCGCTCATCTTCACGAGTGTCCACGTCTTCTATGGCCCTGGGGTGTTGCTCTTCATCTTCTTCTGGTCTCTCATCCCCTCCTACCTCTTCCTGAGCTCCGGCAACCTCCGCTCGGCGATCCTCTTCCACTGCCTGAACAACGGCTTCGCCTTTGTCGTGGTGCCCCTGGTATTTTGAGGAAGGCCCTCCTTGGGCCGATCCCTCGTTCCGCGGGAGGAGGTGTCCCTTTGACGATTCGGGTTCGAGCCGGCCCGGAGGGTTCGGGAACGGTGCTCCTGCCCCTCCTGGTGGTGCTTGCGCTTCTGGCCGCTTGCGGGGACGGCGGCACCGGGCCCGGGGCGGAGGCGGAGCCCATCCCCGCCTCCCGGACCTGGACGGACCTACCCTACGCATCGGTGTCGCCGGCCCAGCGCCTGGACATCTACCTGCCGGCAAGCGGGGAAGGCCCGTTTCCCCTGGTGGTATGGATCCACGGGGGAGCCTGGATCAGCGGCGACAAGGCGCTGGCGACGAACAGCCGCGCACGGCAGCTGACCGGCCGGGGTTACGCCGTGGCCAGCCTCAACTACCGGCTGAGCCTGGAGGCCCGGTATCCTGCCGCCGTCCACGATGGGAAGGCCGCGCTCCGGTGGCTCCGGGCCAACCAGGTCCGGTACCACCTCGCTGTGGATCGGATCGGTGTATGGGGAAGCTCGGCCGGAGGCCACCTGGCGGCTCTGCTGGGAACCTCAGGGGGAGTGGCGGCCCTGGAGGGAGCCGATCTCGGGAACCCCTTGGAGTCCAGCCGGGTGCAGGCCGTGGTCGACTGGTACGGCCCCAGCGATCTGCTCGGTATGCAGACCCACTCCCTCGTCCAGGGGTGCCCGCTCTATCAGGGAATCGGCCACGACTCCCCGTTGTCCCCCGAAGGCCTCTGGCTCGGGGATGCTCCTTCCCGGGTTCCGGAGCTTGCCGCCCAGGCGAGCCCCGTGACCTGGGCGAGCGGGGACGATCCTCCCTTTCTGATCCAGCACGGTCTATCGGACTGCGTGGTCCCCTGGCGGCAGGGGGAGGCGATGGCTTCGGCTCTGCTCCTTCATCTCCCTCCCGCGTCGGTGCGGCTGGAATTCCTGAACGGGGGGCATGGAGGTGGGGACTTCAACGCCGCGGAGACGTTTGACACCGTGGCGGGGTTCTTCGATGCTCTCCTGAAGTGACACGGTGGCGGAGGTTCGTTCTCCGCCGAGTCCGGGCCGGGAAGAAGGGGCTCTGCCGGAATCGGGGCCTGGGAGCGGGGCTGCCCGGGCTGATACTCTCCAACGTGGAGGTGGCCGTTGAGAAGGGCGTTGGTCGTTTCGATGGCGATTGCCGGTTCCGCCGCTGTTCTCGTTCCCTCGCCTGCCGACGCCCAGCGGGGGCAGGTGTTCGAGGGCCGTTCCTTCCCCAGCTCCAGCCTCGGAACGGACTGGGCGTACTCCCTGTATCTGCCGCCGGGCTACGGGGAGGAGGAGCGGGCCTACCCTGTCGTCTATCTCCTGCACGGGTACGGGGGGGATCACACCAACTGGGTCCGGATGGGAGACGCGGCCATCACGGCGGACTCCCTCATCGCCGTCGGTGCCGTCCCCCCCGTGATCCTTGTCATGCCCGACGGGCGGAACTCCTTCTATGTGGACTCGGATCCCGCCTCCGGGTTCGGCGCCGTGGAGACGGCGCTGGTTCGGGACCTCGTGACCCATGTGGACGGGGCTTTCCGCACCATCTCCCACCGCAGGGGACGGATGATCGCCGGGCTGTCCATGGGGGGATACGGGGCCATCCACCTGGCCTTCAAGTTCCCCGAGCTGTTCGGGGCGGCGGCGAGCCTCAGTGGAGTCCTCACCCGGGAGGAGCCCGAGCGGAAGGACCTCTTCGTTCCCGCCTTCGGGGATCCCCTCGACCCGGCCCGCTGGGCAGAGGAGAACCCCTTCAACTGGATCGGCCACGTGAAGGAATCGGGCCTTCGCCTCCCGGTCTACCTCACCGTCGGGGATGACGACGCCCCCTGGCTGTACGAGGGTCCCGTGGAATTCTACTCGGCTCTGAAGGAGGCCGAGCTCCCCGCGGAGCTGCGGATGACGAACGGCCCCCACGCCTGGGAGGTCTGGGACGACGCCCTGCGGGAGGCCCTCCTCTTCTTCGCGGATGTGTTCCGCGCCCGGTACCGGTGACCGGCCGGCCTAGAGCCGGCTCCGGGCGTCGAAGAGCTGGTTGGGGATCTCGGGGGAATACACGGCGTAGTTGAAACCCGGGGCGATGCAGAAGCTCCCGTGCTCCCCGTTCTTGCTCAGCGCCAGGAATCCCACCTGGATCTTCCGCCAATCGGGGTTTTTGCTGATCACCCGGTCCACGGCCATCTCGCAGGCGGCGTCCGGGCTGTGCCCCTGGCGCATGAACTCCACTACCAGAAAGCACCCCACCGCCCGGATGACGGCTTCCCCCCACCCCGTGGAGGTGGCTCCCCCCACTTCGTTGTCCACGTAGAGGCCGGCCCCGATGATGGGGGAATCCCCCACCCGCCCGTGGTACTTGAACGCCGCCCCGCTGGTGGTGCAGGCGCCGGAGAGGTCGCCGGCCTGGTCGAGGGTGAGCATGCCGATGGTGTCGTGGTTCTCCAGGTTGATGAGGGGCCGGGTCTCACCGCCCTCCCGCTTCCACTCCTCCCACGCCGCCTCGGCGGCGGGGGTGAGGAGGTTCTCCCTCTGGAAGCCGTTTCGCAGGGCGAAATCCAGGGCCCCCTCCCCCACCAACATCACGTGGGGCGTGAGCTCCATCACCTTCCGTGCGACGGAGATGGGGTGCATGATGTCCTGGAGGAAGGCCACGGAGCCGCAACGGCCGGCCTCGTCCATGATACATGCGTCCAGGGTCACCTTCCCGGACCGGTCCGGATAGCCCCCGTACCCCACGGTCGTCACCTCGGGATCGGCTTCCGGGATGCGGACTCCGGCTTCCACCGCGTCCAGGGCCCGCCCGCCTTCCCTCAGGATCTCCCATGCGGCCGCGTTGGCCCCGAGTCCGTGCTCCCAGGTGGAGAGGGCCACGGGGCGGACGGGGGTGGGGGAGGTACGTTGGGTGGGGGCACCGGTAGTGTCGGGGCCGGGGTCTGCGGGGGCACATCCGTCCAGGAGGGTGGGGGCGAAGGCGGCTCCCAGAGCGGTGGTCCTCAGGAACGTGCGACGGTCGGCCATGGTGGGATCCGTGCCAGGGGTGGGGAGAGGATGCGGTAGGGTAGGTCGTGGGTTGCCCCCGGGGCAAGGAAGGGGGGTGTCTCCAAAAAAGGGGGGGGGTGGGGGCCCCTATCGCCGATACCAGCTCTGGGTGAGGAACCGGGCGTGCACGATCGCCGCGATCTTGCGGGAGCCCTCCGCCGTAGGGTGCACCCCGTCCGACTGGAAGTCGCTGCGAAGGAAGCAGACCCCGGAGAGGTTGGTGATGCCCGCGGCGCAATCCGGAGCCCACAGGTACCCGCCCCAGCCGTGCCAGACCCCAGCGACCGTGCCGTGGGACCCCAGCCAGGTGTTGAGAGCGTGACCCTCTTCGTAGCTGAGGGGCTCCCCCCGCCCGGGGCTTCCCGCGAAGCCCCCGTAGGTGCGGGAGGAGGAATAGACCGCCCGCACCGAGGGGAATTCCACCGGCACCCGGGCGGCGAAGTCGGACAGATGAGCCAGGAAGGCCTGGTAGTCGCTCCCCGGGTCGGGATAAAGCGGGAGCGGAGTGCTCCCCGGACCCACGGTGAACTGGTTGGCTGCCTTGTGATAGAGAACCCTGACCTGGCCAGGCAGGATCCCCGCCTGAGGCAGGCGCCGGTCCCGGCAGTCGTCCCAGAGCGTGGCGTCGTAGGCCGGGTCGATCCAGCGCTCGATGGCATGGCCCCCCAGGGAGCAGTTCGCCACCCGCACCTGGGGATTCACCGCCGCCTGCCAGCCCCCGGCCAGTTCCTGGATCAGGGCGTCGCACTCCAGGCGGGCGTTGCTCATCCCCACGCAGACCAGGCCGATGACGCCGTCCACCGGAGTGATGGTGGGTGGTGGGTTGTCAGCGAGTTTGAGGGGAAGGCCCTTGTAGGTGGCGGGCGCCCCGCCACCCCGCGAGCCCCGGTCGATGGGATAGGGCTCGGAGACGTCCAGCTCTCCGGGATCGGGGGAGACAGGGTCGTCCTGGCAGGCCGGGAGAGGGGCCAGCGCCGCCGCGAGGGCGAGAAACGCCCTCCACATCCGGCCGCGGGACCCGGACCGGCGCCGGAAGGGTGCCGTGGCGTCGAAATCCATTCTCCCCCTCCTCCCCATGGGCTCGGAATGCGAACCTCTCGGGATTGGATGTTCCAGTCCTCGCGGAGCGTGAAGGAACGCCTCATCTTGTGGGGGGCGGGAACGCATCCGCCAGCCGGGCGCGCCGGAGGCCCTTCCGAGAAGGGACCCGCCGGAACCGAGAGGCGCCCGGTGGGCCTCCACCGAACCGGGCCGGACTCCATGCCCCACACCGCCGCCCTCCCTTTCACGCTCCGCCGGAGCAGCGACGTCATCACGGGGAGCGCCATCACCTCCACCACCGAGACGGTGCACGGATTGCTTCGGTTGGAGGGAGACCGGCTGGTGGTGCAATGGCGGGCGGCCCGGAAGATCGACCACTTCGGCGGCGAGATCAGGACCGACGAGGAGCTGGATGCCGTGCGGGAGGTGGAGATCCCGCTGGAGGCGGTGGCGGGGGCCGGCGTGCGCCGTCGGTGGTGGGGGTGGCCGGCGGCGCCCAGGCTGGTCCTGACGGCAGCGGACCTGCGGGCTTTCGATATTCTCACAGGCCCGGAGGGGCTCCGCCTCTCCCATCCCGCGGAACTGGTCCTCCGGCTGCGCCGTGGGGACCGCCTGGCGGCTGAGGAGTTCACGGCGGAGCTGACCCTGTGCCTCGCCCAGCTGGAGGAAGGGCGGGGTCCCCCGGCTCTCGAGCGGGGGGAAGAGGGCGCTCGGCCTCCAGCAGGCGGCTGATGCCCGGGCGGGAGTCGCGTCCCGCCGAGGTGTCATGCCGGGTGCCCGGGTGCGTATCCTTCTGACGGGTGCCCCCTGGACCAGGAAGAGGCTCCATGCGGTTTCCGGCGACTCCCCTCACGTTGATTCCCTTCCTGATGGCGCTGGCGGCCTCCCCGGCCCGGGCACAGGTCGAGGTTCTGGCGGAGCGGCCGGGGCCCCGGGAGATCGTGGGTTCCGTGGTGGAGGCCGGGTCAGGGCGAGGTGTTCCCACGGTGGACGTGGTCCTCCGGGACAGCGTGGGAGGGGTGGTGGCGGCTGTGGTGGGAGACCTGGAGGGGGGATTCGGACTCCGGCCGCCGGCCGCCGGAGTGTTCCAGCTCACCGTGGGCCGCATCGGGTACGCGGCCGCCACGGGCACGGTGGCCTTCCCGGACCGGGGGACCGTGGCCGTCCGGGTGGGTCTGACCCTTGCTCCCGTGACCCTCGAAGGAGTGGAGGCGGTGGGGAGGGTCCGTCCCCGGTCCATGGATCTGACCCTGGAGGGCTTCGAAGCCCGGCGCCGGGAGGGAGGGGGGACCTTCTTCACCACGGAGCAGATCGAGCGGTACCGCCCGACCAGGATCACCGACCTGCTGCAACGGGTCCCGGGGGTGGAGGTGCTTCGCGTTGGAGGGCAGGTGGTGGACATCCGCGTCAACAACGCCCAGGGGGTGACATTCCAGGGGGTGGGTCGCCCCTGCCTCCCCACCATCTGGCTGGACGGGGTGCGGGTGAGAGAGGGGGGGATCGACTACGACTCGGCCCACAGGACCTCATTCCTGAACGACGTGATCCCTCCCGAGCAGATCGGGGGAATCGAGGTCTACACCCACCTTGGACGGATTCCGGCGCGCTTCCGGGACAGCAGCTCCGTGTGTGGGGTGGTCGCGGTGTGGAGCCGGAGGTAGGGAGGGAGATGGGGCGCTCGAGCCCCTGCTCGCGTGGGAGGATCCGGCCAGGGTTCGACGGCGGAGGAGAAGCGGGGAAACAGATGTCGTGATGGATCTTGACGGGGGGATATCCCGGGGGAATCTTACGTCCTACTCCCCCTGGTGGGAGGGGAGGAAGGACCAGAGCACGGATGCGGAGGCCTTCCGGAAGGGGTCCCGCATTTTTTGTATGGCGGCCGGGCGGCCGCAAGTCCTGGCGCGGGGGCGAATCCGCGCGATGCAGGTCGTCGGAAGGCACGGATCATCCGGACTCCGGCGATCTCAACACCACAGGGAGCGGGTTCATGCGCATCAGAGGAACCGTGAAGTGGTTCAACGACCAGAAGGGCTTCGGCTTCATCACCCCCGAGGGCGGGCAGAGGGATTGCTTCGTCCACCACAGCGCCATCCAGGCTGACGGATTCCGCACCCTCAGTGAGGGCGACACCGTCGAGTTCGAGATGGTGGAAGGGACCAAGGGTCCCGCGGCGGAGAACGTCGTTCGAGTCCAGTAGTCGAGGCGGGCGTCAGCCCGATCGTGAGCGATCATGAGCGGCCGCTCCGGGGAACCGGGGCGGCCGCTTCTCATGCTCAGGTGGTGGGCTCCCGCTCCGGTGAGCCGCCCCTCTCCCACTCCCGCATCCACGCTTCCACCGCCCGCTGGAAATAGGTGGGGTTGAAGAGCGTCCATTCCCCTAGGGTCTCGGGGATCTGATGCCGGGCGCCGGCCTCCTCCGCCGTCCAACCCTCGCTTCGGGCTCGTCTCGCCGTCTCCTCGAGGCCGTCGATGACGGCCAGGTAGCGCGAGAAGTCGGCGCCGTCCGCCAGAGGACCGTGGCCGGGAACGTAGATGGACCGGCGGTCCGCCTGGAGGGCCCGCACCGCGCGGGAGAGGCGGCTGGGCTCGGCGTCCATGTAGTTGGGGAACATCCCGTTCCACATCAGGTCTCCGCACCAGGTGACCCCCTCGTCGGGGAGCTCGACGGTGACGTCGCTGGGGGTGTGGCCGCGGCGGGGAACGAGATGGAGGGCCCGTCCTCCCAGGTCGAGGGTGGACGGCATGTCCGAACCCACCAGGACGACATCGGCCCAGCTCCTGCGCAAAGCCTCCGACGACCCGGCCGGAAGGCTCTCGGCCGTCCGGCTTCGGGTGGGCTCCGTGGCGTGGATCAGGGGACCCGCGACCCCCTCCTCCAGGTATCCCTCCACTCCCCGGGAGTGGTCGCTGTGGTAGTGCGTGACGAGGACGTGGGTGGGCCAGCGTCCCGTGAGGGTGCGCGCCTGAGCGGCGATCCATGCCGCCCCCTCGGTGGTCTGGAAGGCCTCCACCACCAGGACGCCGCCCCTCCCGGCGATGATACCGCCGTTGGAGACGGTGGTGTAATCTCCTCCGAGGGGGGTGGAGATGAGGGCCCAGAGCCCTTCACCGATCCTCTCCAGGCGCCCGAAGGCCTCCTGGGCCACCACCTGACCCCGCGTCCGGAGGCTCCATAGGGACCGGGCCGCCGCGGGAAAGGGGGCGGCCATCAGGGCCATATGGGCGGTGCAGGCCGCGCCGATCTTCAGGAAATCGCGACGGGAGGGATGGAAGTCGGTCGGCATGATGCGCGTTCCACGGTCGGAAGAGGTGTCGGATCGGGCTCCAACCCCCTGGTTCGGGCTCTTCCGGAGGCCGCCTCACTCCCCCTGAGGAACCATCCGGAAGTCCACCTCCAGACGAATGCTGTTGTCCACGCTCAGGACACGGGCCACCCGGGGAATACTGATCCCGAACCACTCGAAGGGAAAGGTGGTGGTGGCGGATCCGGACACGGAGGAGGGGCCCATCTGGGCCGTGACCTCCCAGCGCACCGACCGCGTGGCGCCGTGGACGGTGAGGTCGCCCTCCAGTTCGAACTCCGCCGATCCCGTCGAAGGAAGGGGGGAGGGGAGGCCGATGAACCGTTTGGGAACGAAGACGGCCTCAGGGTACTGCTCCACCTCCAGGGTGCGGCGGCGGACGTAGTTGTCACGCATCTCGTTGTCGGTGACCAGGGTGGTGAGGTCGACCCGGAAGGAGGATTCCCCCGGGACGATGGAGCCGTCCTCGGCCAGGACCAGCGCCCCGCTCACCCTCCGGGTGGACCCCACGGCATCGTTCGGGAAGTCGAACCCGGCAAGCTGCTCCCGGACCCGGTAGCGAGCCTCGGACTCCTCCGACTGGAGCACCCATCGGGCGGGGGCATCGCTGGAGGTGGCGGCTGGGGAAGGCCCGAAAGGGCCCCCCGACGGATCGGCCGAAGGGCCCGCTGGGGGGAGGGGGTTCATGCCGAGGGTGAGGATCAGGGCAAGGCCCAGGTGGAAGGCGAACGACACGGCTCCTCCTCGCAGGGTGCTTTCGCAGTGGTTTCTGGATGGTCCAAGCGAAGAGGACCCCTCAGCCCCGGCAGGGTTCCGGGAACGCCCCCCTTTCCGGGCGGGTGACCTTCAGCGGCCCGGTTGCGGCGAACCCACGCGGTCAGGAAGGGCAGGTGGAGCGTTTCGGTGCAGGTCCCCCTCCGTCGCGGCCTCCCCCGTGCCGGGAAAGGAAGCGTTTCCCGGGGTTCTTCAGCGTGCGGATCCGGTCCGGGACTTGCCATTCGGGAGGGCACAGAGCCCCATCATCCACGAAAGGAGGCCCTCCATGTCCAGATCGCTGATTCCCCTTTCGGCGGCCCTCCTCATGGCCGCCCTGCCGCCGGCGCCCCTCCTGGCGACCCCCCAGGACTATGTGGTCCTGGGGACCCCCCTGGTGAACATCCGCACCGGTCCCAGCCCCGACGCCATGGTGGTTGGCCGTGCCCAGAAGGGGGACATCTTCAAGGTGGTGGGGCAGACGGAGGAGTGGTACCGGGTGGTCCTCTTCTCCAACGAGCCTCGCTTCATCCTGAAGGCGGACTACGTCCATCCCCTGAGCACGGACCAGCTCCTCGAGGCCCACGGGATGGCCCTTCCGGCCTCCACGGCCCGCTGCCGATCCATCTTCTGGGACACGGAGTCGGGGCTGGACCGGGCCGCCAGGGAGGCCTCCGAGATCATCCCCCGGACGCTGAACCTGGAGCGACACACGGTTCTGAGGAGGGTCCTGGAAGACCGGATCCTCCTGGAGATGTTCGCCGTCCACCGGGTTCAACCGGCGCTGTATCGGGAGCTGGTAGCCACGGCCCGGCGGGAGGGGTGGCGGTGAGGGAGAAGGGGTTCGGGAGGGGGTCCACGTCGTGGGCCCCCTCCCGGCCCCTCATTCGGCCCGGAGCGCCTCGGTGGGGTCCACCCCCGCCGCACGGCGGGCAGGGATCCAGCCGGCCGCCGCTGCCGTGACGAGCATGCCACCGACCGCCCCCAGGAAGACGAGGGGATCGGCGGTGCTCACCCCGAAGACGACCCCCTGCAGGGCACGAGCGAAGGCTACCGCGGCCAGCACGCCGAGGACGGCGCCGGCCCCGGCCAGCCCCAGGGCGTGCCCGACCACCTGGGACCGGACGCCCCCGGGCCTGGCCCCCAGGGCGATCCGGATTCCGATCTCCCGGGTCCGTTGGGCCACCGAATAGGCGATCACCCCGTAGATGCCGCAGAGGGCCAGGAGGAGGGCGAGGGCGCCGAAGATGGCGAAGGACTTCCCGAAGAGCTCCGCCTCCCAGGTGGTCAGGGCCCTTCGCTCCCGCATGGTGAGGATGTCATGGGGCGCCAGGCTGGGGTCGATACGGGCAAGCTCTTCCCGTGCGGGAGCCACCAGCTTCCCGGGATCGCCGGCTGACCGGACCAGCACCGCCATCCCCCGGTACCCCCCGAGGGCGTAAGGGAAGTGGACCTGGAGGCGGGCTCCCTCCAGATCCTCTCCGAACTCCTCGTACTGGAGGTCGGGGGCGACTCCGATGACCCGGAAGGCGCCGGTGCCCGGGACGAGGAAGGATCTCCCCACGGGATCCTCCCCCGGCCAGAGGCGATCCGCTACCCGACGCCCCACGATGGCTACGTCCGCTTCGGCGTCCAGCTCCTCGGTGGGGGTGAAGCCCCGTCCGGAAATCAGGTCCAACCCCAAGGTCTCGAAGAGCCCCCGGGTGGAGAAGATGGCACTGGCGTAGAGGGCGTCGTCCTCCGGGGTTCCCTCGGGCAGGATCCGGATGGAGGAGCCTCCGTCGTCGGCGGGGATGGCGCTGGTGGCGGCGGCCACCACGGCTCCGGGGAGGTTCCCCAGCCGCTCCGCCACCCCCCGGTAGTACTCGCCCCTGGCCACGGGATCGTCGTAGTGGTCTCCGGCCTGGGTGATCCGGAAGGAGAGAAGGGTGGTGTCGTCGAACCCGGGGTCGGCGTGCTGGAGGGCCAGGAAGCTCCGGACCATGAGGGTGGCTGTGGCCAGGAGCACCACGGCGAGGCCCACCTCCGCGATGATCAGCCCCCCCCGGGCCCTCCCCCGGCCTCCCAGGATGGACCGGCTCCCACCCCGGAGGGTTTCCCCGAGACCGGCTCGGGAGGCTTGAAGGGCCGGGAGGAGGCCGAAGAGCAGACTCGTGACCAGAGAGATGGACAAGGTATAGAGGAGGATCGGCCCATCGATGGCCACCGTGATCCAGAAGGCCATCTCCTCGGGGACGGATCTGGAGAAGAAGTCGAGCCAGACCTTCGCCGCCAACACCCCGAGGGCCCCCCCCGCCAACCCGAGGACGGCGCTTTCCATGAGGACCTGTTGAGCCAGCCGCAGGCGGCCAGCGCCCAGGGAGCTCCTGACCGCCATCTCCTGGCGACGGCCGGAGGCCCGTGCCAGGAGGAGGTTGGCGACATTGGCGCAGGCCAGGAGAAGCACGAACCCCACCGAAGCCACCAGGAGGGTCATGAGCTGCCGGGCCCCGGCGTCCACGAATCCGTGGCGGAAGGGTTGGGCCCGTAGGGTCCATCCGTGGTGGGTGTCGGGGAAGCGTATGGCGGCCTCCTCCGACCAACGGGCGGCGGCTTCCCGGGCCACCGGGAAGCCTGCGTCCTCCTGAAGCCTGGCCACCCCGATCATGTTCCGGGTGCGATGATCCGTGGCGTCGTCGGTGCCCAGAGGGAGCCAGAGATCCTCCCTCTCGGGGAACCGGAACCCGGGGGCCATGACCCCGACCACGGTGATGTCCCTTCCGTTGATGTGGACCGTCCTGCCCAGGATGTCCGGGTCGGCGGCAAATCGGGCCTTCCACAGGCCGTCGCTCAGGAGCGCCACGGCTTCGAACCCGGCTTCGGCCCCCTCGTCCGGTGCGAAGAGGCGCCCTCGCTGGGGGGCCACTCCCAGCATCTCAAAGAGCCCCGGGGTCACGCTGGCGCCGGCGATTCGCTCGGGGCGGTCGCCGCCGGTGAGGGTGAGGTCCCTGGTGGTGAAGGCCTGGACGTCCTCGAACGCCCCGGCCGAGCGGAGGGCGTCCAGGTCGGCCCAGGTTACCGGGGCGTCCCCGTCTCCCCGCTCGGGGTTCCAGGCATCCACGAAGACGAGTGCCCCGGCTCGGTCGAAGGGGAGGTCCCGCAGGAGGACACCGTAGACGATGCTGAAATTCGCGGTGTTGGCTCCGATGCCCAGGGCAAGGGAGAGGACGGCGGCTCCGGTCGGAAGGGGGTGGCGGAGCAGCATCCTGATCCCGAACACCAGGTCCTGCCGGAGGCCCGAGAGGGCCCACCGGAGACGCTGTCCCACCGTCCGCCCCCGGGCGGCCACCGTGGAGGGGGAGCCGGGCGGGCCGCCCCCTGCGCCGGGTCCCCCGAGGTACCTGCGGCCCGCGCGCCGCACCGGTTCCCGGTCCCCGAAGCGCCGCTCGGCGTCCAGCCGGGCCTCCTCCGGGCTCATCCCCGCGTCCAGGTTCGCCTGGATCCGCATCTCCAGGTGGAAGCGGATCTCGTCCTCGATCTCCTCTTCCAGGCTCATGCCGGCTCCACCACGCGGTGGACGGCACCGCTGAACCGGGTCCACCGGGCAAGGACCAGCTCGTACTGGTGGCGTCCCTCCGGGGTCAGGGAATAGAACTTCGCTCGCCGGTTGTTCTCGCTCTTTCCCCAGATCGCCTCGATCCAACCGCGGCTCTGCATGCGGTAGAGAGCGGGGTAGAGGGACCCCTCGTCGATCTCCAGCACGTCTCCGGAGCCGGAGAGGATCGCCTCGGAGATCCCGTAGCCGTGGCGGGACCCGGAGAGGAGGGTACGGAGGATGAGCATCTCCAGGGCTCCCCGGAGAAGATCTCCCCGGTCGCTGGCGTTGCCTTCCGTCATGCTGTC
Organism: Gemmatimonadales bacterium; assembly: GCA_041309685.1. Classification (GTDB taxonomy): domain Bacteria; phylum Gemmatimonadota; class Gemmatimonadetes; order Longimicrobiales; family Gaopeijiaceae; genus JBFYZD01. Next base: position 10,522 of record JBFYZD010000188.1, on the reverse strand, counting down.
GCGCTCCGGTTCGTGGGCGTGGTCCCGGCGGCCGACATCCCGCAGGGAGGGGCGCCGCCTTCGGGAGTCCGTCGGCTTCCCTAGACAAACATAGGAACTCTACATCCGCTTCCCCAGGCAGTCAAGGGAAACGGGCGGAAGGGCGAGGGCGCCGGCCGTCCATGGAAAGGGGCGGCTCCCCGTGGGGAGCCGCCCCGTGTCCCGTCCGGAAGGGCGCCGCCGGGCAGTCCGGTTCGGCGCCGATTCCTGGAGCGCTACCGCACCCGCACCGAGGTGGAGGCCGTCCCGCCCTTCACGGACGAGTAGGTCACTTCCATGTTCCCGGTCCCCCGGACCAGGTACTCGATGGTCTTGGTGGTGTTGCCGGGGTGGCCGCTCCGGATCAGGATCCGGTCCAGATCTTCCTGGTCGATCATGGCCGTCTTGCCGGGCTGGTGCTTGTTGGCCACCCATCCCGCGGCCACGATCTCCACGTCGCCCTCCACCGTGAGGAGGTCGGGGCGAACCACCCGGTTGTTCATGGCCCGGGCGGTGATGCTGGGAATCACCCGCTCGTTGGTGATGTCCACCCACACCCTGTACATCCCGTCGCCCAGGCTCTCCACCTTCGTGTCCCCCATCTTCATGAGGGGCATCTCGTCGGCGTGCAGGAGGGTGAACGCCATGTTCCGATGGAACAGTTCCATGCTCATGAAGCGGGGGTTGATCCGGCTGGTGAGCTTGCGCCAACCGCCCATCTCCACCTCCCCGTATTCGGGATGGTTGAAGGGGGCCCAGTCCTCGTAGTGCTCCCCGAACTCGGCGAAGTCGTCGAAGAAGAACCGGGAGAGCCCCCGAGAGAGGGGGGTCCGGGTGTCCTGCTGCTGCTGCTCGAGCAGGGGGCTCTGGAAGTACTGGTTTCCGTTCCAGAGCTCGTTGGAGAAGGAGACGGCTCCGTGCCCGTCGCTGGTCCAGTCGATCCCCCCGCCGTGCACCGTGTAGAGCCCCTGCCAGATGATGTAGTACTCGTACCAGGGGAGGACCCGCTCCCCGCTCTCGCCGATCTGGTCGTAGGCCCGGATGTCGGAGGCGGGGTAGTCGCCGTACCAGGCGGACCCGGGCCCCCGGAGGATCATGCCGCCGTTGTTGTGGTAGGACTGGGCCCCGGCGATGTTGCGGTGGGCCGCCAGGAAATCCTCCGTGGCCCGGGCTTCCGGGAGCTGGAAGGGATAGTCCATGGCGCCGCCCTGGATGTAGTTCGGCTGCCAGTCGGCGGCGTAGTTCCGGTTGGGGTCGTACCCCCCGGGCGAGTCCTCGTTCACCCGGCCGTCGCCATCGTTGTCGATCCCTTCCGAACCCAACAGGATCCAATCCCCCTTCTCACCGGGGGGCACGGCCACCATGAGGCGGGGATCGTCGGTGCTCAGGCGGTGCGTCCCCTGGCCGGGAACGTGTTTGCGGATCTGCTCGATGACCCCGTTCCCGTTCAGGTCGTCGGGGCCGTCCTCGTCGAAGGCCCCGTCCCCGTCCTCGTCCACAGGGACGTGCCCCGTTCTTCCCCCGGCGCCGGAGCCGTGCATGAAGAAGTCCCGTCCGTCGGGGTTCACCGTGGGGATGATGTAGAACACCCTCTCGTCCACCAACCGCTTGATCTCGGGATTCCGGTTGTAGTTCTCCATGAGGAACCAGATGGTGTAGAGGCAGATCTCCCCACCCTGGATCTCGTTTCCGTGGACGTTGGCCTCGATGTACATCCCCGCTTTGCTGGACTCGGGGCCGGTATCGGGGTTGTTGACGGTCATGATCCACAGGTCGCGGCCGCCGTGGCTCTTCCCCATTGACCCCAGGGTGAGGAACTTCGGCCAGGTGCGGGCCATGAGCTGCATGCGCTCCCCCAGCTCCTGGTGATCCAGCCAGCGGTCCCAGGTGAGGTCCAGGGTGTGGGGGGGATCGGAGCCGCGGGTCTGCTGCGCGCTCAGGGTCGCGGAATCCAGGATGGGCGTTGCGGCGAACGCCAGGGCGGCAAGGGAGGTGGCCGCCAGGAGTCGTGTGATTCTCATGATGGGGCTCCTCACCTGAGGGTCACGGTTGCGGTGTCATGGCCCGACTTCTGCGAATGAAGCCGGATCTCCACCTGGGCGCCCTGGCGTCCCTGGATCACCCAGGTCACGCTCTCCCTGCCTCCTGAACCATTCAGGATCCCCACCGAGGTCGTCTTGTCGGCCCCCGTGAGGATGGTGTCGTCGTCCAACTGGATCTGGAGGAAGGTGGGTCCCACTGATCTGGACACCTGGCCGTGGCGCAGGGAGGTGGGGAAGAGCCCCGTGTTCTCCACTTCCACGGTCACGTTGAAGACCCCCCCGCCCAGGGCGGTCACCTTGGTGTCGGCGATGCGGACCCGGGGGAGCAGGCCCGCCAGCTCCACCAGGAACTCCCCGTGCTTGGCTCCCAGCTCCGGGACCTGCGCCACGGGGGGGTTCACCGTAGCGTAGGGAAGGAACCCTCCGATCTCCACCCCACCCAGGTCGGGGTGCTGGAAGGTGGTCCAGTCGGAGAAGGCGTCGATCCCGGCGTCCTCGAGAGCCTTGAGGATCTCGGCGTCGGCGCCGGCACCGCCCCGGGCCCCCGCTGCCTGGGGGGCCCCGCCGGCCCGGGAGCCGGCCATCAATGCCCCTCCCGGAGGACCTCCACCAGGAGGCATCCCCGCTGCGGGCCGCCCCCCGGCGGCGCCGGAACGGCCCCCCGCCGCCTGGGCCCCCGCCCCCTCGGCGGGCGTGTCCGCGGAAGGCCGGCCGCGCGCCCCGTCGGCCGTGCCCGGAAGGCCCCAGCCGGGGGTGCTGAAGGAGGGCACGCCGTACTGGAAGTACCCGAACTGGAAGAAGGCCCCCTCGGGGGTACGGTGCACGGGGACGTTGGAGATGCCCGTGATCCGCTTGTAGGCGTCGGAGACGGTCTGGTAGTACACCTGGTCGCCCGTGTTCACCGTCGTCGCGGGCCGGGTGCCGGAGGAGGGATCGTTGTCCGCGCCGGGCAGGGCGCCCCGGAGGTAGACCCCGCCGCCGCCCCCGCCCCGTCCACCCCCGAAGCCTCCGAATCCGCCCCCACCGCCGGCGGCCCCGAACACTCCCACCTGGAAGACCTCGGCGTTGGAGGCGTTGGCGAAGACCGGAAGGTCCAGCACCTTCGCGCCGGCCAGCCCTCCCCGTGAATCGGGGGGCGTCACCAGGTTGTCGCTCTCCCCGAAGGTGAGGATGGCGGCGATGTTCCGGTGGGAGATGGCGAAATCCATGAGGGCCCGGGATTCTACCTCGCTCACCATGTAGGGGCCCGCGTCCCCCTGCCAGTAGGGGTACTCGTGCTGGAAGTTCCGGTTGAGGTCGACGCCGCCGGGGCCGTCCTCGTTGATGAAGCCGTCCCCGTCGTTGTCCGTCCCCTCCAGGTAGAGGGTGTAGGCTCCGGACTCGCCCTTGGTGGCGTCGGCCCGCTTCATCAGGCGCTCGTTGGCGGGGTCGATCATGAAGGGACCCGAGGGGTCCTTCACCCGCATGACGGTGATGTAGCCGTCCCCGTTCAGATCCTCGGGGCCGTCCTCGTCGAGGCGGCCGTCGTTGTCCTCGTCCGCGGGACGGGCGTTGGTCTTCCGGGCGGACTTCACCCCGGCGAACATCGCCTCGGCCCCGTCGGGGTTCAAACGGGGGAAGACGTAGAAGACGTGATCCCGCAAGGCGGAGGCCACGGCCCCCTCACCGGCGTTCCCTGTGAGGTACCGGATGGCTTCCAGCGCCAGGTGGCTTCCCACCAGGTGGTCGCCTTCCAGGTTCCCCACCACCAGGATCCCGGGGCGCTCCTCGAAGGGGGTGCCGCCGGACCGGCCTACCTGGACCATCCAGATCTCCCGGCCCTGAAGGGTGGAGCCGAGGGACTGCATGGTGGCCAGGTCGGTGCCGTTGACGAGGGAACGGAGCTCACGGGTGAGCCCGTTGTGATCGAGGTAGGACGCGGCCTGCCCCTGGGCCTGCCCCGGCGATGCCAGGGCTGCCAGCAGGAGGACGGCCGTTCCCGCCGTTGCCATCGAACCGCAGATTCTCATCTTCCGCGCTTCCTTGTTCCGGGTAGGACAAAAGTCCGGGGAGAATAGAGCCAACACCGACCCCCGACCAGGGGACTGGGCTGGGGTGCCCGGGTTGGGCTCATCCTATTTGGGACAGGCCGGGCGGGGTTTTCGTTGAGGCTGGCCGGGAGCGCGGCCCAAGGCCGGGTGCGGGCCCGGACCTTTGACGCCGGGGTCCCGAGGCGCGTAGCGTGAAGTCCGAGGGGTGAGGGGGGCGGGGTGGGGCCCATCCATGCGGGGGTTTCCATGCGACGCGAATGCTGGCGGTTCCTCTTCCTCTCCCTCCTCGCGCTCCCGGGCCTCCCCCTGGGCGCGGCGGCCCAGGGCGTGGCCAGGGCCCCCACCCCCCCGCCCCTGGGGGACCTGACCCGGGAGCCCACCCTCTTCGCCGTGGGGTACGCCCATCTGGACACGCAGTGGCGCTGGGAGTATCCCACGGTGATCGACGAGTACCTCGTCGCCACCATGCGGGACAACTTCACCCTCTTCGAGAAGTACCCCCACTACATCTTCAACTTCAGCGGCGCCAACCGGTACCGCCTCATGCGGGAATACCACCCCCGGGACTACCAGCGGGTGAAGGAGTACGTGGCGGCGGGGCGCTGGTTCCCCTCGGGCTCGGCCATGGAGGAGAGCGACGTCAACGTGCCCTCCGCCGAGTCGCTGGTAAGGCAGATCCTCTACGGCTCCGCCTTCTTCCGGAAGGAGTTCGGGAAGACCAGCGCCGAGTACATGCTTCCGGACTGCTTCGGGTTCCCCGCCTCCCTTCCCAGCATCCTGGCCCATGCCGGGATCACGGGGTTCTCCACCCAGAAGCTCACCTGGAAGTCGGCGGCGGGTCTCCCCTTCAACGTGGGAGTGTGGGAAGGGCTGAACGGCAGGAGCGTGCTGGCGGCCCTGAACCCCGGGGAGTACGTGGGCCGGGTGAGGGAGAACCTGAGCGAGAGCGCCGAGTGGCTGGAACGGGTGAGGAGGAACGGAGAGGAGTCCGGGCTCTTCGTGGACTACCGCTACTACGGAGTGGGTGATCGGGGGGGCGCCCCCACCGACAGCTCCGTCCTGTGGATCGAAGAGAGCGTGGGCGGCCCGGGACCGCTGAAGATCCGCTCCTCCACCGCCGAGGAGATGTTCCTGGCCATTACCCCCGAGCAGGCCAGAGGGCTTCCGCGCCACAAGGGGGACCTTCTCCTCATCGAGCACTCGGCGGGCTCCATCACCTCCCAGGCCTACATGAAGAGGTGGAACCGGCAGAACGAGCTCCTGGCCGGTGCCGCCGAAGGGGCGTCGGTAGCGGCGAGCTGGCTGGGAAGCCGGGAGTACCCCCGGGAGCGCTTGAACGAGGGCTGGAACCTGATCATGGGAGGACAGTTCCACGACATCCTCCCGGGTACCTCCACCCCGAAGGCGTACGAGTACTCCTGGAACGACCAGGTCCTGGCCCTGAACCGGTTCGGTACCGTTCTCACCGATGCCGTGGGAGCCGTCGCGGGCGGGCTGGATACCCGGGGGGAGGGGACGGCGGTGGTTGTCTACAACCCCCTCTCGGTGGAGCGGGAGGACGTGGTGGAGGCAACGATGGAGTTCTCGGGCGGCCTGCCGCCGGCGGTGAGGGTGGTCGGCCCCGACGGCGCCGAGGTTCCGGCCCAGCTTTCCCGCAACGACGACGGAACGGGCGCGGTCCTCTTCCTGGCCCGGGTGCCTTCCGTGGGTTTCGCGGTGTTCCATGTGCAGGGTGTGGAGGCTACGGTGGACACCCGCTCCGCGGCCGCGCCGGCATTGGCCGTGGACGAGTCCTCTCTGGAGAACCATCGCTACCGCATTCGGCTGAATGGGAACGGGGATCTCCAGAGCATCCATGACAAGAGGCTGGACCGGGAGCTCCTGGCCGCCCCGGCGGGGCTGGCGCTCCAGTCGCACAAACCCAGGGAGTGGCCTGCCTGGAACATGGACTGGGAGGATCAGCGGGAAGCGCCCCGCAGCTACGTGGAGGGCCCGGCGCGGGTGCGGGTGGTGGAGGCGGGTCCGGTCCGGGTGGCGCTGGAGATCGAGAGGGAGAAGGAGGGGTCCCGCTTCGTCCAGACGGTGCGGCTGGCGGCGGGGGACGCCGGCAACCGGGTGGAGGTGGCCAACCGCATCCGGTGGCACACCGCGGCCACGGCGCTCAAGGCCACCTTTCCGCTGGCGGCCTCCAACCCGGTGGCCACGTACAACTGGGAGGTGGGGACGATCCGGCGGGCCAACAACGACTCGCTCAAGTTCGAGGTGCCCTCCCACCAGTGGGTCGACCTGACCGACTCCACGGGGGCGTTCGGGGTGACGCTCCTCACCGGGGCGAAGTACGGGTCGGACAAGCCCGACGACCGCACCCTTCGCCTGACGCTGGTCTACACGCCGGGGATCACCCGCTCCTATCCTGACCAGGGCTCCCAGGACTGGGGGGAGCACGAGATGGTGTATGGGCTCTCCGCACACGGGGGGGCGATGGGGGTGGAGGGGACCGATTGGCACGCCTGGCGCATGGAGCAGCCTCTCCTGGCCTTCCAGGCCCCGGCGCATGCGGGGACGTTGGGGACGTCGTTTTCGCTGCTATCCCTGAGCAGCGACCGCGTTCGCGTTCTCGGCCTCAAGAAGGCGGAGGAGAGCGACGAGATCGTGGTGCGCCTGGTGGAGCTGGACGGTGGGGCCGTCCCGGACCTCCGCGTCCGGTTTCCCCGGGGGGTGAGCCAGGCCAGGGAGGTGAACGGTCAGGAGCTTCCGGTGGGACCGGCCCGGGTGACGAACCGGGAGCTGGCGGTGGAGATGGGGGGGTGGGACCTCCGCTCCTTCGCTCTCCGTCTGCGGGGGCCGGAGAGGGACATGAGCCCACCGCGCTTCCGGGCCGTGGATCTCCCCTTCGACCGGGTCGTGACCTCCGCCGACGGGGAAGCGGTAGCCCCGGGATCGGGCGCCCGGGGGTTCGACGAGGAGGGACGGAGCCTTCCGGCGGAGATGCTCCCGGGGGAGATCCCCTTCGAGGGGATCGTGTTCAAGCTTGGGGGTGGGGAGGGGAACGCCGTGAGGGCACGCGGCCAGACTCTCTCCCTGCCGGCGGGCGCCTTCCGGCGCGTGTACGTCCTGGCGGCCTCGGCGGCGGGCGACCGCAGGGTCACCTTCCGGGTGGGGGACGTCGCCGCGGCGGTGACGGTGCAGAGCTGGCGGGGGTTCATCGGCCAGTGGGACAACCGGCTCTGGCAGGAGGTGCACCTCCCGGCGCAGAGGGCGCCCGGATCGGCGGGGCCGGCGAGGGCGGTGACCAGGGTGGTCCCGGTGTTCGCGGGTCTCGAGGCGGGTTTCGTGAAACCGGCCCCGGTGGCCTGGTTCGCGACCCACCACCACGACGCCCAGGGGAAGAACCAGTCCTATGCCTTCTCCTACCTCTACGCCTTTTCCCTGGAGATTCCTGAAGGGGCCCGAACCCTGACGCTGCCGGACGACGAGGCGGTCCGGATCATGGCCGTGACCGTGTCGGAGGAGGACCCGGGTGTCCAGGCCCTCCAACCCCTCTTCGACGACCTGAACACCGACGAGCGGGCCGTGGCCCGGGTGGCCCGGGAGTTCCTGGCGGCCCTCTCCCGGACCGACACGGCCACGCTGCGTACCCTGATGCTCCCCGGCATGAGCCTGGCCAGCGTGCGGGAGGGACCTCAGGGACCCGTGACCCGGACCTCCTCCGGGGCGGATTTCCTCACCTCCCTGGGAGGGGAGGACCAGGCGCTCCTGGAGCGGATGTGGGACCCGGAGGTCCTCATCAAGGGCCGGATCGCGGTGGTCTGGGCCCCCTACGATTTCCACCTGAACGGGGAATTCAGCCACTGCGGGGTGGACGTGTTCACCCTCCTGAAAGCGGCGGACGGCTGGAAGGTCACGGGAATCACGTACGACGTGGTGAGGGAGGGGTGCGGGGTCAGTCCGCTCGGGGCCCCGGGGGGTTGAGGCGGTTTGCGGCAGCTCCGGAGAAACGGTGTTGGGAGGTGCCATGACCGTCCTCCGGGCCGGGTCCGTGGCCCTGGACAGAGGGGCCGGAGACGCTCTCGGGCTTCCTGGCCCGCCCCGGATCGCCTGCAGCTTTCCCTTCATCGTGGGAACTTCGGCACACCGGGACGGGAACCGGCTTTCGTCCGGATTCGTGTGCCGACCACCTCCACCCCGCGTCGGGGCTGACACCCTTCCGCGTCCTTGCTCCAGGAAGGCACGAGCACCCATGCGCGCAATCTCTCGCCGCCGCTACCGTCCCGGTTCCTCCATCCCGGCCTGGCTCGGGTTGGTGGCCCTCCTGTTCCTCTCCCGCGGGGCCGGTGCCCAGACCAGCGAGCCCTCCACCCTCCATGCCCTTCGCATCATCGAGCCCGTGGACGTGGATGGGTGGCTGACGGAGGATTCCTGGGCCCGCGCCCGGCGCATCTCGAACTTCACCCAGCGGGAGCTGGATTTCGGCACCCCTGTTTCGGAGCGGACGGAGGTGGCGGTCCTCTTCGACTCCGACGCCCTCTACATCGGCTTCTGGGGGTACGATCGGGAGCCGGGGCGCATCTTCGCCAACGAAATGGCCCGGGACTTCTCCTGGAGTGGGGAAGACAACTTCGAGGTGGTCCTGGATCCCTTCGACGACGACCGGAACGGATACCTCTTCGCTACCAACCCCAATGGGGCGCTGGCCGACGCCCTCATCGCCGACAACGGGGACACCATGAACCGGGACTGGGACGGGGTGTGGGAGGTCCGGACCCAGGTGACCGTGGACGGGTGGTTCGCCGAGATCCGCATCCCCTTCTCGACGCTCCGCTTCGGGCCCCGCCCGGAGGAGGGGTGGGGCATCAATTTCGAGCGGAACATCCGCAGGAAGCGTGAGCAGGTCCTCTGGCAGGGGTGGTCCCGGGATTTCGACCTGGAACAGGTCAGCCGGGCTGGGACCCTCACGGGCCTCTCCGACCTGGGGTCGGTTCGCCTGGTGGACGTGCGGCCCCAGGGGATCGCCGGGGCCGAGTGGCGGGAGGGGGAGGGGAGGAGCAGCCTGGGGGACGCGGGGCTGGACGTCCTCTACCAGCCCTCCCCGGCCTGGCGGGTGAACCTCACCGCCAACCCCGACTTCGCCCAGGTGGAGGCGGACCGGGAGGAGGTGAACCTGACCCGCTTCCCCCTCTACTTCCCGGAGAAGAGGGAGTTCTTCCTGGAAGGGCAGGAATTCTTCGACTTTGAGATCGGATCGGACACCCGCCCCTTCTACAGCCGGCGGATCGGGCTGGCGCCGGACCGGACCGAGGTCCCCATCTATGGAGGAGTCCGGATCCTGGGGAAGCGGGGGGCGACCACCACCGGGGCCATGGTCCTCCAGGCTGGCGAGAGGGGCGAGAACCCCTCGGCCAACTTCGGCGTCTTCCGCTGGAAGCAGGACGTGCTGGACGAGTCCGCCGTGGGGGCACTCCTGGTCAGCCGCCTGGAGTCGGGGCGGAGCAACCTCACCTACGGGGTGGATCTGGCCTACGCGACCTCGGAGATGTTCGGGGAGAAGGAGCTCGAGGCGGGGCTGGTCCTGGCCCAGACCTACACCTCGGACGCGGAGGAGAAGACTGGGCTTGCCCACCGCCTCTACCTGTCCTATCCCAACGACCTGGTGGAGTTCAGCGCCTCCTGGACCCGAGCCGACGGGGATTTCAACCCCGAGGCGGGCTACCTGCGGCGAGCCTCCTACCAGCGCCTCGGGTCGGAGCTGGCCCTCCTTCCCCGCCCCCGCCGCCTCTCCTTCATCCAGCAATTCGAGTTCAAGCCCTTCGAGTTCTCCTATTACAGGGACGACCAGACGGGAGAGCTCCAGACCTTCAGCTCGGAGATCGTTCCCCTGTCCTTCACCACCCGGAGCGGCGAGTCCTTCGAGGTGGCCGTCACGAGAAGCGCCGACCGCCTGGAGGAACCCTTCGAGCTCTTCGAGGACTCGGAGGAGATCCCGCCGGGCGAATACTGGGACACCCGGTGGTTGGTGGAGCTGGGGTCCTTTTCCGGGCGCAGGCTGTCCGGGGACGTGTCCTACCTGAGCGGTGGCTTCTATGCCGGCACCCGCCGGAGCTGGGCCACCTCGGGGCGGTGGAAGACGAGCAAGCACCTGACCCTCAGGTGGGACTACGAGCGCCACCGGATCGCCCTTGCCGGGGACCGGTTCCTGGTGGATGAGGTGGGAGCCCGGGCGGACTTCGCGTTCACTCCCACCCTCTTCGGCGCTCTCTCGGGGCAGTGGAACAACGAGGACGAGGAGGTGATCCTGAACTTCCGCCTCAACTGGATCCCCCGTCCGGGCTCGGACCTCTTCCTGGTGATCAACCAGCAGGCGGAGACGTGGGAGTCGCGCTGGAGCCCCACCCACACGGCGGTGCTGACCAAGCTGGTGTGGCGAATGGCCTT
>JBFYZD010000187.1:0-4041 GCA_041309685.1 Gemmatimonadales bacterium | reverse complement strand
TGGCACGGCCGCAAAAGAAAACGGACCCAGGAGAAGCACCCGCCTCGGCGGACCCGCCCCCTCCTCGTTAAATTCCTTCGCCTATGTCCATCGAGCCGTCCGCCGCCGCCAGCATCCGGGAGCCGAGCCCCGAAGGGCACCCTCCCCAGGTCACGATCCGGGACCTGCCCAGGCCCCTGGCCCGGGCCATGGAGCGGTACGCCGATCGCCTGGATGTGGACCGCATCCGGGAGGCCTACAAGCTGGCGGTGGAGGCCCATGCCGGGCAGCGGCGGGCTTCCGGGGAGGAGTTCGTCAACCATGTCGTGGAAGTGGCCACCCTCCTGGCCCAGTTCAAGCTGGACACCGCCTGCATCGTCGCGGCCCTGGTCCACGACGTGGTGGAGGACACCCCCGTCACCCTGACCGACATCGAGGAGCGGTTCGGGTACGAGGTCGGGCAGATCGTGGATGGCGTGACCAAGATCGGACGTGTGGAGTTCGTCTCCCACACCGAGCACCAGGTGGAGAACTACCGCAAGCTCCTCCTCTCGATGGCTCAGGATGCCCGGGTCATCCTCATCAAGCTGGCGGACCGGCTCCACAACATGAGGACGCTGGAGCACCTGCCCCCGGACAAGCGGGAGCGCATCTCCCTGGAGACCCGGGAGATCTACGCTCCCCTCGCGCACCGTCTGGGGATGGCGGCTCTGCGGTGGGAGCTGGAGGACCTGGCGTTCAAGTTCCTCGAGCCGGAAGCCTACGAGGACCTCCAGAAGCGGGTGCGCGCCAGCCGCAGGGAGCGGGAGCGGCAGATCCTGGAGATGCAGCGCCCTCTCATCGAGGAGCTGAAGAGGGCCGGGATCCCCGCCAAGGTGACGGGGCGCCCCAAACACCTCTGGTCCATCTACCGGAAGATGGAGGCCCAGGAAAAGCCCCTGGACGAGATCTACGATCTCATGGCCATGCGGGTCATCACCGATACCCTTCCGAACTGCTATGCCGCGCTGGGGGTGATCCATTCCCGCTGGACCCCCGTGGCGGAGCGCTTCCACGACTACGTGGCCACCCCCAAGTCCAACATGTACCGGTCGGTCCACACCACGGTGATCGGTCCGGGAGGGCGGCGCTACGAGATCCAGATCCGCACCGAGGAGATGCACCGGACCGCCGAGTTCGGCATCGCGGCCCACTGGCGCTACAAGGAGGCCACCCACGGGCAGGGCTCGGGGGACAAGGAGGTGGACGAGGCCCTCATCTGGTTCCGCCAGGTCCTGGAATGGCAGCAGGACGCCAGCGAGCCGGAGGAGTTCATGGAGTTCCTCCGCATGGACCTCTTCCAGGGGGAGATCTTCGTCTTCACGCCCAAGGGGGAGGTCAAGCAGCTTCCCTGGGGGTCCACCCCCATCGATTTCGCCTTCGCCGTCCACTCGGAGGTCGGCCTCCACTGCGCCGGCGCGAAGGTGAATGGGCGCATCGCGCCCCTCTCCCGGAAGCTGAAGAACGGGGAGACGGTGGAGATCATGACCTCCCCGAAGCACCGGCCCAGCCGGGACTGGCTGAACTTCGTGAGGACGTCCCGGGCCCGGCAGCGCATCCGCCAGTGGATCCGCAAGGAGGAGTTCGACTCGGCGGTGGCCCTGGGCAGGGAGATCCTGGAGCGAGGGGTCCGGAAGTCCCGGAAGGACCGCCCCGGAGAAGACCGCCTGAAGGAGGTCGCCGGGAAGCTGGGGTACCGGGACCTGGAGCACCTCCAGGAAGGCCTGGGGAGGGGGGACCTCGGCCCCACCGCCGTCCTCAAGGAGCTCTTTCCGGACCACGACCCGGAGGAGGCTCCGGACCGCAGCCCCACGACCCTGGAGAGGATCAGCGCGGTTCTCACCCGCTCGGACCGGGGGGTGAAGATCCAGGGGATGGACAACCTCATGGTGCGCTATTCCCAGTGCTGCCAGCCCGTGCCGGGAGACAAGGTGGTGGGCTACATCACCCGGGGACGGGGGGTCTCCATCCACCGGGTGGATTGCCCCAACGTGCTCCAACTTTCCCAGGAGAAGGAACGGCGCGTGGAGATCGAGTGGAGCGCCGAGGAGGGGGAGCGCTTCCTGGTGAAGCTCCGGATGCACGGGACCGACCGCCGGGGTCTCCTCTCCGATGTGGCCCGCGCCATCAGTGAGACCAACACCGACATCCAGCATGCGGACATGCGCTCCTGCGACGGGGGGATGGACGCCGATTTCGTGGTGGAGGTCCAGGACCTGAACCACCTCAACCGGGTCGTGAAGGCCGTGAAGAAGGTGAAGGGCGTCGTGGAGGTGGAGCGCCAGGAGTACACCGACGACGCCGACCTGGCGGGGAGCTGAAGGTTCCCATGGCCGCCTTCCACCTCGACTCGCCCCACGAACCGAAGGGGGACCAGCCCAGGGCCATCGCCGAGCTGTCGGAGGGGCTGGCCCGGGGAGAGCGGTTCCAGGTGCTTCTGGGGGCCACCGGCACCGGGAAGACCTTCACCATGGCCCACGTCATCGCCAGACACGGGCGGCCGACGCTGGTCATGAGCCACAACAAGACCCTCGCGGCTCAGCTCTACGGCGAGCTCAAGGCCCTCTTCCCCACCAACGCCGTCGAGTACTTCATCTCCTACTACGACTACTATCAGCCCGAGGCCTACGTCCCCGCCACCGACACCTACATCGAGAAGGACTCCTCCATCAATGAGGACATCGAGCGCCTTCGGCTGAGGGCCACCTCGGCGCTGATGGAGCGGGAGGACGTGATCATCGTGGCGTCGGTGTCCTCCATCTACGGGCTGGGGAACCCCCGGGACTACCGGGGGCTGATGCTCCATGTGAAGGTGGGGGAGGAGATGGGGAGGCGGGAGATCCTGAAAGGGCTGGTGGCCATCCAGTACAAGCGCAACGACTACGTCTTCGAGCGGGGCACCTTCCGGGTGCGGGGGGACACGCTGGAGATCTTCCCGGCCTACGACGACCAGGGGATCCGGGTGGAGCTCTGGGGGGACGAGGTGGAGCGCATCACCCGCTTCGACCCCCTCACGGGGGAGATCATCGCCGCCCTGGACCGGACCGCCATCTACCCCGCCAGCCATTACGTCACTCCCCGGAGCACCATCGAAGGGATGGTCCCGGCCATCCGGGAGGAGCTGAAGGCCCAGGTGGCCCGCTTCAAGGAAGGGGGTCGGCTCCTGGAGGCCCAGCGCATCGAGCAGCGCACCAACTTCGACCTGGAGATGATGCTGGAGCTGGGAACCTGCCCCGGGATCGAGAACTACTCCCTCTACACCAGCGGCCGCCGGCCCGGGGAGCGTCCCGCCTGCCTCCTGGACTACTTCCCCCACGACTTCTTCCTGGTGGTGGACGAATCCCATGTGAGCCTCCCCCAGATCAACGGAATGTACCGGGGCGACCGGAGCCGGAAGGAGGTCCTGGTGGAGCACGGTTTCCGCCTCCCCAGCGCCATGGACAACCGCCCCCTGAGGTTCGAGGAGTGGGAGAGCGTCCTGCACCAGGCCGTCTTCGTGAGCGCCACCCCGGCGGAATGGGAGCTCAGGAAGGCCGGGGGGGTGGTGGCTGAGCAGGTCATCCGCCCCACCGGCCTGGTGGATCCGGAGGTGGACGTGCGCCCCGTGAAGGGGCAGGTGGACGACCTCCTGGCCGAGATCCGGGAGCGGGAGAAGAAGGGGGAGAGGGTCCTGGTCACCACCCTCACCAAGCGGATGGCCGAGGACCTGTCGGAGTACCTGGCCCGGGTCGGGGTGCGGGTCCGGTACATGCACTCGGAGGTGGATGCCATCGAGCGCATGGACATCCTGCGGGCGCTGCGCCTGGGGCGCATCGACGTCCTGGTGGGGATCAACCTCCTCCGGGAGGGGCTGGACCTGCCGGAGGTGTCCCTGGTGGCCATCCTGGATGCCGACAAGGAGGGGTTCCTACGCTCCGAAGGGTCGCTGATCCAGACCATAGGCCGTGCCGCCCGCAACGCCGAGGGCAAGGCGATCCTCTATGCCGACAAGGTCACCGGCTCCATGCAGAGGGCCATGGACGA
>JBFYZD010000186.1:0-3123 GCA_041309685.1 Gemmatimonadales bacterium | reverse complement strand
TCACCCTCCTGGGTGCGCTTCTGGCCCTGGATGGGACCGCGTTCGGCCAGTTCATGGTTTCCCGGCCGCTGGTGGCGGGTACCCTGGCAGGGTGGGCTCTGGGAGACGCGGCTCTGGGCCTCCTGCTGGGCGGGATCCTGGAGCTCTACTTCATTCCTGTGTTCCCCGTGGGTGGTGGGGAGTTTCCGGAAGGAGCTCCGCCGGCGGTCGTGGCGGTTGCCACCGCCTGGGCCCTTCCCGGGCCCGGGGGCGTGGCCCTGGGGGTCTTTCTGGGCTTCGTCTGGAGCCGACTGGGGTCTGCCTCCATCGTCGGCCTCCGGCGGCTGAACGGGAGTCTGGCTCCGGACCCCGCTCAGGGGCCGGTTTCCCCCGGCAGAGTCGCGGGTGCCCAGCTCGCGGGGCTGGGGTTGGATCTCCTCAGGGGGGGCGTTCTGACTCTCCTGGGTCTTCTCGTGGGGGGCTGGTTGGCAGGGCACCTTGTTGGAGTATGGCCCCTGACCTGGGGCCTGACGCTGGGTCTCCTGGTCCTGGGGGCATCGGTCCCCGCGGGAGCATTGGTGGTGGCCCTGGGGGGATGGAAGCGAAGAGGGGGGCTCTTCGGGCTGGGGCTGGCGATGGCGGTCCTGGGGAGCCTCCTGCTTTGACCACTCCGACCGCTTGCGCCCAGGTCTCGGTATTCCTCAGGTCCTTTCTCATCCAGGGGTCGTGGAACTACAGGACGATGCTGGGGGGCGGGTTCGCCTTCGCCATCCTCCCCATTCTCAAGGAGATCTACAGGGGCGATCCGCCGGGCCTCCAGGCCGCCATCCAGCGCCACGCCGACCACTTCAACTGCCATCCCTACCTGGCCGATCTGGCTCTCGGCGCAGTGTGTCGGATGGAAGCGGAGGGGAGGCACCCGGAGGAGATCCGGCGGTTCAAGCTGGCCGTCAAGGGCCCCCTGGGGAGCCTCGGTGACGCGCTCGTCTGGGTGGGATGGCGCCCGGCGGTGGTGCTCGCCTCCCTGGCGCTCGCCCTGGCCGGGGCGTCGCCCGGGGTCACCGTCGCATTCTTCCTGGTTCTCTACAACCTCGGGCACCTCCTTCTGAGAGTCTGGGGATTCAGGCTGGGGTGGGAGGGAGGCAGCCAGGTGGGGGACGCCTTGCGGAGCCTGGCCCTTCCCCGGCAGGCCGGGAGGATCGCGGGTGCAGGCATGTTCCTTCTCGGGGCCGTCGTGGGTCTGGTCCTCGCCCGGGACATCACCCCGGGGCCATGGGCCGTCCTTGCCTGGTGCCTGGCTGCGGTCGGGCTCGGGCTCGGGCGACAGGTGGGCCAACGGGGCTGGAGATGGAACCTCTGGGCCGTCATGGGAGTGATCGGGTTGGTGTTCCTTCACGGGTGGGTGGAATGAGCGATACCGGAGTGTCGGAGGCGGCGGTCCAGGTCGTGAACCGGGCAGGGCTCCATGCCCGGCCGGCGGCGGCGTTGGTGAAGCTGGCCAGCCCTTTCAGGGCGGAAATCCAGGTGGAAAAGGACGGCCTCCAGGTCAATGCCAAGAGCATCATGGGCGTCCTTATGCTGGCGGCGGAGCAGGGGTCCACCCTCCGCTTTACGGCGGTGGGGGAGGACGCGGAGGAGGCCCTGAACGCCCTGACGGACCTGGTCCGTCGAGGGTTCGAGGAGGAATGACCGGTGCCAACCGTCAGGGATGGGTTCGGAGTCTCGGAGGGAATCGTCGAAGGTAAGGTCCACCTCCTGAGTTGGGGGGTACCGGAGGTCCCCCATCGGCGAGTGGAAACCGATCAGTTGGAGGGGGAGGTCGCCCGTTTCCAGCTTGCCCTGGCGGAAACCCGCCGGAAGCTGGAGGATCTCAAGGCTGCCACCGCCCAACGGCTGGGTTCCATGGAATCCCGGATCTTCGATCCCCAGATCCTCATGCTGGACGATCCCGAGGTGGTGGACCGGACCATCGGGTACATCCGGTGCCATCACCTGACCGCGGCCCAGGCCTTCGAGTGGAGGATCCTGGAGATCCAGGCCATGTGGACCAGAACCTTCAACCCCATGGTCCTCGACCGTCTGAACGATCTGGAGGACCTGCACACCCGGCTTCTCCACCGGATCCTGGATCTTCCAGACCCCTTCGATCCCGCCGACCCCGACGGCCCCGCCATCCTGGTGGCCCAGAATCTCACCCCCAGCATGGCCGTCCAGTTCGACCCGGAGCTGATCCGGGGAGTGGCCACGGACAAGGGGACGCGCACCTCCCACTGGGTGATCCTCGCCCGCTCCCTCTCCCTCCCGACGGTTGTGGGGCTCAGAGACATCACCCAGATGGCCCGGCAGGGGCAGGATGTCATCCTGGATGGGCGCATCGGTCGGGTGATCCTGGACCCGGACGAGAAGGAGCGGACCGTGTTCCGGGGGCGGGAGGTCCAGCTCCGGGAGTGGGAGGAGGAGATCCACCAGATCGCCCACCTGGAGGCCGTCACCAAGGACGGCCAGCCCATCGCGCTACGAGCCAACCTGGATCTGCCCGGGGAAGCCGAGGTGGCCAGGTCCCACGGGGCCCAGGGCATCGGCCTCTTTCGTACCGAGTTCCTGGTGGTCGGGCGGGCCATCCTTCCGGGTGAAGAGGAGCAGTACGAAGGGTACAGGAGGGTTGCGGAGACCTTCCCCGAGCACGCCATCATCATCAGGACCTTCGACCTGGGGGGGGACAAGTTCCCCATGTTCCTCAACATGCCCCAGGAGGAGAACCCCTTTCTGGGCTGGCGGGCCATCCGTGTGTGCCTGGACCAACCGGAGCTCTTCCGTCCCCAGCTCCGGGCCATCCTCAGGGCGACGGCCCATGGGGACGTGCGGATCATGCTTCCCCTGGTGAACGACGTCGAGGAGGTCCTCCAGGTCAGGGCCATGCTCAAGGAGGAGGAAGACCGACTTCTGGCCGACGGGATCCCGTTCAACTCGGGTTACAAGCTCGGCCTCCTGGTCGAGACCCCCGCTGCGGCCCTGGACGCGGTTGAGCTGGCCCGGCACGCCGATTTCTTCTCCATCGGCACCAACGATCTCGTGCAGTACACTCTGGCGGTGGACAGAACCAACACCCGGCTGGCGGGGCTTTTCAACCCCTTTCATCCCGCC
>JBFYZD010000185.1:0-2521 GCA_041309685.1 Gemmatimonadales bacterium | reverse complement strand
GACCAGGAGGATCAGGGGAAGCTCCTGTCTCATGGATACAGCCCTCCGCCCCGAGCCCGGCCGAAGGGCAGAGAACTCATCCCACCCCCTCGCTATGCCGTTTCCCGGGGCACGCCGTGCGGGAGGCGGAACGGAGTGGCCCCCAGCAGGCGCGCCATGAAGAGGAGCCGGCCACGCTGGGTGGATACCTCCGCCTCCCAGTAGATCCATTCGAAGACCTCGTCGGCCCGGTCGGCCGGCACGACCACCGTGAGAACGTCCGTCTCCAGCCGGTCGAATACCCCCCGGCCCCCCGATCCGGTGAACCTCCGGGCGGAGTTGAGATTCGCGCTCACGATCCCCTTCTCCTCCGAGAGGCGCCGCAGGAGGGGGAGCCCCTTCCCTCGGGGCAGGACGCAGGTGAGGAGGCGCTGGCGCCCCTCCAGCGCGCTCATCCCTGCCCCTCCCGCCTTGCCTCCAACCGCCTCAGGATGGCCTCGGGCACGTAGGTCGCGGCCTTCTCCAGGGGAGTGACGTAGAGGAACCCCATCCCCGGGGTGTCCAGCCGGCCTTTCAGGAAGAGGATCTCCACGATCCGGTCCACCTGGTCCCGGGAGACCACGATGTTGATCACCTCCTTCTCCACCTCCACCGCCAGTCCCAGGACGCCCAGCCGCTCCCGCACCCCCGAGCCCCGGGCGTAGTAGATGGTGGCCCCCTGGGCTCCCGCCTCCCGGGCGGCCTCCACCAGCACGTCCCCCGCGCCCTTCTGGACGATGCAGGTCACCAGGGCGACTTCGGTGAGGATCACGACGTCACGGTCCGGCATGGTGCGCCTCGTCTACAGGGGGGCGGAGCGGCGGGTCCGGAAGCGGACGTAGAGGCCGCAGAGGAGGACGGACCCGACGGGACAGAGGGAAGCCAACGCGAGGACGCCGAACCCCTCCGGCGCCCTGACCGCGTCTCCCAGCCCCAGCCCCATGGCCAGGACCAGGGGGACCGTCACGGGCCCGGTGGTCACGCCGGCGCTGTCCCACGCCACGTTGACGTACTCCTCGGTGGAAAAGAAGGTGAGCACCAGCAGCGCCAGGTACCCGGGGACGAGGAACTTCGCCAGGCCGATCCCGTAGACCAGCTTCACCACCCCCAGCGCGATTCCCATCCCCACCCCGACCGCCACCGCCGTCATGAGCAGCGACTTGGGAAACGCGCCGTTGGTGAGCTCCTCCACTTTGAGCCCCAGGGCATTCAGCGCCGGCTCCGCCAGCGTCGCGCCGAACCCGAGGAGCCAGGCGAACGCCACCACCGCCCCGAACCCCAGGGCATAGGCATAGAGGGGCGAGCCGGGGACGTTCCTCAGGGCCACGAACGCCGAGGGGAGCGCACCCCCCGACTGGTTGCCCAGGGCCGCCAACCCGTAGGAGAGGCCTAGGCTGAAGGCCATCATCCCCACCAGGGTGAGGAAGACGCCGAACGCCACCGCCCCGGCATGGGGGATCTTCTTCCGGACGATCACGGCCAGCACCAGGACCAGGAAGGCCACCAGCGGGACGATGGCCCGGACGGCCGTCACCAGGTCCGCCCAGGGGCTGGCGGCCCACCACGGCGGGGTGGCGGCGGGCCCGGCGAGCGCCGCCGGAGCGCCGGGCTCCACCACGAACCCCAGCACCAGCACGCCCAGCACGGGGAGGAGGGATGCCAGGGTTACGATGCCGAACCCCGCCAGGGAGCTGCTCCCCTTCCCGACCGACGACGCCACCCCGATCCCCAGGGCCAGGACCAGGGGGACGGTCACCGGGCCGGTGGTGATGGCGCCCGAGTCCCACGCCAACCCCACGATCTCCCGGCGGGCCGGGTCCAGGGATGCGGCCAGGGTGAGGGCAAGACAGGGGAGGAGGGAGGCGTAGATGAAGGGCTTCAGGCTCCAGTCCCGGACGAAGCGGAGGGTTCCCAGGAGCGCCGCCAGGCCCACCCCGGCGCCCACCGCCAGCACCAGCCAGCCGGCCTTCTCGGCCAGGAGGGCGTGGAGGAGGGGCGCCTCCTCCGGGACGACGATGGCGCCCGCGGCCTGCAGGGCTCCGATGGCGGGCTCGGCCAGGGTGACCCCTACCCCCAGGAGGAAGACCACCCCCAGGACGACGGGGAGGGGGGTATGGGTGGGGAGCGTGGCGCCGATGCGTTCCCCCAGGGGCATGAGACCCAACCGCAGCCCCTCCAGGAAGAGCATGAGTCCCACGACGACCCCCGCCAGGGCCAGGGGGACGGTCCACCCCCCTTCCACCGGCCGGCGAAGGAAGAAGAACTGGAAGGCGGCCAGATAGAGGGCCAGGGGCACCACGGCCCGCAGCTGCTCGGCGAACCGGGGCGTGACGTAGGGCCGGAGGAGGTGGAAGACGTCGTGGGGGCGCACCCGCACCCTGGGGCCCTCCGCCCGGGCCGCCGCCACCACGTCGGCATACTTCACCGTCTCGTGGCGGATGCCGACCTCCTGGAGGAAGTCGTCGTAGCGCACGTGGTGGGCCATGGGCGAGGCCGAGGGTGC
>JBFYZD010000184.1:0-11759 GCA_041309685.1 Gemmatimonadales bacterium | reverse complement strand
GCACCGCTGTGCACAGCGCAATGAGAACCGTCGCGCCGTTGAGCATCGATTCCTTCATGCGGTGCATCTCGGTTCGCCTTATCTCAGGGCCACCGGACATGATAGCGCCGGACGGATTCCTGGCCATACTCGCCATGGAGCACGCCCCACACCCGGTCCCCTTTCATCCACTGGGGATAGAACCTGGTGGGAGTCGGGACCCTTCCCAAGTATTGCCCGTCGGGCTCAAAGACATCGTAGGCCTTCGGCTCCGTCCACTCCCCATCCTCAAGGACGGACGGAAGGGACACTCCTACCCAGATCCGTCCATCCTCCCCAAGAGCCACGAACTTGATGGGGGGTTTGAACTCGGCGACTTTGGGAACTCGCGGAATGCTTCCCCCCTCCTCGGCCCGCGCTCGGACTTGCTCCTCCATCCGCTTCCGGGCCGCCCTCCTCTCGGCCCGGGCCACCGGTACAGAAGGCAGGTCCCGGCGGATCACCAGGGCCGGAGAGGTGGGATGCCCCGCCGAGTCCGTCTCCATCCCCACGGGGCCGACCCGGGGATACATCTCTATGCGGTACTCGTCGGTCCGGTAGAGGGCAAACCCTCCGGAGGGAATCCAACTGCGTCTCCCCCGCGGTTGGTAGGGAATGTCCACGCCGGGAAGGGAGGTGGCCACGACCTCTGGAGGAGCGGGAGGCCGGAGGGTATCCATTGCGGTCCCGTCCGGCCGGAGCCTCTGGTACACGAGAGGTGGGCGATCAGGAGCCGGCCGACGCCACCCCACGAACCCTACCCAGACGACGCCCCCGGTGTCCACGGCCACGTCCCCTGCCCCGCGGGTCTCCCACCCTGGCAGGTGCCAGACGGTATCCAAGGTCCCGTCGGGCGCGTAGAGCGTGAGCCGGTCGGCGGCCGCCCGGTCCCTGAGGGCCACCCGGCCATCCGCCAGGAGCGCGAGCCCCCACGGATTCCGATACTCGCCGGGTCCGCCACCCACACTCCCGACCTTCCCGAGAAGGCGGCCCGAGGAATCAAAGCGGCGCAGCATGGGATCCTCCCCGGCCCCATCCAGAACCCATAGGGTCCCGTCGGCTGAGACGACCATGTGGCCGACCATGTGAAACTGATGCTGAGGTGCGTTGCCCTCGTCCTCGCCCAGAGCCAGTTCCAGCGTCAGGTGGGCAAGCTCGGATTCGGCGCCCGCGTGTGCGACCGGCCCCGACCCGCCGATATCGCAGGAGACGCACAGAAGGGCCAACAGAAACGGAAATGGAAGGAGACCGCGGTGCCTGGCTTGGTCCAACCCTCCGGACCGGGTCTCACCCGAAAAGCGTCGGCCTTCCCAGCCCATTGCCGGGTCCTCCTCGCTCGAAGTCCTGCTGATCCGAACCCCAGGTGAACGATGCACCTGCGAGGTCCTGGCCACAACGCACCATCTCGTGAAACAACCACCCAATGCCGCGAATCGACAGCCCGATGCTGCCTACCTGCAAAGGCCCGGGCATCGTCGCTGCGGAACCACTTCGGGCACCTCTCATTCGCCGGAGGGCGAGGGGTCGTGACCATCCCGATGGGGACACTCGTCCCGAACGGATGGGTAACTCAACCGGACCACCTTCGAGGAGCACATCCCCCTCCCCTCGGCGGTGGAGTGCGGCCCCGGCGGAGACTCGGCGCCGTGCTGCACGCCGGAGGCGCTGGCCTGGGGCACCGCCTTCGCCGGCCAGTCCGACCCTTCGGGCCCGGGCGGCACCCTGAGCGCCGTCCCCCCCTCCCTCCATTCCTTCGCTTCATCCCCGGGCCGCCCGGGATCAACTCCCCCTCGGGAGGAGCCGATACAGGAGAGGAGGGAGATCGTCTCCGGGGACGTCCACCAGGGCCCGGTCACGGGTGATCTCGAAGACCATCGTCCCCGTGGGCACCCGAAGGCTGCCGACCACCTCCCCGGAAGCGGTGAACCCGAGCCAGGTGTCAAAGGCACCCGCAGAGGTGTCCTGGATCGCCTGCCGATTCCTCACCCAGAGCGTGCCGTCCGCGCCACCCAGGAGGGCGTCGATCGCGTGTACAGGCTTGTCCCTGTACCACTGGAGGACCGAATCCGCCGCGGCCTCGTTCTCGCCGCCCTCGCGTCGGCGGGCCAGGCGGGACGCCATGCGGATCTCGCCCCTCCACGCCTCCGCCTCTTCCCAGGGCAACAGCTCGTCGGTGGCCCATCGGAGGAGGCGAACCGGCCTGCCCTCCTGGGACAGCTCCACCAACGCCGGTCCGCTGATCGGCGAAGCCCAGAGGGCCCTGTCCGCCAGCACGCCCCTCGTCCGGCCGTGCCATGGAAGGTGCCGGAAGGCATAGGACGGGCCCAGTGACTCATGGAAGCCGACGAGAAGGGTGCGTGTCCGAAGACGGCCGGATGCGGACCGGCCGCCAGGTGGCACTCGCTGGAAGGTGATCTCCACACGTGCCGTTTCCACCGGTCCTCCCGAAACCAGGTCCCTCTCCCCCCATGTCTCGACCAGGAGCGTGCCATCGGGAAAGACCCCTCGGAGCCGTCCATAGAGAGGGATGGAGTCTCCCACCCGTCCCTCCGGAAAGACCCGAACGGCCACTACCGACCCCGCGACCAGAAGGTCGTCCCCTTGCACGTAAGGGCCGTACGGTTCCCCCACCAGGTCCTCCACAGCCAGCCGGAATTCGACGGCGTTCCCGGAAGGGCTGAGGATCAGGAGCTCCCTCTCGGTGGAAAGAACCGCGAGCTTCTCACCAGGCAGTGTCGCCGCACCCAGGGCAGGATCCTCCTCCTTCCACGGGATGACAGAACCCGGAGGCTCCGCGAGACGGAGGACCGGCGCCGCCGAAAGCTCCGCAACGGTGACGACGCGGGTCGGCAACCTGGACGGATCAAAGTCAGAGGCGTTGAGGTACGGACGATCCTCAGTCGCGTCCCCACCGCATCCTGTCGCCTGGGTCGCCCAGAGTAGAGCTCCCGCCAGCGTTCCCAACCGGCAAGAGAGAATCCGGCTCGTCATGGGCCCAGATCCCCTCCATTCCTCACGAGGTGCAATTCATAGAAACGGAGGGTAGCCAGGCCGGAGGAGTCGAAGGAATACCCGTAGGTCTTCCGCGTTCCCCGGCCCACCGCGTAGAGGGGTGGTGGTTCTGCAGTCGAGGGGGCATCGAGACGCACCGCAGCCACGATCTCGCCGGCCTCGGGATCGAAGACCTCGATTCGGAAGTCGAATTGCGTCTCATCTCTTGCGTCCGGATGCTCGCCGGGTTCCGAAGGCGTCCAGCGGGGATCCTTCACGGCAACGAACACCCACAACAACCCTTCCCCATCCACGTTCAGGTGCTTGAAATCCGGTATGGTGCCTCGAAGCTCCGGATCCGAATAGCCGTCGAGGGGGAGCCACGGGGTCTCTCTCTGGATCTCCTGGACCAGGGCCCCGGTCGTGTCCAACCTCTCCAGGAGGAACCCCCGTCCACTGCCGGGTGCCGGAGCGATCCACACGGAGCCGTCGCTGTAGGCGCTTCGGCCATACGGGCTCCCGCCCAGTGGAAGCGGGAAGGGGGTGCTTCGCACTCGCCCCCTGGACCGGAGGTATCGTCCGCTGGCATCCGTGAATTGGAGCGCCGCCTCCCGGTCGCCTCCCGCGACCGGCTCCGTGAACAGCATCTCGTGGTCTTCGGTCAGGTGGATCGTGGAGCGGGGCGACCTCCCGGGCAGCGAGAAGGTCCGGACGGGCCTGCCCTCGGGGTCGAAGGCGTGCCATCGGGACCCCTCCCTGACATGGACGGTGTCCCCCGGACCCACGACGATCGCTCCGAGAGTCCAGGAAAACTCCCCTGGTCCCCTCCCCTCTCCCCCGATGGTTCCGAGGTATTCGCCCCGCTCATTCCAGACCAGCACCTAGGACTGCCACCGAGCCCCCGTGTAGATCCGTCCCCGGCTGTCGACGGCGACCTGGTCTCCCAGCTGTCCGCCCGACGGTTTCGGGTCGGGGCGCGCTCCGTCCGGAGAGGGCCGGAGCTCGACCCCGGTCGGCACGGCAACCACGCGGCAGCGATAGCCGGAGGTCTGGTTCAACTTGAGAAGCGGGGTGCGGGTCTGGGCCGGGGATCGCGGGCATGCTTCCGCGGCATCCACACTCCCCACCACCGGGATCTCCGTCTGACCGCCATCCTCGGGGGGACGGCAGGCGGCCGTGACGAGCAAGACGAGGGCCGTGCCCACCCCGACAGGTGAGAGTCGAGTGCGGTGGGGCGCGGGCCCGGCGGTCGTTCCCTTTCGCCCGAATACCCAAAGAGGTGTTTTCAATGGACCCAGCCCCATCAGGAAGCTGCCCATGCTCGCAAACCAGAGCGGGGGCAGAGCGGACCCTGCCCCCGCAGAGGTTGCTGGACGTTCAATTTCCCCCTTGGCAATTCCCCCCGGACTGGGCGGTGTGCATATCCCCCTCCAGATACCCCACTTCCCACCCATGATGATGATTGGAAAATTACCCTCTTGACTCCGGTTCTGCCACCCATTCGCGGCTGTCCGGGCCGGGCTCGACGTCGCAATCGGGGTGGTAGGCCGGCAGGTACCCTTCCCCGCCGTGCCAGAGGTCGTCCTCAGTAAAACCGTCCCACTCCAGCATGCGAGAGGTCATCCGCACCCCTTCGTTCTCCCACCCTGCCCCGCCGCCTCCTCCAGAGTCCTGACCTCCATCTCGGTGGAGGGATCTCCCCGGTGCGGGCGAGCGCGCCGGGGGCGGGACCGGGGGGCCGACGAGGGCCAACTCCGCCTCGCCCGCTTGCCGCCAGAGTGTCTATCGGTGGATCGTGCCACGGACAACAAATGGCACGTCCAATTCCCCAATCGCGATTCCAACGATTGTGTCGCCGTAGAGAACGGGGATTCCGAGTGCGGTCAAGTTGAATCCAAGATCGATGGAACCCAAGAAGCAGCCGTCAGGATCAATCACATCCATGGTCTTTCCGGAATAGTGGCCGACTCCTTCGCCAATCTGGACCAGCACATGACCATCATCGAGGGCGTGCAAGGCCTGTACGATTGGCTTACCGAGGCGAAATCTGGACAGGTCCACTCCAGATTCGGAATACAAGTCCTCAAGCTGCCGCACAGCCTCAGGGTCGGGTGCAGTGTCTCTAGGATCCGTTCCGATGATCCGCAGTGTGTCGCCAGCCAGCGTGCGTTGGATCAGCTGTAGGGACCCAGACTCAGCCAGCCAGACCGTCCCGTCTGGTGCGATAGCCCACCGGAGAGAGGGAAGGTATTCGGCGAGGTGTTTGTCCACGCCAGGTGGGAGGATCACCGGACGGGGGCGATCTGGGTTCTTGAGGGGTGGAAGGGTGTCCACCACCAAACCCGTCGTGTCCACTTGAAGGAGGTGCACGACGTCTCCGCCGGGTCCCTCATCCACGAAATGACCGTTTCTGTCGAACCACAACGGGTACTGACGACGGCCCATGATTCGAACTGCGCGCGGCACGGTCTTGATCAGACCTCCGAGAGAGTCGAATACCGTGTACCGATAACTGAACGCACCGGCTACCCAGAGTCGTCCCTTGCTATCCCATCCCATCGCGACCGGGTAGTCGAATTCCCCTGGCCCTTCCCCAGGCCCTCCGAACCGCCTGAGGAAGGAGCCACTACCGTCGAATACGGTGATCCTCTTGCTCTGGAAATCGAGAACGAAGAGGTTGCCGTGGGGGCCCACGCTGACACTTGTCAGGTGCCCCCCGAAGCTGACCTCCTCGGGACCATTCACGGCCCCGAGGCGGAACTCCTCTCGCACGGTCCATCCCTCCCCCTTGGCCCAGGTCCTCCCCGAGCAGCCCTTGACGACGGGTATGCCGTTCAAGGTGTCAAGGATGATCTCGGCAACGCGCTTCGTTTCGGCCCCATCATCATCAGCACAACCGCCGATGCAGACCATCCCAGGCAAGAGGATCAAACCCAGGATCAGGGGCTTCTTCTTCTCCCGGGGTATGGCTGATGGCCGGTTGCTTTGATCGAGTACCATTGCTGCCCTTCCGCCGAGAAGAGATCACGAAGAACCTCATGGGATTCGGGTGCAATCCCGCCGAACCGGCAGAGGGGATCCAGTTCTTCTCTGGTGAGCAGGCTGTCCGCCGGACGAGCATCTTGAACGGTGAGCCGCGGTGTCAAGACCAGTCGCATTGGCGTGCCCCATACCCGTCCGGGCATCGGCCTCTGGAAGAAGAGGCTCGTCAGCAGAATCTGTGGGCGGTTCGCATCCGCCTGGCCCCCTCTTCGAGTCCAAAGCAGGATGACTCCGCACCTGGCGTCGGAGTCAAGGAACTCACCCGGGATCTCAGCCGGGCCTCGATACACTTCGATGGCCGCGAGAGTCGCCGGGTCCACCATGTTCAATGCGTCAGCCGCCTCCTCGATCGGGTGATCGAATCCCGGGATGGGGCCAGAGCGGGGAACGCGGGTGATTCTTACCCCATCGAGGTAGACGTGTGGCGCGCACTGGGTGCGACGGAAGAAGACGACCCGGCCGTTTTCGTACACCTCCAATCCGGTATCTCTGAGCATGTCGGTCGTGCGGGTTGCCGTTCGTTGGCGGCTTTCGAGGGTCTCTCCCATGAGCACCGTCCCCCAGGCCGATTCCGCCCTTCGGCGAACCTCCGCGAGCATGCCACCGCTGGAGTAGCGGACCGCCACTACCACGAGGGGCTCGAGTTCGATTGGATGCGACGACAGCCGCATCTCGACTGTGACCGTCTGTCCCGCGGCCACGACGACCTCTCCGGCAGCACGGCCCAATCCGAGATGAGAGACGTCGATGCTTATGGGACCGACCGGCACCCCTTGGGCGATGAACTCCCCGTCAGGGCCCGTGAGGAGCGGCTTCCCAGCGGAGAACCGAATCTCAGCGTCGGAGACAGGGGCTCCGTCCTCTCCGATCACTCGTCCCCGGATCGAACCGGTTCCCGGCCCCTTCGCCGATGCGCGAATCGGCAGGTCGACCTCATGAACCCCCGTAGCCAAAACCATCACCTCTTCGCGGGCCTCGCCTATGCCCCTCACGGTGGTCCTGAGGGTATACCGCCCCACAGGCAGTCCGCAGAAGAGGAAGCGCCCCGCCGCATCGCCCTGGACTGGCACCGCATCTCCTGAATCAGCCGGAGTCGCCCAAACGGTGGTCCCGCCGATGGAAACCCCCGTGGCGCCGTCGAGCACCCGGCCTGTGAGCTCCGTCCTCTGCTCGTGGCCGGGGCCCGCTGCGCATCTCGGCAACGGGGTGTCCGGTTCATCGTCTTCGAGCGAGAGGCTCAGGTCAAGGGTCTGGACCTGCTGTCGCCCGACCGTGGTCCTGCGTGTGGGACCCTGATGTCCGGCTACACTCGCCTGGGCCGCAAGCAGCACGCCCGGAGGAATGCCGCACACACGGAAGCGTCCACGGTCGTTGCCTGCAACCTCTATCCCTTCCACGTCGGCGCGGATGTCCGCGCCCGACAGGACCTTGTAGTCGGACCATTCCACGCGCACTTCAGCCCCTGCCACTGGTGGACCGCCCGTCTTCGATCTCACGACCCCGGTCAGCACAGATCCCCCGTGCGTCCCTGCCGTTTCCCCGCAAAGCGCACGAAGTACGGTGGATATCGCGGGAATGGCCAGTCC
Organism: Gemmatimonadales bacterium; assembly: GCA_041309685.1. Classification (GTDB taxonomy): domain Bacteria; phylum Gemmatimonadota; class Gemmatimonadetes; order Longimicrobiales; family Gaopeijiaceae; genus JBFYZD01. The sequence goes on along the minus strand of JBFYZD010000184.1, from coordinate 4,122 downwards.
GGCTTCGGCGACCGAGCCCGCCATCAACTGGACTGGAACGCTAGCCGGATAGACCCCCAGTGAATCGAGCCTGGGATGGAAGAACGCGAGGTCATGGCTCCCTTCGGGAACAAGGGCAATCCGGAATGTGCCGTCGGGCAGGGATGTGCCGACAAGGGATGTTCCGGACACGTAGACCTCTGCTCCCGCCAGAGGTCGAGAGGTCGTGCTGTCCCAGACGGTTCCAATCACCATTCCTGTGGGCCGGTCGGCTGGTCTGGGTTGGTTGGGGAACTGCGTCTGGACGACCTGGCCACCCACTTCTGCGATCGCCGCGACCCTGAGGCCGCCTTGGCCCCTTCCCATCAAGGCGAGATTGCGTTCCATCACCGGCATTCGGATCTTCCAACGGCGGACAATCCAGGCGCCTCCGGGCAGTTCCTCGAAATCCACTCGGCCTGCCGCGAATCCCTTGGCTTCCAGCCATGGGTCGAATGTGTAGCGAAAGTCGAGCCACCGCGGTCTCGCGTCCGTGGCATCCAACCAGAGGGTGCCGATGACGTCGGCATGCTGAGTCGGCCGGGCCGGCTCGAAAGAGAGGCCTATCAGCCCCGCCTCAGGGGGCCTGCTGGCGAGCCGAAAGCAGTGGGTATCCAGAAAGAGATCGGACAGCAGAACGTGTGCGTCCGGACCATAATAGCGAAATCCCGTTCCATCGGGCCGAATGAACCCGTTCGCAACCAGGTCCTCTGCGCCAACGGCCTGGATTGGGTTCCCATCGACCCATTCGAGAGGGTCTCGCGTTTCGCCGAGAGTCAGTCCCTCGACCACGTCGATTTCCCGCTCGAATCGGACAACTCCGAACCGAATCTGGCCGGTCATCTCGTGCCACCGGGTGTTGCGCAGAACCTTTCGGGCCTCCTCCCACAGATGGGCGACCAGGAGTCCTTCCGCCGGTCGCACAGTACATCGGCGCGTTCCTTCGACCGTGAACCCATCGATTTCGAGCGGTGCCGGAGTAAGCACGACTTCGAGCCGCGCGACGCCAGACCCGTCGAACGTCACCGGTGCGAGCCTCACAGTCTCAAATCCGATGCGTTCTACTTGAAGAGTCCAGACCGAGTCGGTGGCCAGATTGAACCGGAACCGTCCTTCGGCATTGGTGAGCACCCCATCTCTCGTTCGGCCCTGGTCGTCCAGGATCAAGACCAGGGCCCCTTCCACGGGCGCCGAGTTCCCGCGCTCTGTCACCACGCCGAGCACCGTCTGTGCTCTCAGCACCGGGGGTGAGGCGCAGAAAAGGAGGGCACATCCCGCGCACATGGTCTTCGACATAAGTCGACGCACCTTCACGGGCCCGGAGATCATCACATCCTCCCTCATGGCATGGCCTCAGGTTGGCGAATCCGAGAGCGGGAAGCGAGGAGCGGGAAACACCTGGAGGTTCAGGCGATCCCATTCATCATAATACGCCAGAACTACCCCATCGTGTCTCCATCCCAGAATCCTGGCGCCCGCCGGGAGGGCTCCACGGCACAAGCGACCCGCGTTGAGGTCGATTCCCAGGAGTGTTCTGCCGCCTTCGTCAGGCGAGTTGTACGGCTCGACCCAAAGGACGGAGTCGATGAACCCAACCGCACGGAGCAAAACGGGCGCCCGCCTCGCACGGGGGCTGCTCTTCAGCACAGCCAGGATTTCCTCCTCCGTAGCCCACGGCGTAGCGCGAATCAGGGACGGAACGATTGAAGAAAAATGCCTAGCCCAGTCACTGCGGCCGAGGCGCCGCCGTTTCCAGCGTAGGCGGATGACCTCTAAGAGTGCCCCCGAGCCTGAGAATACGCGAATCTCTCCTATGTCCGTTCGAGCCCACGCGAACCCATTGGCGGTTGGCAAGAAATCCCCATGCCCCCCAAGCGAGACTGGCCTGCGGCGCCCGAGGGCATCGAGTCCCGTCTCCGCCAGGAGATGGGGGCCAGTAGTCTTGTAGTTCGTTCCATCGGGCTCAATCCGGATGACGGACGCTGAGTACCAACCCGAATCGCCAGGTCCGGACTCAACGAAGAAGCCCTCCTCACTACCTACGAACGAGCCGTCGGGGAGTGCGTGACGGAATACGCCGCTGGGAGTGCGAGTCGACGGCGGTACCTCAACGATTCGCCCGAGGTCTCCGCCGGGAGAGAAGACGGACAACCGCCCAAGTCGTTGATCCCAAATGGCAACCGAATCACCACGATAGGGGGTGATGGACCGTGGCTCCCGGAACTCGCCCGGTCCCGAACCCAGACGGCCACGGCACCACTCTTCCTCGCCAGAAAGCCGATATCTGCACAGTCTCGGACTAGCGCTACCCATCAGGAGGTAGAGAGACCCCTGCACATCTGCCAGTACGGCGACGACCTCGTCGAGGTTCATGCCCCTGCCAGTTGAGCCCGGTTCGAGCCGTGCCAGAGGCTCCTCCGGGGAGAGACAGGAGCGGATAGTGCCCAGATCCGGCTCGGTGACATCGACCAGTTTCACATCAGCGCTGTCGTTGTTCTGCAGAAGCGCAATCGGGTGGGGCTCGTTGCACCCCGCGACGAGTGTGACCACAAGGAAGAGCCCCAAACTCTCCGATCCACCGAGGGGTCGATGTCCCCGAGGCGTGACTCGGGCGCTCCCTCTTGAGTGCCCCCAGCCATCCGCCAGCCTCAAGCACCCTGGCATGGGTCAGCCTGAGACCGGCGGGGGCCAGCCTAGCATGGAGAACCTTCGGGTACCTACTCCTGCCAGTTGCACTCGCAGGAGCACTGGTCAGGCCCCAGACCGTGGACCACCACGCAACGTGCTCTCGGCGAACCACAATACGAAGTGCACCCCGTGTTGTAGCACGCGCCGGAGCTGTAGCCACACAGCGGATTGGGTTCCCAGCCCAGCAGGTTGGTGCTGGAGAATCCGATACCACCTACCATCGCGGCGAGGAAAAGCCAGTGCCAGGACTTCCTACCCCTTTGTCGCATGAATCCTCCCGTGAAAGAGAAACGGATACCCGAATCCCAAGCCCCCGCGGAATCCGGCTTCAATTAGGGATCATTGCCCCTGGCCCGCATACGTTCTGACATGGCGACGGCACGGCTGACCGCTTCAAAGAGCGAGTCTCTGGAAAGGGGATCGTCCAAGGTCCCAATGCGGCTGTGGACTACTTCTCCATCCGAGGTGAGAATGATTGTCTGGGGGGCAGCACCGAGTCGGTGCATGTCCCTCTCCCACAGGCTCTCGATGGCAACGCTTCTGAATGGAAGGTGATGCAGCCCCTCAAACTCGATGCTTTGGGGGATCGAATCGAGGGAAAGACCTACAGCCTCAATGGTCGAACCATCCTGACGGCTTTCAAGAAGGTCGCTCCAGACCCCTACCATCCGTTCGCTGTAGGGGCACCGCGATGAATAGACGAAATAGAGCAGTGCATCGGCCTCCGTATTCCCAAGCCTGATTTCTCGCCCGGCCAGATCGACGGTGTGGTACCGGGGGGCGAATGAGCCTGGCACCATCGTCGACTCCCGCTCTCGTGCCTGCTCAATCCTCTCCTCGAGACTCCCCTGTCTCAAGCCAAGAAGAACGGACACCAAGACTGCGGCGAAGAGTGCCACCCTCTCGGCCAAGATGAATCCGCTGCGGCTCATCTGTCTCCCCCGGGAGTTTTCACGGCTGCCTCGCCGCCCTCCTCACGTCGGCTCATCCCCGAACAGAATGCAACGGCTGCCAGGGTCCTCGATACGGCAGTTCTTGAGGATACCAGAGCACTGTTTCTCAAGAGGGATTACCTGCCCTGCCATCTGGGCCTTCGCTGCCAAGCGCAAACCCGGCCCCAAGCTTTCCCCCAACATCGCCCCAAGATACTCTCCTCCCCCACCCGTCCGGTTGACAGAACGTCGCATTCCTTGACAAACGGTCGCTGGCGTTCCGAGACGGCCCTGGCATCGGTGGAAACGGGCGATGGGTGAGATGGAAGGGACGTCACTTCTCAGGCTCGACCCTACCAAGGACGTCTCCCCGCCCCACCATGGACTCCGCCGCCCACAGGACGAGCTCCGCGAACGTCTTTCTGGCGGCGTCGGATCTGGTGCAACGCAGGGTGCGGCGGAAGCGGTGCGCCACTCCGGACGG
>JBFYZD010000183.1:0-4607 GCA_041309685.1 Gemmatimonadales bacterium | reverse complement strand
GAGGAGGAGCGACTCATGGGACGGGAGAGCTTCCAGGAGGACGTCGCGAGGGCCGTGGCGGCGGCCGTCCGGGAGTTCTTCCAGCGGTACCCTCCGGCAGGGGGCGGGCCCTGGGGGGCGTCGGGGGGAGGAGTCCCATGACGCCAGCCCTCTGGATCCTGGCGGCCTTCCTGGTGGCCTCTCCTCCTTCCTTCCCCGCCCAGTCCGTTCTGGAGGAGGCTGCCCTCCGGTTCGCCCGGGCCTGGGGGGCGGGGGACGGGGTGGTGGTGGAGGGGATGATGCGGGAGGAGGGGATCCGGTTGTACGTGCTGGGAGAGGAGAACCGCTCCCTCCTCCCCCGGCAGGCCCGGGCGGTCCTCCAGGACTTCCTGGAGCGGCACGGCGGAGGGGAGCCCGAGCTGGTCCGGACCGCCGTGGCCCAGGGTGACCGCCGCCAGGGGTATGCCGATCTCCGCCTCCCGACCCGTGCCCCGGGTGCGTCAGGCCCCGTTATCTTCACCGTCTTCGTGGGATTCGCCCTGGAAGGCCGGGGCTGGGTCGTCGCGGAGGTCCGGGTGCTTTCCTGAGGAGCTGGAACCCCGACGCGCCCGCCCCTTCCCTGGCACGGCCCCGGAAACCTGCAACCACTCGAACCCGTCCGAGCCTTCATCCATGCCCCTGAGACTCTACAACACCCTGTCCCGGACCCAGGAGGTTTTCGAGCCTCAGAGTCCGGGGAAGATCCTGGTCTACGGCTGCGGGCCCACCATCTACGATTTCCCCCACATCGGGAATTTCCGGAGCTTCATGGTCTACGACCTCCTTCACCGGTACCTGGAATGGACCGGGTACGAAGTGAGGTTCGTCACCAACCTGACGGACGTGGACGACAAGACCATCCGCGGGGCGATTCGGGAGGGGGTGACGATCCGGGAGTACACTCCGAAGTTCGGGGAGGCCTTTCTGTCCGACGCCCGGACCCTGGGGATCCGGCAGGCGGACCTCTACCCCCGGGCCACCGACTACGTCCCGGAGATGGTGGAGTTCATACGGCGCCTGGAAAAGAAGGGATTGGCCTACCAGGCCGAGGACGGGTCGGTCTTCTTCCCCATCTCCCGCTTCCCTGCCTACGGGAGGCTCTCGCGGGTGGACCCCGGATCCGTGAGGCCGGGGGCCCGGGTGGCGATGGACGAGTACGGGAAGGAGGACGTCCGGGACTTCGCCCTCTGGAAGGCCGCCAAGCCCGAGGACGAGCAGGCCGGTGCCGCCTGGGACTCGCCCTGGGGCCGGGGCAGGCCGGGATGGCACCTGGAGTGCTCCGTGATGAGCATCGCCGAGCTGGGGGAAACGCTGGACATCCACCTTGGAGGGGAGGATCTGGTCTTCCCCCACCACGAGGACGAGATCGCCCAGTCCGAGGGGGTCACGGGGAAGCCCTTCGTTCGTTACTGGCTCCACGTGAAACACCTCCTCCTGGAGGGGCAGAAGATGGCCAAGTCCCTGGGGAACACCGTCTCGGTGGGGGAGCTCCTGGCCCAGGGACATGAGCCGGCCGCCATTCGGCACCAGCTTCTCTCGGCCCAGTACCGCCGGGAGCTGAACTTCACCGTCCAGGGGCTGGAGGCGTCCGGCCGGGCGGTCCAGCGGCTCCTGGACTTCGAAGCCCGCCTCCGGGGCGTGCCGGTGGCGGATGGGGCTCTGCCCACCGCCATCGGGGAGATCTCCCAGGCCGCCCTGGCCCGCTTCGAGGAGGGGATGGACGACGATCTCAACTCCCCGGAAGCCATGGCGGCGTTGTTCATCTTCCTGAACGAGGTCAACAGCGAGTTGGACCTGGCGGTGGGCCCGATCCGGCCGGAAGACCGGGAGATGGCCCTGGGAACGCTGGAGAGCCTGGACGAGGTCCTGGGGTTGGTGGAGCTCGGCCGGGCCTCCCGGGCCCTGGACCAGGCCACCGAGGCGTGGATCGAGGAGCGGATCCGGGACCGGCGGGAGGCCCGGACCGCCAGGGATTTCGGCCGGGCCGACGCCATCCGCCTCGAGTTGGAGGCCCGGGGAATCGTCCTGGAGGACTCCCCGGAGGGGACCCGCTGGAAGGTGGTGAAGTAGGACCTCGCGGCTGCCTTGAAACCCCACCGGGGGGAGCCTATGATACCGGCCACAGGGTCAACCCGTGTCCGAGCACCGTGAGGAGCAGACCATCGACGACGTCGGGCGCAGGATCGCGGAGCTGGGTTTGAGGATCGGGGCCATCAAGCTGAGCCCCGCAAACCCGTTCCAATGGGCATCGGGGTACCGGATGCCCGTCTACAACGACAACCGGATGTTCCTCTTCCACCCCGAAGCCCGGCGCCTCATCGCGGCGGGCCTTGCCGGCCTGGTCCGGGACCGGGGCATCGACCCGGCGGTGGTGGCGGGCACGGCCACCGCGGGGATCCCCCACGGCGCCCTCCTGGCGGACCACCTCTCCCTCCCCTTCATCTACATCCGGGACAAGCCCAAGGCCCACGGCCTCCGGAACCGGATCGAGGGGCTGGACGCGGAATCCGACCTTGGGGGGGCGCGGGTGGTGGTGATCGAGGACCTCATCTCCACCGGGGGGAGCTCGGCCAAGGCGGTGGCGGCGGTGCGGGAGGCCAGCGGCCGGTGCGACTGGTGCCTGTCCATCTTCAGCTACGGCCTGGAAAAGGCGGCCGAGGAGTTCGCTGCCCTGGATCCCCCCTGTCACCACGATTCCCTGCTGACCTTCCCCCTTCTCCTGGAGGTGGCCCGGGAGGGGGGATACCTTTCCGGCGACCAGATCGCACTCCTGTCCGGGTGGCGGGAGGATCCCTTCGGGTGGGGGGAGAAGCACGGGTTCCCCAGAGCCGGCTAGGGCCAACCAGAAAGGAAACCCGGTGATGGAGCTTTCGTCGCGGGAACAGGCCGCGAGGGGGATGGTGTGCCTTCCCCTGGACGGGCTGGACTCCCTGGCCCGGGTGGAGGCCCTGGTGGGGGAGCTCAGCCCCTTCGTGGGCCTCTTCAAGGTGGGGAAGGAGTCCTTCACCCGCTTCGGACCGGAGGTGGTCAGGCGCGTCCGGGGGTGGGGAGGCGGGGTCTTCCTGGACCTGAAGTACCACGACATCCCCAACACCGTGAAGGGAGCGGCCCGCGCCGCCACGGAGCTGGGCGTGGAGATCTTCAACGTCCACGCTTCCGGGGGCTCCGCCATGATGGCCGCCGCCCGGGAGGGTGTTTCCGCCGCGGGCCCCGGGGCCGGGCCGACCCCGAAGGTCATCGCCGTCACCGTCCTCACGAGCATCGACCAGGGGGTCCTGAACGGGGAGTGCGGGGTTCCGGGGGCGCTGGAGGACCAGGTGCTGCGTCTGGCCAGGCTGGCCGAAGGGGCGGGGCTGGACGGGATCGTCTGCTCCGCCGCCGACCTGCACGCCCTGAAGGGGAAGCTCAACCCCTCCTTCCTCTTCGTGACTCCCGGGATCAAGGGCACCACCACTCCCGCCGGGGAGGATCAGAAGCGGGTCTTCTCCCCGGGGAACGCCGTGGCCGCCGGTTCCTCCCTCCTGGTGGTGGGCAGGGCCATCACGGGAGCTCCGGACCCCCGGGCCGCCGCTCGGGAGGTGCTCCGGGACATCGCCAACGTCCTCTGATGGGGAAGAGCATCATGGTCAACCTGCTGGGCAAGGAGATCCGGGGCCGGTTCGGCTTCCCCTCCGGGGTCATCACCACGAACAGCGACGTGGCCCGCTGGATGTTCGAACACGTCCCCCAGTTCGGGTTCTACCAGGGGAAGAGCACCACCATCGAGCCCCGGGCTGGAAACAGGGAGGACATCCTGGCCCAGCCCACCCCCGACTCCCTCTGGAACGCCGTGGGGTATACCAACCCCGGGTTGGAGGAGACCATCCGGGGGTTCCGGGACCTCCGGGAGGCCACGCCCCACGACGTCTTCCTCATGGCCCAGATCGGGGAGAGCACCGAGGAGCGCTTCGCCCACTCGGTGGCGGCGTTCGAGGCCGCCGGGGACATCGCCGACGGATACGAGGTGAACGTCTCCTGCCCCCATGCCGAGAAGGGGGGCATCCTCATCGGCTCGGACCCCGACAGCGTCCGGAGCATCACGGCCGCCACCCGGAAGGCCACGAAGAAGCCCGTCATCGTGAAGCTGAACGCGGGGGTGCGCGGGCTGGAGCGGATCGCGGTGGCGGCGGTGGAGGGGGGGGCCGACGCGCTCAGCGCCATCAACACCCTCGGCGGGCCCAACCCGGAGCTCAGCAACCAGTTCGGGGGGCTCTCCGGCGCCGCCATCTTCCCCGTGACCCTGGACACGATCGCCCGGTTGAGGCGGGTGGTGTCGGTCCCCATCATCGCCATGGGGGGGATCCGGGGGGCGGGGGACATCCGCAGGCTGGAAGCCATCGACCCCACCCTGTTCTACGCCATCGGCACGGCCCTGGCGGGGCTCACATCGGAGGAGATCCGGGAGTACTTCCAGCTCCTGGAGAGGGACCTGGAGGAAGGGACGGACCATGCCACCGGGATGACCCTGAACCGGAGGCTCCTGGAGTACCAGCCCTTTGTGGTGGACGAGGTGGAGGCCTATGGCCCCAAGATCCGGGTCATCAGGTTCC
>JBFYZD010000182.1:0-12495 GCA_041309685.1 Gemmatimonadales bacterium | reverse complement strand
TGTGGAGATCACCTACCGGGGCTCCGACAGCGAGGTCCTTCGCTCCGGTAAAGGGGTCCTGGTGAGGGACCGGGTGGAGAACAGGTCCCTCATGGTCCTCGGGGAGGCCGGTTCCGAGATCACCCGCGCGGCCATCTCCGCCCCCCTCATCTACGAGGGCCAGGTGGTGGGAGCGCTGAGCACCCAGAGCTACCGCCCCGACGCCTACGGCGAGGACGATCTGGAGCTCCTTCAGGGGATCGCCGACATCGCGGCTGTGGCCATCAACAACGCCCACCACGTCACGGAGCTCGACGCGAGACGGCGGGAGGCCGAGCGCATTGAAGAGATCGGGCGGGCGATCACCAGCTCCCTGGACGCCAAGGAGGTCTTGAGGACCGTCATCGACGCCGTGCTGGAGCTCCTTCAGGCCGACGCCTCCACCGTATGGCTCCTGGAGGGCTCCCAGGCCCGGGTGGCCGCATCGGGTGGAAAACTCCGGCTCCAGGAGGGAGCCGCGTGGCCTCTGACGGACCCGATCCTCGAAACGGTGGTCCGGTCCGGCCAACCGCTCCTGGTGGAGGATCTGGGTAGCAGCCCTCTGATTCCCGCGGACCTGGCCAGGAAGATCCAGGCCGGCTCAGGCCTGCTGGTCCCGCTTGTCCTGAACGGAGAGGTCGCCGGGGGCCTGTCGGCGGGAAAGGTGAAGGTAGGTGCCATCGGTCCCGAGGAGGTCGCCCTCCTCCTGCGCCTGGCCAGCCAGGCCTCCGTGGCACTGGCCAACGCCCGGCTGCACGAAAGTATCCAGGCCCTCTCCCTCACCGACCCTCTCACCGACCTCCCCAACCGGCGGCACCTGGATCTGCATCTTCGCCGGGAGGTGGCCGCCGCCCGCCGCGGGCGCCCCGTTTGTGTCGTGATCTTCGACCTGGACGATTTCAAGCGACACAATGACTCCCTTGGTCACGTGATGGGTGACAGGATCCTCCGAGCCTTCGGCAGGATCCTGCTCGGCGAGACACGAGCCATGAACATGGCTGCCCGATATGGAGGTGATGAGTTCGTCTCGATCCTCACCGAGATCGGCAGGGGAGGCGCCGAGATCCACGCTACCCGCGTGAAGACCCGGATGGCCCAGCACCCGGATCTCTCCCGTTTCGGGGTCACGGTCAGCTACGGGATCGGGGAGTTCGATCCCGTCTCCATGTTCGAGGTGGAAGACCTGATAAAGGCCGCAGACGAGGACCTCTACCGTTTCAAGGCCTCCAAGGGAAAGAGCCCCGGAGCCCGCTGACCTCACCCCCTTCCCCCCATCTCCATCGGCCGACCATGACACACCACGACCCGGATCTGGGGGAGCTTCTCCTTTTCGCGCAGGAGCTGGCAAGGGCCGCGGGCGATATCACCCTTGAGCACTTCGGGGGGGTGCTGACCTCGGAGCGCAAGGGTGACGGTACCCCCGTCACCGTAGCCGACCGGGCAGCTGAGAATCTGCTCAGAGAAAGGATCCAGGCACGATTCCCGGAACACGGCATCCTGGGAGAGGAATACGGAGAGACCAACCCGGACGCCGTCGTCCGCTGGATCCTCGATCCCATCGACGGTACCCGCAGCTTCATGAGGGGGGTTCCCCTCTACGGAGTCCTCATCGGCATCCAGGTGGGGGGGGAGCCCGCCGTGGGGGTAGCCCACTTCCCCGCCCTCAGGGAGACCGTGGCGGCGGCCACCGGCCTTGGGTGCACCTGGAACGGCCGGCCGGCAAGGGTCTCCGGGGTCGCGGAGGTCGGGGCGGCGGCGGTACTCACGACCGATCCTGCGGTCCTCCTCGGGGATTCCATGACCCCTGGCTGGAAGAAGCTGGTTCGAGGCGCCTCCCTGGCCAGGACCTGGGGAGACTGCTACGGCCACATCCTGGTGGCTACCGGTCGGGCCGAGGTGATGGTTGACCCCATCCTCTCCCCCTGGGACGCGGCTCCTTTCGTCCCGATCCTGAGGGAAGCGGGAGGGCTTTTCACCGACAAGGAGGGAGAAGCCAGGATCGACGGCGGATCCGGCATCTCCACCAATGGGCTCCTCCACCCTCAGGTCCTGGCCATCCTCAGGGGCACCTGATCCCCGGCGGATGGATCACGACGGCAAGAGCCCCCCCCCGGGGCAGCTCTTGCGGCTAGGGCCCTCAAGGGACACCGGAACCCGGAAGGCTAGACTTCTGCGCCCTCCGGCCGCACCTCAGCCTCCAGGTGCTCCGGCTGAACCATGGGCTGCCAGATCTGTACCGCCGGGAACGTGGTGAGGAACCAGCGGATACTCCAGAGGAAGATCCCCAGGAAGAAGAGCCCGATCAGAGGCTCCCAGGGGGTGATGGTGGCGCCGGAGTGGTCGAGGGAGGGAACCACCATCAGATACCGTTCCAGCCAAAGCCCCACCAGGATCACCGTGGTGAAGAGCTGGAGGGTCCAGGGCGTCATCTTGGACTTCCGGCCGATCAGACCGGCGAAGGGCACCAGGAAGCAGAGGACCAGCGTCAGAAGCGTGAGACCGCTCCAGGGCGCCTCGGCACGGTGGATGATCCAGGCCTGCTCCCAGGGGAGCTTACCGTACCAGATCACGATGTACTGGGACCAGAAGAGATAGGCCCAGAATACCGTGAAGGCAAAAGCCATCTTCCCCAGGTCGTGGAGCTGCTGGACGCCCATCAGCTTGTTCAGGTCCGGGTCTCTTCCCTTGGCATACACCGTCGCCCAGGCCGTGGCGGCCACTCCCCCCCAAAGGGCCCCCATGAAGAACCAGGCGCCGAATATGGTGCTGAACCAGTGTGGCTCCAGGGACATCACCCAATCGAAGGCCACCACGCTCATCACCACCGCGTACAGCACCACTGACGGGGGAGCCAGCCGGTTCAGGCGGCGGTAGGACCGGACCTCCTCCTGCTCCTGGCCCCTCCATCCCTGGGTGAGGCGCTCAACCCATTTCGACCGATCGGGATCGGCTCCAGAACCCGCTCCCTCCCTTACCAGACCCAGGTCGGGGCGAAGGGCCAGATAGGCCATGTAGAGAAACACGCCGAAGAGGAGTGCCAGGCCCACCAGGTTCCTGGTGAGGAGGAAGGGGATGTTCAGGTAGGCAGCCTTCTTCTGGACAACGGGGTCATGGGCCATGGCCTCGATCCAGGGGAAGTACCCCTCCCTCAGCCCCAGCATGGGTAGAAGCAGGAGGAAGGAGAAGGGGAGGAAGGCCACAAAGGCCAGTCCCAGCCTCCTCACGGACCAGTTCCACCGCGCCTTGGTGATCGTGGTGGCCGCCAGGAAAGCCACGGCACCGGCGGCAATGCTGGTGAAGAAGAGCCAGTTCACCACGTAGGCCCGCCAGGCCTGAGCCGGATCCCGGAGGAGCGTCGCCACGAAGGCCGTGCCGCCCAGCAGAATCAGGATCACGAAGAGGACGTTCGCCCCGGAGGAGCGCTGGAGGTACCGGACCGGGATCTCGCGCGGAATATGAATCTGAGCCATGCTTCGAGCCTCAGTGGGAGGACGCCCCGCCCCCGCGGGACGAGGCGCCATCCGTCTGCCCTGCGCCCGCCCCGGACCGGGCGGGTCCCGGGTCCGTCGGGGCCGCTGCAGGCACCACCCCCTGGAGGACCCGCAGGTAGTTCACCACGTTCCAACGGTCGAAGTGACTGATCCGGTGGCCATAGGAAGGCATCAACCCCCGGCCAACCCGGATCATCCCGTAGATGTATCCATCCGTGAACCCCCTGACCCTGTCCGAGACCAGAGGGAACGGAGGGTACCCTGCGGGGATGATGTAGCCGGTGACCCCTGTGCCGTTGGGACCGTGACAGGGGGCGCAGAAGCGGAGGAAGACCTCTTCCCCCCGGGAAAGGGAAGACTCGGAAGGCGCCACCGGATTGGCCAGCTCCACCACCACGGGCGCCGCATTGATGACGTCCAACTGGGTGAAGGGCGGAGGCACGTCCTCCAGCCCTTCGGGCTGCCCCACATTCACCTCTCCGGCTCGGGCCGGGAGGTTCCCCGCTGAGAAAGCCACCGAACCCTCCGGGGCCGGAAGGGGGTTCTCATAGGGGTCGAAGGATGCCTGATCCCGCATGCTCCGTCCGAATACGGCCGCCATGGCATCATCCAGGGGCGTGCACCCGGCCACCGCCAGGATCCCACCGATCAGCCCCAGAATGGTCAGGGGCCGCACGGCCGAGGGCACCGCGATCCTCCCGAAAGGCCGCTCAGACATGGGCCACCCCCTCCGGGTCTTCCCGCAGTTCGGCCGGTTCCTGCTCCGAGAGGATTCTCCGAGCCTCCCCCATCCGCTCTGCAGGGCCGCTGACGAAAACACCGAAACGCCCGCTGCTGAAGAGGGGGTCGTAGACCACCAGGGGCTTCAGGTGGGGAAGCCTGGTGTTGATGAAGAGGCCGATGACGGTGGAAAGGGCCCCGAACAGAATCGTCATCTCGAACGCGATCACAACGAAGGCGGGGATGGACACGATGGGCTTCCCCCCGGTGACCAAGGGCCAGTCCATGGAGGTGAAGATGGCCAGGGCGAACCCCGTTGCCGTTCCCGTGAGGGCGCCCACCAGGGCGAAGACCCTCACCGGGCTCTGGCCGTAGCCCATGGCATGCTCCAGATCGTGCTCCGGGACGGGAGCGTAGGCCCGGATGGACTTCCGCTTGAATCCCGCAGCCCTCAGGGACTCGATGGCCTCGATGGCCGAATCCAGGTAGTCGTAGGACGCCAGGATCCCCTGATTCGTGCTCATGGGGCCGTCACCTCCTTCCTCGCGCCCCGCCTGGGCGCCGGGAGGACCTCCTTCAACTCGGCAATCGCCACCGGCGGGAGGATCCGGGTGAAGATCAGAAACCAGAACAGGAACCAGCCGAAGCTGCCAACCACGATGGCCATCTCCGTCATGGAGGGCCGGTACTGACCCCAGGCGAAGGGCTCGAATTCGTGGGAGAGGGAGGTCACGATGATGACGAACCGCTCGAACCACATCCCGATGTTGATGAAAAGGGTGATGACGAAGAGGGCCGGAATGGAGTGCCGGATCCGCTTGAACCAGAGCATGACGGGCACGAGACCGTTGCACACCAGCATGATCCAGGTGGCCCACCAGTAGGGGCCGAAGAGCCGGTTCCAGAACACGGACCGCTCCACTTCCTCCCCGCTGTACCAGGCCATGAAGAACTCGGTCAGGTAGGCATACATCACGATGAGGGAGGTGAGGAGGATAAGCTTGGCCATGGCATCGAAATGCCGCACCGTCAGATAGGCCTCCAGCTTGAAGATCTTCCTCAGGGGAACGGTCAGGGTGATGACCATGGCCACCCCGGAGAAGATGGCCCCCGCCACGAAATAGGGCGCGAAGATGGTGGCATGCCATCCCGGCACGATGGACATGGCGAAATCCCAGGACACCACCGAGTGCACCGAGAGGACAAGGGGTGTGGCGAAGGCGGCCAGAAAGATGTAGGCCTTCCCGAAGTGATGCCATTCGCGATCGGTACCCCGCCACCCCAGCGCCACGACCTGGTAGAGCTTCTTCCTCAGCCCGGTAGCCTGATCTCTGGCCGCTGCCACGTCGGGGATCGTCCCCAGGTAGAAGAAGACCGCCGACACGGTGAAGTAGGTGGTCACCGCGAAGACGTCCCAGACGAGGGGAGAGCGGAAGTTCGGCCAGAGGAAACGGGAGTTGGGATAGGGGATGAGCCAGTACCCGTGCCACACCCGCCCCAGGTGGATCAGAGGAAAGAGCCCCGCCGTCATGACGGCGAAGACCGTCATCGCCTCGGCGGCCCGGTAGATGGACTGCCGCCAGGGGGCCCGGAAGAGGAAGAGGATGGCGGAGATCAGCGTCCCGGAGTGGGCGATCCCTACCCAGAACACGAAGGTGGTGATATAAACCCCCCACCCCACCGGATTCATGAGGCCGCTTACCCCGACCCCGGTCGTGATCTGGTAGATCCAGGCGCTGAAGAACAAGCCCACACCACCCACAGCCACCAGAAAGAGCGCCCACCATCCCTTCCCGGGCCGGGAGAGCATCTTGAGGATGTCCCGGTTCACCTGACCGAAGGACCCGACATCGGGATGGGTCAGGGCCCCTCGCTCCTTCTCGTTGATTGCCGTCGCCATTGGCATCCCTCTAGGGGCGGATCAGGCGGGGGCTCAATGCTCCCCGCCGTGGACCTCGTGGAAGGTGACCTTCTTCAGGTAGGTCACCGCCGGCTGCGTGTTGATCAGGGCGTCCAGGACCCGGTATCCCCGCCCGTTCTGGCTCACCTGGGCCACGCGGGAATGGGGATCCCGGATGTTTCCGAAGACGATGGCCTCCGCGGGACAGGATTGCTGACAGGCGGGCACCACCTCCCCGTCACGGACGGGACGCTGCCCTTCGATCCGTGCCCGGTTCTGCGTCTCGCGGATCCTCTGGACGCAGAAGGAGCACTTCTCCATGACACCGCCGCTCCGGACTGTCACGTCCGGGTTATATCCCCAATTCATGGGTTCGGGCACTTCGCTGAAGCTGAACCAATTGAAGACCCGGACCTTGTACGGACAGTTGTTGGCGCAGTACCGGGTGCCCACGCACCGGTTGTAGACCTGGGCGTTGAGTCCCTCGGGTGTGTGATAGGCGGCGTAGACGGGGCAGACCGGCTCGCAAGGCGCATTGCCGCAGTGCTGGCAGATCATGGGGAGGAAGCGGATGTCCACGGGGCCGGGATGGCCGGCATCCACGGTCTCATAGTACCGCTCCATCCGGATCCAGGAGATCTCCCGGCCCATGATGATCTGCTCCTCACCCACCCAGGGAACGTTGTTCTCCGACTGGCAGGCGATGACGCAGGCGCTGCATCCTGTGCACTTGTCCAGGTCGATGGCCATGGCCCAACGGGGGTTGGCCGCCGGGTCGTACTGCCCGTATCGGCTCCCCTCCAGCGGGAAATCCTGGGGCTTTCCCTCCGTAGCCACGGGAGCGAACCCCCCCATGGCCTGGATCTCCTTGAGTTGGCCGTGGCCGCTCTCCCCCTGCTCCTCTCCGGCTCCCGCCTCTCCCGATCCGCGGGTCAGAGACGCCAGCGAGGCCGCCGGCGCGATGGGGCGGTCATGCTGATCCGAGGATCCCTCGATGGTGGCGATGGGCCGCCTGCGTCCCGTGGGGTCGAGGGAGACCCTGGTGGCGAGCTTCACCAGAGCCCCGGAGGGCTGCTCAACCTCCGCCGGCAGAAGGACCATGGGATTCACGCCGTTTCCGTCGGCAAACCGCCCATACCCCTCGTGGCCCCCTCCCATGGCCAGGGCCACCGTATCCTCCCGGATCCCGGGGTAGACCCAGACCGGCACCTCAACCTGGCCGTGGGGAGAACGGACCACGACCAGGTCCCCGGTTCCAAGGCCCATCCGCCGGGCCGCGTTCGGGTTCACCTCAACCCAGGAGTGCCAGGCAATCTTGCTCACCGGGTCTGGAAGCTCCTGGAGCCAGGGCCTGTTCGCATGCTTGCCGTCCCCGAAGCGGGAAGAGGGGTAGACCACCAGGGTGAACTCCCCGTCTCCGTCCAGGGGGGGAGGATCGAAGCTCAGGGCCGTGTCCGGGGAACGAAGGGGGACCGGCCCCTCCTCTTCCTGGTCCGTCAACTCCACCACACCCTTCCGGAGAGCATCCCGCCAGAAGGAGTCGAACCCCGTGCCCGGCGCGGCCAGGGCCCCGATCCCGGCCCACCGGGACCGGAGGTAATCGTAGAAGGTCGCCGCTCCCGGGTCCCCACCCAGGCGCGCGGCCAGGGAGAGGAGCACGTCGCCCGCCTGCCTGGTATCGAACAGGGGTACCGGCTGCATGGCCGGCTGCTGCAGGGCAAAGACCCCGGGCCGGGGCATGGAGTCACCCCAGGACTCCAGAAAGTGCCGGTCAGGGAGGACCAGGTCGCAGAGCCGGGCGGTCTCGTCCATGGCGGTGGAGAAGGCCACCCGGAACCCCGCCGAAGCGAGTGCGGCCGGGAACCCGGCCGGAGGAGGAACCGAGTACGCCGGGTTGGTGCCAAGGATCATCACCACCCCGGCTTGAGCCATGGCATCCATGGCAGAGCGCAGCTCGGCAAAGGGCCTGGCGGCAGCCCCCTCATCCACCTGCCGGAGCCTCACCGTCCGCCCCACGTTCCCGGCCACGGCATTCAGGATGTGGACGGCCAGATTCGCGGCGGTGGCGTTGCGGTGGTGTCCGGCCACTCCTGGTCCCACGGCCAGGCTGGGGGCTTCCTGGAGGAAGCGCAGCGCCAGCTCCTCGATCTCCCGGGCCGGGATTCCCGAGGCTGTCTCGGCATTGGCCGGATCATAGGCTTGCAGGACGGCGCGGTACGGCCCGGCGTCGCCTCCCTCCCGTGCGATCACGTGGGCCATGGAAAGGGCGACCACGGCCTCGCATCCGGGACGGAGCGGCACCCACTCATCCGCATTCTGCCCCGTCAGCGATAGACGGGGAGCCAGGAACACCATCCGGCCCTTGGAGCCGTGGGCGTCCACTCCCGACATCCGGGCGAAACCCCTCTGATAGGCCACGGGGGAGAGCCAGGTCTCCAGGAAATCAGCACCGAAGGAGTAGATCAGCCTGGCCTGCTCGAAATCATACGTGGGAAGGAAGTTCCGCCCGAAGGCGATCCGGGTCGCATTCCTCAAGGGCGCTTCCGAGAGAGCCTCATACTCCACCCGGCTCCCTCCCACAAAGGAGAGGAACTGGTCCAGAAGGTCGGTCATGGAGGGGCCGACCCGCCCCGTGAGGAAGAGGTGATTGCTCCCTCCCTCCAGCCGCTGGGCCAACAGCCCCTCCGCCTGGTCCCAGGTGATGGCTCGGAACTCCCCCCCCTCCTTCAACAGCGGGGTCCGGATCCGGTCCGGGTCATAAAGCCCCTGGACCGAGGAGAATCCCCTGGAGCAAAGGGCGCCACCCGATACCGGGTGGTCCGGATTCCCTTCTACCTTCACTACCCTCCCCTCCCGCGTGCGAACCCAGATCCCGCATCCCGCCGGGCATTCCCCGCAAACGGAGGTGTACCAGGTGGCCACACCGGGAGTGATGTCCTCGTCCGGCACGACATACGGGAGGAGTCTCTCCACCTGCTGGGTGGAGCAGCCGAATACCGTGGCGCCCGCGCCCCCCGTCCCCAGGACCTTGAGGAAATCCCGTCGTTTGATTCCGTCACTCATGCGCCCAGCTCTCTCCTGGGAAGGGCCTTGCCGACCCCGGCCGGAACCCCCCTGAAGCCTGCGACCGGGGAAACACGGAGATCAGTAGTGGCAAACCGTGCAATCGATGGAGGCCTCCTTCTGGCGGTGGCAATCCACGCACCAGCCCATCTTCAGGGGCTGGGCCACCTCCTGGATGACCTCGATCTCCTCCACCAGCCCGTGGCACTCCTGGCACTCCAGGTTCCCCGCATCCGCGGCCACATGGCGCATATGGGGGAACCTTACATGGTCGGAGACCTTGTAGACCCGGACCCAGGGAATGGACTCCCCTCTCGCCCAGTAGTCCCGGAGCTTGTTGACCTCCTCCGGCTGGTTTCTCCCCTGAATCACCGTGTGGCACCCCATGCAGGAGGCCACGGGCGGGATTCCCGCGTCCACCGACCGCTCCGCCGAGAAATGACAGTACTGGCAATCGATCTGGAACTGGCCAGCGTGGGTACTGTGGGGAAAAGCGATGGGCTGGACCGTCGCGGAGGCCGATGGCGGGGGCTCTGAACCCCCTTCCCGGGACTGCGCGAAGGCCAGGGTTGCGAGGGCCGCAACCCCGGTGAGGGCCGCAAGGCTCCACGGCTTCTTCATAGGCTCAGGCTGCCCGAAAAAGGCCCGAAAACATGGGGCGGATTCGCGGTGTATTTTTCCGCGGGGAAACGGTGAGGGAAGCTAGAAGCCCCCCCAGGGAGTGTCAACGCCGCTGAAGCCATGAAGAAACCTTTTCTCCCGCCGGGCTGTAGAACTCCTTTCGAGTCACTTTCCCCTCCCGGACACACCCGTTCCGAGCCCATGCCCGAGACCGTGGCCGACATGATCAGATCTCCCGAGCTCGGCCTCCTGGAGGGGCTTGTGGACGAGGTGGAGGTCGTGTTCCACGGGAAGAGGGAGGTCGTGAGGCTGGCCCTTGCCGCTCTCCTGGCCCGGGGGCACATCCTCTTCGAGGACGTCCCTGGCGTGGGGAAGACCACCCTGGCCCATGCCCTGGCTCGATCCCTCGGTCTGGGCTTCCGGCGGATCCAGTTTACCAGCGACCTTCTCCCTTCCGATGTCCTCGGGGTCTCCCTCTTCAATCCCCGGACCTCCGATTTCGAAACCAGGCCTGGACCCATCTTCACCAACATCCTTCTGGCGGACGAGATCAATCGGGCGCCCCCCAGGACCCAGAGCGGACTCCTCCAGGCTATGCAGGAGGGGAGGATCACCATCGATGACAAGACCTTCCAGCTCCCTGCGCCCTTCCTGGTCCTGGCCACGCAAAACCCCCTGGAGCACCACGGAACCTACCCCCTGCCGGAGAGCCAGCTGGACCGTTTCCTCATGCGCCTGACCATCGGCTATCCCGGAAAGGAGGCCGAACGCCGGATACTGATCGAGTCGGCCCGGGCGGACGAGCTTCTGGACCGGGTCCGCCCCGTGCTCCTCCCCTCCCAGGTCCTGGGTCTCCAGGCCCAGGTGGATGCGGTTCGGGCCGATCCCTCCCTGGTGGACCTTCTCATGGAGATCGTCCGACGCACCCGGGTGGAGCCCCGGTTCCAGGTGGGGGTGAGTCCCAGGGGGGCCGTAGCCCTCTTCCGGGCCGCCCGGGCCTTCGCCCTGGTCCAGGGGAGGGACTACCTGGTTCCCGACGACATCCTCTCCCTTACCGTTCCATGCCTGGCCCACCGCCTCCTCCCCGTCGGCACTTCCTCCTCCACGGCAGAGGCACACCAGGAGGCCGCAGCCCTCCTGGAAGAGATCATCCACGAGGTCCCGGTCCCCGTCTGATGTCCAGCACGGGGGACCCGGGGAGGCAGCCCGTGCACGCCATCCGCAGGGTAGCGCGAGCCGCCCGGCACCTCCGGGCCGGTTGGAAGCGGTTCTGGTCCTGGCGGCGGATCCGCTTCACCAGAGGAGGCGCCGCCTTCACGGCCGGCGCGTTCGCGGTTGGGTTCGCCGCCATCAACACCGGAAACAACCTCCTGTACCTCTTGCTGGGGGCCATGCTGGGCTTCATCGCGGTGAGCAGCTGGCTCTCCGAGCAGGTCATAGGGGAGATCCGGGTCCAGAGAAGAGCCCCTCGAGGCGTCACCGTCGGAAACCCCGCCCGGATCCAATACCACATCAAGAACGAGCGCAAACGGGTTCCCTCCTTCGCACTGGAGATCGGGGAGGAAGGTCTTCCCGGGGAGGCCTTCATACCCTTCCTGAAGGCCGAAGAGAGCGCCTCGGCCCGATCCGAGAACCGCTTTGTCGTGAGAGGGGTGTTTCCCCTCCACGCCATCACGGTCTCCACCTCCTTCCCCTTCGGCCTCTTCCGCAAGTCCCGGAGCATCCACCTCCCCGGCGAGATGGTGGTCTGGCCCAGGACCGACCGCCGGGTCCGTCCCCTTGCCCCGGCCGGGGGGGGGAATCCCCGGGGAGGCTCGGTCAGGAGAGGCTCGGCAGGACCCAGGGGGGAATACCGGGGCTTGAGGGCGTACCGGCCCGGAGACGACCCCAGGGACATCCACTGGCGCACCACCGCCCGCCTGGGCCAGCCCATGGTGCGGGAGTATGAGCAGAACGAAGCCGAGATTCTCTGGATCTGTCTCGACACTCAGGCCCAGCCCGGCCAGCGGGCCGAGATCGCGGTGGAGATGGTGGCAGCCCTGGCGGCCAGAGCCTTCCAGGAAGGCAAGCCCTTCGGGTTGGCCACCCCGGGGTTCCTGATCGAGCCCGGCCAGGGTCCCGGACAGTTGGAACGGGTGTTGGACACCCTGGCTCGCCTCGACTTCAGCCCGGAGGGACCCGGCCTGGTTCCTCCGGTGGACCCCCGGAGCTGCGTCCTCGTTTCTCTGGCCCATCGCACCGGATTGGGCTACGGAGACACCCTGATGCCCCCCCCGGGGAGGCGCTGATGAGGCTGGCCAGGACCCACCGGCGTTTGACCGTTCTCATGGGGATGGCCAGCCTCCTCGCTTACGCCGGCGGGGCCGGCCTCGAGCCCGTTCCTGCCATCCTGGCCGGATCCGGGCTGACGTTGGCCCTCTTCTGGCACCCCTCTCGCTCCCTGTCGGACCGGATGGAGGGATTCTGGCTTCCTCTGGCCCTTCTCCTGGTGGTCCGGGCCCTGGTCCATGTCGTTCTCATCCGGGACGATGTGGTGGTCCCCGTGGTGGACCTCCTCTTCCTTCTGATGGTGGCCGAAGCCCTCCGGTCGCTGGACGCATCCAACGACGTCCGCCTCTACTCCCTCTCCTTCGCCCTCCTGCTGGCCGCCACCGCCTACCGGCCAGGCCTGCTCTTCGCTCT
>JBFYZD010000181.1:0-3087 GCA_041309685.1 Gemmatimonadales bacterium | reverse complement strand
CGCTCCAGCTCCTCCAGGGCAATTTCCCGCCCGGCACCATGATCACCCTCACGCCCTGGGATCCGTCGGAGATCTGGCCGCTCCTGGCGGCGGCGCTGGCCCGGCGTCCCGCCGTCATCGTCCCCTTCGTTACCCGCCCCACCGAGCGAGTCCCGGACCGGGCCGGGATCGGGCTGGCGCCGGCCGCGGACGCCGTCAAGGGAGTGTACCGCCTTCGTCGGGCGCGCGGGCACGCCGACGCTACGGTGGTGATCCAGGAAAGCGGGGCCGCGTACGCCTTCGTGGAGGAAGGTCTTCCCCTCCTGGAGGCGGACGGGGTGGATCTGGACGTCTACTACGTGGCCAGCGAGGAGCTCTTCGACGCCCTCCCGGCGGCGGAACGGGAGGAGATCTTCCCCGACGATGCGGCCCAGGAGGCCATGGGGATCACCGGGTTCACCCTCCCCACCCTCTACCGCTGGGTGAAATCGGCAAGGGGGAGGGCGATGTCGCTGCACGCCTTCCGGAAGGGGCACTTCCTGGGGAGTGGGCAGGCGCAGCAGGTGATCGAGGAGGCCGGGCTCGACGGGCGCAGCCAGTACGAAGCCATCCTCCGGTTCGTGGAGGGGCGCAGGTCGCCCTCCGGCCGGACGCGGTAGGTTCCTTTCGACGAGGAGGTTTCCCATCATCCCCCCCGCTTCGGATCTCCTGGCCTTCCAGACGGCCCTGGCCGGACGCTACTCCATCGACCGGGAGCTCGGCCGGGGTGGGATGGGGATCGTCTTCCTGGCCCGGGAGGTGGCGCTGGACCGGCCCGTGGCCCTCAAGCTCCTCCCCTCGGAGCTGGCGGCCCAGCCCGGTCTGAAGGAGCGTTTTCTGCAGGAGGCCCGCACCGCGGCCCGCCTCTCCCATCCCAACATCGTGCCCATCCACGCCGTGGACGAGGTGGAAGGCTTCGTCTTCTTCGCCATGGCGTTCGTGGAGGGGAGCACCCTGGGGGACCGCATCCGGGAGCGGGGGCCCCTGTCCAACGCCGAGGGCGTGAGGCTCCTTCGCGAGGTGGCGTGGGCGCTCGGACATGCCCACCTGCACGGCGTGGTCCACAGGGACGTCAAGCCCGACAACATCCTGCTGGAGGCGGGGACGGGGCGGGCGTTGGTCACGGATTTCGGGATCGCCGCGCTGGCCGAAGGCATGGGAGGCGAGGCGCCCACGGAGGTGATGGGCACGGCGGAGTTCATGAGTCCGGAGCAGGCCAGGGGTGCGGCGGTGGATGCCCGTAGCGACCTCTACAGCCTGGGCTGCGTCGCGTTCTACGCCCTCTCCGGGCGGGTCCCCTTCACCGCCTCCACGCCCGCCGGTGTGCTGGCGCAGCATCTAGCCCAGCCCGCTCCCCCTCTCGCCGGCGTGGCCCCCCAGGTGCCCGCGGGAGTGGCCGCCGCCATCGACCGCTGCCTCAGGAAGGACCCTCCGCAGCGGTTCTCCGGAGCGGAGGCCCTCGCCAACCATCTCAGCCCCGAGGCTCAGCTCGAACGGGAGCTCCCGGTTCCCCTGCGGGTGTTCATCAAGGAGAGCCGGGAGTTCGAGAGCATCGTGTCCTGGGGGTTGCTCGGTCTCCTGCTCCTTCCGGCGGCGATCAGCACGGCCTTCGCGGGGGAGGGGGCCCTGGCCTACCTCATGACCGCGACCCTGGCCGTCATCCTGGGCTACCCCCTCCTCAAGCTCCTTCGCCAGACCCGGCGCCTCCTCCGCGCGGGGTTCACCCTGGCTGACGCCACCGACGCCCTCCTCCAGGACGTGGCCCGGAAGAACGAGGAGTTCCGCTTCCAGGTGGGGCAGCGGAAGACCTGGCTGGATGGGGCTCTCCGGTGGCTCAAGTGGGGAGGGTTCGGCCTGGCGGTCCTCCCCCTGGCCGGCGGGATGCTGGAGGGTTCGCTGGGTTTCAGCCTCTTCGCCTATGCGCTCCTCACCGGCTCCACCTCCAGCCTCATCCTGGAGCTCCGGGCCAGGAACCGGGGAGACGTCATGGGGGAGCGCTGGCTCCGGTTCTGGAAGGGTCTGCCGGGGAGGGGGATCTTCAAGGCGGCGGGGGTGGGGCTGAAGCGGGTGGCCTCCCTGGTGTCGGGAGCCCACCGCCCCACCGAGTTGGCCATCGGCCTGGCAGCGGACCGCCTTTTCGAGGAGCTTCCCAAGGAGACCCGGAAGTCACTGAAAGGACTTCCCGAAGCGGTGAGGGCCCTGGAGGAGGATGCCCAGGCGATGCGCCGCCAGGTGGCGGAGCTGGAGGCGGTTCTCGCCGAGATCGGAGACGATGATCCCTCCCGCCCCGAGGCCCGGGAGCGCGCCCGGGTGCGGGAAGGGGTGGAAAGGACGCGGGACGAGGCCCGGGAGAAGCTGCGGGAGGCGGTGGCGGCCCTGGAGAAGATCCGCCTCGGCCTCCTCTTCATGCACGCCGGGAACGGCACGGTGGAGAGCCTGACCTTGGATCTGGAAGCGGCCCGGGGGGTTTCCGACGACATGGAGAACCTCCTGGCCGGCCACAGGGAGGTGGAGCGGATCCTGCGGGAACGCCGCGAGACCGGGGTGTTCCGCATCGCCCCGCCCTCCGGCCCCGGTCCCGGCGGATGATACCGGGACGGATGGGAGCGCCGGGGCTCCGCCCGGAAGAGGAGGGTATGGATTGATCGCAACCGAGCTGGTCGCGACGCTGGCGACGACCCTCGCCTTCTCCCTTTCCTCTCCCCAGGCCGATACCCTCGACGGCATCCGCAGGGCGAACCGCCTGATTCGGGACCACTACGGGGCACGGATCCTGGAATTCCCCTCCTCGGGCAACCCCCGGGGCGGATCGATGGATGCCGTATGTGACGGGGGGGCCGGGGACGTGTGCCATGGGGGGGACCCCGACCGGGGCTACTGTCCGCTGAACGCCCCCTGCCACCGCACCGAGGAGTGGCTGGTGCGGGGGTTGTTGGAAGAAGCGACGCGGTACCCCTCCTCCGGGTTCCTCACGGGCCAGGCCGTCTACGCCCTCACCAAGTTCGGCTACATCACCGAGGCCGCGGGGGTCGTGGAAGGGTGTCGGGCGGAGGCCTGGTGGTGCGACGC
>JBFYZD010000180.1:0-49279 GCA_041309685.1 Gemmatimonadales bacterium | reverse complement strand
GAAGCTCCCCCGCGGTGGGGAAGCGGCGGGGGCTGGGGCTCAGGGCCAGGACCCGGCCATGGATGGTCCGGGCGGCCGCCGCGGCGAGCTGCTGGTAGATGATGATCCGGGCCAGGGTGTGGAAGTAGG
Source organism: Gemmatimonadales bacterium (assembly GCA_041309685.1). Classification (GTDB taxonomy): domain Bacteria; phylum Gemmatimonadota; class Gemmatimonadetes; order Longimicrobiales; family Gaopeijiaceae; genus JBFYZD01. The sequence continues at coordinate 49,150 of JBFYZD010000180.1, read as the reverse complement.
GAAGAGGCCGATGGGCAGGGAAGCCCGGGAAGGAAGGGAGTCCCCTCATGGCCTTCCCCAGGGCGGGGTCCCGGCGGGCCAAGGCCCGGAGCTGGGCGGGGGAAGGTCTCATGTCCCCGGCGCCACCCGGGCGAGCCAACCCGCCGGCACCTCCCGGCGGGAGGTCCCGGGCCCCTCCACCTCCAGCCTTACCCCCCGCCCCCCCCCACCCTGGAAGTACCGGACCTCCAGGGGGTGCCATCCCCGGTGCAGCGCCACCTGCCCGGAACGCGCGTCCATTGCGTGGGGCCCGTCGTGGTCCACCACCACCCTGTCCCCGATCCGGAGGCGGCTCCCGTCGTCGGAAGAAAGGTGGAAGGTGTAGATTCCCGGCCGGGGGACCCGGATGTAACCCGTGAAGCGGAGGCCGAAGGCGGTGTCGGGAGCTTCGTCCGGAATCTGGATCCCGGGGACGTGGGAGACCCCTTCCCCGGGTCCCCCACCCAGGGCCAGCGGCCTGGCGCTCTCGAAGCCGTCCACCGTGGCGAACCACCCTTCGAACCCCTCCACCGCCAGCCCCTGGGCCCGGAGGGTCGGGGGCAGGGAGGTGGGAGGGAGGAGTCGGCCAAGGGTGAACCTCGCCCGCCGGAATGGGCCCTCCCGGCCGTCGGGGAGGACGGCCCGGGCGGTCACCACCACCCCGTCCTCCGTCACCGGCACCTGAAGGTCTCCGGAGTACTGGGCCGACCCCCGCCCCGGCTCCGTTCCGTCCAGGGTGTAGCGGATGCCTCCCCCCGGCACGGGCGCGAACATCTCCACCGGGTGGGTCTCCTCCAGCGTCAGGCGGTCCTTCTCCAGCCCCATCACGTCGGGGATGCGGTAGTTGACACCGGCCCGGTCCAGCACCGCCAGTTGGTGGGGAAGACGCCGGGCGAAGCTCTCCCAGCACCGCTCCCCCACCGGGGACCATACCACCTCCGCCAGGGCGAGCAGCCTCGGCAGCACCATGTACTCCACGTGCTGCGTGGTGGTTATGTACTCCGTCCACAGGTTCCCCTGGGCGCCCAGGACGTGGCGCGCCTCGGCGGGGCTCAACTCTCCCGGCACCGGCTCATAGGCGTAGACCTCCTCCAGGGGGCTGAACCCCCCGATGGCCAGGGGCTCCTGGAGGGCGTCCCCCTGGTAATGGTCCAGGTACACCTCGCCGTTGGGGGTCATGATGACGTCGTGTCCGTCCCGGGCCGCGGCGACCCCCCCGTCCTCCCCCCGCCAGGACATTACGGTGGCGTTGGGGGCCAGGCCCCCCTCCAGGATCTCGTCCCACCCGATGAGGCTCCGGCCGTGGGCGTTCAGGAAGCTCTCGATCCGGCGGATGAACCAGCTCTGGAGCTCCTCCTCGTCGGCCAGCCCCTCCCGGCGCATCACCTCCTGGGCCACCGCGCTCTCCTCCCAGGCGGCCTTGGGCGCCTCGTCCCCGCCGATGTGGATGTAGGGGGAGGGGAAGAGCTCCATCACCTCCGTCAGGACCCCTTCCAGGAAGGTGAAGGTCTCCTCCTTGGGGCAGTAGATGTCCCGGGTCACCCCCCAGCGGGTGTGGACCTGGAAGGGTCCTGGTGTGCAGGCCAGCTCCGGGTAGGCCGCCAGCGCCGCCACCGAGTGCCCCGGCATCTCGATCTCCGGGATCACGGTCACGAAGCGCTCCCGGGCGTAGGCGACCACCTCCCGGATCTCGTTCTGGGTATAGAAGCCGCAGTGGGGAACACCGTCCCCGATGTAGGGATCGAAGTTCTTCTCCAGGATCGACTCGGCCCGGCAGCTCCCCACCTCCGTCAGACGGGGGTAGCGGGCGATCTCGATGCGCCACCCCTGGTCCTCGGTGAGGTGCCAGTGGAAGACGTTCATCTTGTAGGAGGCCAGGAGGTCGACGTAGCGCTTGACGAACTCCGTGCCGAAGAAGTGCCGGCCCACGTCCAGGTGCATCCCCCGGTAGGGGAAACGGGGAGTGTCCTCGATCTCGACGGCGGGGATGGACCAGGCGGAGAGGACGCCGCCCCCGGCGTACTCTCCGCCGTCCGCCCCGAGACCGGGGATGAGCTGCCCCAGCGTCCTGAGCCCGTAGTAGAGCCCGGCCGGAGCCGAGGCCTCCAGCTCCACCCCCCGCCCGGTCACCTCCAGCCGGTAGCGCTCCGCCTCCACCCCCGGAAGGCCTTCCCCGGGAGCCACGGCGGCGCCCGCTCCGATTCCCGGCTTCCACACGATCCGGACGGCTTCCCCTCCCCCTCCCTCCCCCGGCCCCGCCAGGGGTAGGGAAAGCCCGGACGCCTCCCGCAGCGGCCCCACCCACCTCTCCACCACCTCACGGGCCAGCTCGGCGTCCGCGCCCTCCCCCCAGGAGAGCACCATCCGGGTCTCCCCGGTGAGGGCGAACTCCCCACGGCCCTCCTCCAGCTCCGCAGGCAGGGGAAGGACGGGGAAGCGGTCCGGGTCCGGGGTGTCGTCCTCGGGGTCGCACCCCACCAGGAGGAGGAGGGGGAGGAGGAGGCCGGCGGTGACGGCAGACATGGTGCGCGTCCGCATGACGATGCCTTCCGGAGAGAAGGTGGGGCGGGGCGGTCCAGGCTTCCCTGGAAACGAGGCAATGTTGCTTCCCGGAGCCGGGGTGGTCAATCCGGTCCGGAGCCGCGTCGTCCTGGGAACGTCCGGGGCCGCCCGGGAGACCCGCCAGGAGGCTTCCCGCCGGCCCGGACGCTCCGGGTCCTCCTTCAGCGGTTCCTCACCACCGGAACGGTGAGGTGGGAGGCCCGGTCGGGTTCCCGGTAGATCCTCACCTCCGCTGGCTGGAAGTCCGGCTCCTCCGCCTCGAAGATGTTGGGGACGAAGGTCTGCGGGTTGCGGTCGATGAGGGGGAACCAGGTGCTCTGCACCTGGACCATGATCCGGTGCCCTCGTCCGAAGGTGTAGTTCTGGGTGTGCAGGGAGAAGGTGATCTCCAGCACCGAGTCGGCGGGGAGCGGCCTCGGGGTCTCGAACCCCTCCCGGTACCGCCCCCGGAACACCTCGTTGGATACCATGAGCTGGTACCCGGCCAGCTTCCAGTCGTCGGGGTATTCCTCCGGGTAGACGTCGATGAGCTTGACGATCCAGTCGGCATCGGTCCCGCTGGTGGAGGCGAAGAGGCGGGCCACCACTTCGCCGGCGATGGTGACGTCTTCCTCCAGCGCGTCGCTCTCCCAGGAGAGCACGTCGGGGCGGTCGTCCACGAAACGCTGGTCCTCCGCCAGCCAGGTCCGCCACCCGGACCCTCCCTGGTGGTAGGTGGCCTGGATCGGGCGGTGCCGGTAGGGGACCGGGTGGGCGGGGTCCGAGACGTAGGCGTCGAAAGCGCCCGGCCCGGACCCGGTCGGGGCCTCGAGGGAGAGGCGTCCACCGGCGTGGATGTAGAGCTTCCGGTCCTCGGTTTCTCCCTTCGGCGGCCACGCCTCCCACCGCCGCCACCGGTTGGAGCCGGCTTCGAAGGTCAGGGCTTCCGGCAGCTCCAGCTTCCCCTCGTCCCGGAGCCAGAAGGCGAACCAGGGAGCCTGGACCTCCTCCAGGAAGTAGTCCGAGGTGGCGCTGCCGAAGGGGATGGCCCCCAGGGTATCGCCGGGGCGGCGGGACCATCCCCCGTGGTTCCACGGCCCCACCACCAGATAGTTGATTCCCTTTTCGTCGAAAGCCTCCAGGGCCTGGTAGATCCGCATCGGCCCGTAGAAATCCTCCTGGTCCCACCACCCCGCCACGTTCAGGGTGGGGACGGTCATGCTCCGGATGTGGGGGATGAGCGTCTGGCGCTGCCAGAACTCGTCGTAGTCGGGATGGGCCACGTAGTCGTTCCAGGTGGGGATCGTCCCCTTCAGAACGCTCCGGTTGACGTTGGCCAGGGAGCCGAGGGCCAGGTACCAGTCGAAGGTGTCGTAGCGGTCGAAGGAGAAGGGCTCGGTCTCCCTGGAGGTCTCCATCCGCACCGCGTACTCGAAGCCGTAGCTCAGGCGGAAGGCGCCGTTGTGGTGGAAGTCGTCCCCCAGCCACATGTCCGCCGGCGAGGCCTGGGGGGAGATGGCCTTCAGCGCCGGATGGGGCTCCAGGGCGCCCATGATGGTGGTCCAGCCGTCGTAGCTGATCCCCAGCATCCCCACCCGCCCGTTGTTTCCGGGCACGTTCCCCAGGAGCCATTCGATCGTGTCCCAGGTGTCGGTTCCCTCGTCGATGGAGAGGGTGTCCCCCGGCGTCCGGGCAGGGCGCTGCATGTCGAACTCCCCTTCGGAACCGAAACGGCCCCGGATATCCTGGAAGACGAAGATGTAGCCGTCCTCGGCCAGGTCCCGGAGGTAGGAGGTGAAGTTGCCCGCGGATCCTCCGACCCCGTAGGGCGTCCGTTTCATGATGAAAGGGAGGGGCGCCGATCGCTCCAGTGGCACAAAGATCCTGGTGTTCAGACGCACCCCGTCCCGCATGGGGATCATCACGTCGGTGACCTGGAAACGGTCGGCGACGTTCTGCTGGGCGGGCGCCGTCCCCGGGAGGAGGAGGGCGGAGAGGAGGAGCCCGGCGAGGACGGCGGGCGTGGTGTGGGTCCGCATGGCGGTGCCTTCCGGAGCGAAGGGGGATCGGACGATCCGGGGTTTCCGGGAAACGGGGCAAAGTTGCGCCCTGGCCCGGAGGCGGTCAATCTGGTCCGCGGCATCCCGGGTGCGAGACACGCGGGGACGACGAGGCCTCCACGGAGGAGAGCGTGAACCATGAAGATGCTCATCGACGGCCAGTGGGTGGGTGCGGGCGAGACCATCCCGGTCCATGATCCCTTCACCGGTGAGGTGGTGGACACGGTGCCTCGGGGGACCGCCGCCGACGTGGCCCGGGCCGTGGGAGCGGCCCAGGAAGGATACCGGATCAACCGGGGGCTCTCGACCGGCGAGCGGGCCCGCATCCTCCACCGTGCGGCGGATCTCCTGGAGGGGCGCCAGGAGGAGTTCGCGGTCGTCATCGCCCGGGAGGGATCCAAGACCATTCGGGAGGCCAGGAAGGAGGCCTACCGGTGCACCCGGACGCTGCGCATCTCCGCCGAGGAGGCCACCCGGACCCTGGGGGAGACCCTCGCCTTCGACCAGCAGAAGGGGTCGGAGAACCGCCGCGGCTACTACTACCGCTTCCCCATCGGGGTGGTGGCGGCCATCACCCCTTTCAACGACCCTCTGAACCTGGTGGCCCACAAGGTGGGACCCGCTATCGCCGGGGGGAACGGGGTGGTGGTGAAGCCCGCCACCGTCACCCCCCTGTCCGCCCTGAAGCTGGCCGAACTCCTCCTGGAGGCCGGGCTCCCGCCGAAGATCCTGAACGTGGTCACCGGGCCGGGCGGGGAGGTGGGGGAGGCCCTGGTGACCGACCCCCGGGTGCGGATGATCTCCTTCACCGGGGGGGTGGAGGCGGGGCTGGCGGTGACCCGGAAGGCCGGCCTCAAGAAGATCGGGATGGAGCTGGGCTCCAACAGTCCGGTGCTGGTGCTGGACGACTGCGACCTGCCCGCGGCCGTGGAGAGCTGCGTTTCGGGGGCGTTCTGGGCGGCGGGGCAGAACTGCATCGGGGTGCAGCGCCTCTACGTGCAGGAAGGGGTGTTCGAGGCCTTCCGGGAGGCCTTCGTGGCCCGGACGCTGAGGTACAAGGTGGGGCCCAAGCTGGAAGAGGACTGCGACATGGGCCCCCTCATCACCGAGGGCGAGGCCCGCCGGGTGGAGGGCTGGGTGGCCGAGGCGCTGGCCGCCGGCGCCACCCTGGAGTGCGGCCACCGCCGGGAGGGGGCCGTCTACTGGCCCACGGTCCTGACAGGCGTGCCCGAGGGCGCCCGGGTGGGATGCGACGAGGTGTTCGGGCCGGTGGTGAGCCTCTGGCCCATCCGGGACCTGGAGGAGGGGATCGCCCGCGCCAACGCCGTGGACTTCGGCCTGCACGCCGCCGTCTTCACCACCAGCCTGGCCTCGGCCTTCCGGGCGGTGGAGGGGTTGGAGGCGGGCGGGGTCATGGTGAACGACTCCACCGACTACCGCATGGACGCCATGCCCTTCGGGGGGATCAAGCGCTCCGGGCTGGGGCGGGAGGGGATCCGCTTCGCCCTCCAGGAGATGACGGAGCCCAAGACCGTGTGCTTCAATCTGTGAGGTTCCTCAGCGAATTCCTCTCCCGGGCTCGGGGCGGCGAGGAGATCGTGATCAGGGACCGGGGCAAGCCGGTGGCGAGGCTTGTGCCCCTCCTGGGAATTCGGCGGGTCTTCGGCCCCGAGCCGCCCGTGGGCCCGCCTTGCTTGGACGACAGGGCCGGGGCAAGTTGCCCCGAGAAGGGCGGCGCCGGGGGGTCCCCCGGCCCGCCCGGGTCCCCCTGCTCTTCTCCGTCCGCCTCCGTCCGAGGGCTCCATGAGCGCCAGGATCACCACCGCCGCCTCCCTGATCCTCCTCTTTTCTGCGGCCGGGGCACCGGGGGCTGCCCAGCGGGTGGAGTACCCCGCCGAGGAATTCTCCCAACGCCGCGACTCCCTCTGCGCGCGGGTGGGGAGGAGTGGAATGGTCCTCCTCTTCGGGAAGACCGTGGTGCCGGCGGGGGTGCGCTTCCGCCAGGACAACGACTTCTACTATTTCACCGGAAATGAGAACCTCAACGCCGTCCTGGCCCTTGACGCCACTACCTGCGACGCCACCCTCTTCCTCCCTGCCCAGACGGAACGAGAGGCCAGCCGGGACGGATGGAACCTCCTGTACAAAGAGGGTGCCGCGCCGGCGCACGGACTCTCCGCCATCCACCCCCTGACCTACCTCCAGGAGTTCCTCTCCCGGGCCCGGACCGGCGGCTCCCAACCTCTCTGGGTGCGCCTCTCCGAGAGCACGGAGGTGGACCAGTCCCGGAGCGACATGGCCATCTTCACCGCCCGCAGGATGGCCAACCCCTTCGGTGCGTTTCCGTCGGAAGATGCCTGGCGGGCGCAGACCCTCCAGGAGCGCTTCCCCTACTACCAGCTTCTGGACGTCACCCCCCACATCGACCTCCTCCGCATGATCAAGAGCCCCCGGGAGGTCGAGGCCCTGAAGCGGAACGGGTGGGTGAGCGCCGAGGCCCACATCCGGGCCATGGAGGTGACCCGGAACGGGGGGTGGGAATACGAGATCGAGGCTGAGGCCACCCAGGTGATGCTCCAGCACGGCGCCGAGGGGGTAGGGTACCCGGCTATCGTGGGCTCCGGACCCAACGGCAACGTATGGCATTACCAGGCCAACGGCCGACAGCTCCAGGACGGAGATCTCATCGTCATGGACTACGGCGCCTCCATGGGCTACCTGACCATGGATATCACCCGGACCTGGCCGGTGTCGGGGAGGTTCTCGGAACTCCAGGAGCGAGCCTATCGGTGCGTCCTGGAGGCGGAGAAGGCCATCATTGCAGCCATGAGGCCCGGGGTGACCCGTCAAGAGACGGAAGCCATCGCGGAGGAGATCTTCCAGCGGTGGGGTTTTCCCGGCCAGTACCCCGGGGGCGCCGGGCACTTCGTGGGCATGAGCGTCCACGACGTGGGGGATTACGCCCTTCCCCTCCAGGCCGGGATGGTCATCGCCGTGGAGCCCATCATCGACATTCCGGAGGAGAACCTCCACGTCCGCATCGAGGACACGGTGTTATTGACGGAGGAGGGGCCGGTGATCCTCTCGGCCCACGTCCCCAAGGAAGTGCAGGAAGTACTGGCGCTGGTGGGCAGGCGTGGGAATCGGGGCACGCGGAAGTAGGCGTCGCCGATCCGCGGTCTCGCCAGGGCTCCCTGGTTCCCGAGGGACTCCACCCGATGGACGAACCGGAAGCCGCCCTCTCCCCCCAGAGCCGACCGGACGGGGAAGGGGTTTGACGGGCGGCCGGATCCGAGAGAGCGTGCCTGCTCCCTACTTCCTCCAGCTCCTCTTCAACACCCGGAGCCAGTTCCCGTGGGCGACCCGCTTCAGGGCCTTCCCCTTGAAGCCTCTGGCCGTGAGGGCTTCCAGGAGCTTGGGCAGCCCGGCCGCGTCCTCCAGGTCCTGGGGAATGTCGGTTCCGTCGAAGTCAGACCCCAATCCCACGTGGTCCCCCCCGATCTTCCCGGCGATGTACTCGACGTGCCGGGCGATCTCGTCCAGGGGTGTCTCCTTGTCCCCCTGTCCGTCCTTCCTCAGGAAGCCCCGGCCGAAGTTCACCCCTACGATCCCCCCCGACTCCCCGATGGCCATGAGCTGGTCGTCGGTGAGGTTGCGGGGGGAAGCGCACAGGGCGTGGGCGCCGGAATGGGAGGCCACCAGGGGGGCGGTGGTGAGCTCGGCCACGTCCCAGAACCCCTTCTCGTTCAGGTGGGAGAGGTCCACCACGATCCCCATCTCGTTGCACAGGCGAACCAGGTCCTTCCCGGCGGGAGTGAGCCCCGGACCCTTGTCCGGAGTGTCGGGAAAGTTGAACGGCACCCCGTGGCCGAAGGCATTGGAGCGGCTCCACACCGGTCCCAGGGAGCGAAGCCCCGCCTCGTAGAACACCGGCAGGGCGTGAAGGTCCTTGGTTAGGGCCTCCACCCCCTCGATGTGGAGGACGGCGGCCAGGACCCCGTCGTCCATGGCCGAGGTGAGCTCCTTGTGGCTCCGGACCACCTTGAACTGCCCGTCCGACATGGCCTCCAGTCGGAAGGCGGTGGCCATCATGCGCAGGACGGCGCTCATGGCGGCCGGCTGGCTCACCGGTCCTGCCAGGGGGACGTCCCAGCCCCTGGCCTTGCGGGGCCCCCTGGGACCCTTCTCCCGCCAGCGGATCTGCTTCTTCCACCCCTTGGTGGGGGGGAACATGGCGAACATGCCCCCGGCGAGCCCCCCAGCCCGGGCCCGGGGCAGGTCGATGTGTCCTCCCTCCCGGCCGGTGAAGAAGCTCTCCTCCCTTCCCGGGTCCCTCAGGGCGAGCTGGAGGAGGGTGTCGTTGTGGCCGTCGAAGACGGGGATGGGACGGGACTTGGCCATGGCCGGCCTCCGGGATGGGGGGTGGGGGGCGGGCGTCGGCCGCCCGCCCCGGCACCTTCAGCGTCTGGGGCAATCTGGCACGCCCACGACGACGTGCACAGGGCGATGGCCTGCCGTACATTCCGGAAAGGAAGAGGGAAGGCCGGGGGGCCCCGGCCGGGCACCAGGGAAGGAGGAGCCGTGACCGACCCCCGCGATCGTCTGTTCCGGGAGTGGATCGAGAGTTGGGCCGATGAGACCGGCCAGGGCGTGCCCTGTGGCCAGGCCCAGGCCGACGGGGTGCCCTGTTTCGAGCTGGGCCGGGACTGTGCCGAGTGCGAGGAGGCGTTCGAGGCCTGGCTCGAGTTCCGCAGGCGGAAGGGGATCGCCGACGGCCCGGTGAGCTGATGCGGGCTCAGCGTCTTCCTGCCACCACCTCGTTCCGCAGGATCCCCACCCCCTCGAGCTCCACCTCCACCACGTCCCCGGGCACCATCGCCTGGGTGGAGCCGGGTGTGCCGGTGAAGATGATGTCCCCCGGGAGAAGGGTGACGTACCGGCTCACGTAGCTCACGATCTCCTCCACGTTGAAGAGGAGGTCCCTGGTGCGCTCCGACTGGCGAACCTCCCCGTTCACCCGGGTCTGGAGGAGGAGGTCGTTGTGGTCGAGGCCCCTCACCAGGACGGGTCCAACGGGCCCGAAAGTGTCGGCGGCCTTGGCCCGGAACCACTGAAGGTCCCCCGCCTGCCAGTCCCTCTCCGAGACGTCATTCCCCGCCGTCACACCGAAGACGTAGTCCGCTGCCTCCTCCACCGGAACGTTGTTGGCCCTCCTCCCCATGACGATGACCATCTCCCCTTCGAAGTGGAGGTTCTTCGAGTCCGGGGGACGGACGATGGCGGCCTCGGGCCCCACGATGCAGGTGGGGTATTTGGCGAAGAGCCCGGGCTCCGGGGCCGGCTCCCGGCTCCCCAGGTGGCTCTGGTAGTTGAGCCCCACGGCGATGACCTTGGAGGGATCCACGGGGGCCAGGAGGCGAACCGCCGAAAGGGGGAGGCTGGCGGGCATCACCCGGTGCTCCCCGAAAAGCTCCCCCCGGATCGGGCGGATCCGGTCTCCCTCCAGGAGACCCCATGAGACCCGGCCGTTCAGGTCGTAGCGCACGTAGCGGTGAACGTCCTGGGCGAGGGAGGGGGTGACGGAAAGGAAGGAACCCAGCAGAAGCAGGACCAGCGTGGCTCGGCGCCCCATGGTGCACCTCCCGGGAGTGAGCGAGGGGAATTTCTGGGAAATATGGGACCCCCCCCCCGCCTCCCGGCAAGATGCCGGGGGAAAGTGCCCCTGCCGGGGCCGACTTGCCCACCCAGGGCCCTGCTCCTTACCATCCGCCCATCCCCGATCAAAGGTGGTGCCCGTCCCGGCGGGTTCCGGCCTTCCCCATCCGTCCAGGACGAAGGGATCCATGGAGACCAAGCGCCTCACCAATCCGGCCGCCGAGGAGATCCTGGGCGGGTACTTCCCCGTGCTGGATCACGGGTTCGTTTCCCTGGTGGATTACATGGGAGGGGACGAGAGCATCGAGCGGGCAGCCCGGGTGAGCTACGGTGCGGGAACCCGGAAGGTGTCCCAGACCCGGGGGCTGATCCGCTACCTGCGCCGGCACCATCACACCACCCCCAGCGAGATGGTGGAGCTCCAATTCCACTGTGCCATGCCCATGTTCGTGGCCCGGCAATGGATCCGCCACCGGACCGCCTCGGTGAACGAATACTCCGGGCGCTACTCCCTCATGCCGCTCCTCTTCTACACCCCGGAGCTGCGGAACTTCGCCCGCCAGAGCAAGGGGAACATGCAGGGGCGGGATGGGGCCGCTGTCCCCGCGGAGACCTACCGGGAGGCGGTGGAGCGATGGGAGCGGACTCGAAAGGCCGCCTCGGGGGACTACGGCTGGCTGGTGGGAGAGGACGTGGCCCGGGAGCTGGCCCGCATCGACCTCCCCCTCTCCACCTATACCCAGTGGTACTGGAAGATCGATCTGCACAACCTCCTCCATTTCCTCGCCCTCAGGGCGGCCCCCAACGCCCAGTGGGAGATCCAGGAGTACGCCCGGGTCATGGCGGGGATGCTCAAGAGGGTGGCCCCCCTGAGCTTCGAGGCGTGGGTGGATTATGACTTCGGGGCGGAGCCCTTCAGCCGGGGGGAGCTCCAGGCCCTTTCCCGGCTTCTGGAGCCGGGAGAGGACGGGATCAGGGCCCGGCCAGGCGCCGGGGAAGTCTCCGAAGAGGCGCTGCGCTCCCTCGGGCTCTCCCCCAGGGAGATCCAGGAGCTCAGGGAGAAGCTACAGCCCAGGACCGTCCCCGACTTCGAGTTGGACCTGAGCCGGATGCGTCCGGCCCAGGATGTGGAGAAGGAGATGTACGGGGCCGTGCCCGGCGCATTCGAGTAGACCGCCCGGACCTCCTTGCCGGGCCTGGGGGTCGGCGGCATCTTGCCTGGTCGCCACGGAGCCCTCCCCGGGGCAGGGTCCCAGGGGGGGAAGAGTGGTCCGGGGTTTCCCAGGATCCGCGGGAGTCGAGGTGAACGTAGATCTGGAGCAGGCCCTTCTCTTCTATGTGAAGCGGGGGGCTCCCAAGGGGATCATCTCCCTCTACTTCTATTCCGGTGGGGGGGGAGGTGGTACACCCCGGGAGAGCGACCTGGACGTTGCCGTTCTCCTTGACCCGGCCCTCCATCCGGATCGAAAGGCCCGCTCCCAGTTTCGGTTGCGCCTCCTCTCGGACCTGATCCATGCTCTTCGGGACAACCATGTGGACCTGGTGATCCTTAACGACGCTCCTGCCAGCTTGGGCAGGCGGATCGCCACCGGGTGGCCCAGGATCTACTGTACCGACCCCGAAACAGACCACGATTTCGTGCGAGACGTGCAGCTTCGGGCGGCGGACCTGGAGCTCTACCCCACCCAGGGTGCCCAAGCCCTCTTCGAGATCCGCCCCCGGCCCTTTCTCCAGCTTCGCCTGTTGGATGCCAGGAGGTACCTCGATCACCTCTACACCCTCCAGGCCCGGGTGACGAGCCCCGAGGCCCTGGCGCAGGACCTGAGCCTCCACAACGACGTGTGCTTCTCCCTGTTGACCGTGGCGCAGATCGTCATAGACATCGCCGCGGAGCTCAGCGTCCGGCGGAACCTCCCCTTCGCCGACTACTCGGAGGCGGTCCGCAACCTCGCCGCCGTGGAGGATTCCCCCGGGGAGCTGGTGGAGGCTCTGGCCCTCCTTCCGGGGTTCCGCAACTCCCTTGTCCACCCTCACATGGGTCTCGAGCCGGAGCAGGTGATGGAGCAGCTCCTCCACCTCCAGCCGGTGGAGGAGCTCCTGGCTCTGGTCGCACGGCATCCCGAAGAATAGCCCTCCCGACCTTACTCTTCAGCCGAGGTGAGCATGTCATCCCTTCCCCTCAGACGCCCCCACGGGGAGGCGGGCCGCAGGTGTCTGGCCCTGACCGTCGCCCTGGCGGTCGCCGGCTGCGCTCCCGCCCCCACCTATGACCTGGTGATCCGGGGCGGCACCCTCTACGACGGAAGCGGATCACCCGGGGTGGTGGGGGATCTGGCCATCTCCGGAGACAGCATCGTGGGCCTGGGCGACCTGGGAAGAGCCCGGGGAAGGGAGGAGGTCGACGCCACTGAAATGGCCGTCTCCCCGGGTTTCATCAACCTCATGAGCTGGGCCACCGAGACCATGATCGAGGACGGCCGGGCCATGAGCGACCTCCTCCAGGGGGTGACGCTGGAGGTCATGGGGGAGGGGGACTCCATGGGCCCGGTACCGGACACCCTGAAGGATTGGCTCGAGAGCCAGCAGGGGGACATCAAGTTCGAGATCGAGTGGACCACCCTGGGGGAGTATCTGGAATACCTGGTGGCCCGGGGGGTCTCCCCGAACGTGGCCTCCTTCCTGGGAGCGGCCAACCCCCGGATCATGACCATGGGGTTCGACGACCGTGATCCCACGCCCGAAGAGATGGAGCGCATGGTGGAGGTGGTCAGGGAGGCGATGGAGGAGGGGGCGCTGGGAGTGGCGTCGGCCCTCATCTACGCTCCCGGCAGCTTCGCCGGAACGGACGAGCTCATCGCCCTGGCCCGGGTCGCCGGGGAGTACGGCGGGATCTACATCTCCCATCTGAGGAGTGAGGGGAACCAGCTTCTGGAGGCCTTCGAGGAGCTCCTCACCATCGCCCGGGAAGCGGGGGTTCCGGCGGAGATCTACCACCTGAAGGCCGCCGGCGCGGACAACTGGCCCAAGCTGGACGAGCTCATCCGTCGGGTGGAGGAGGCCCGGGCCCAGGGGCTCGGCATCACCGCCGACATGTACACCTACACCGCCGGGGCCACCGGGTTGGACGCCGCGATGCCCCTGTGGGCCCAGGAGGGAGGACCGGAAGCCTGGTACGCCCGCCTGAGGGACCCGGAGCTGCGGCCCCGCATCGCCCGTGAGATGGTGACCCCCAGCGACGAGTGGGAGAACCTCATGCTGGCGGCGGGGGGGCCGGAGAACGTCCTCCTGGTGGGGTTCAAGCAGGACTCCCTGAAGTACCTCACCGGGAAGACGCTGGCGGAGGTCTCCGCCCTGCGGGGGACGGCTCCGGAGGTGACCGCCATGGACCTGGTGGCCCAGGACGAGAGCCGGGTGGGGACGGTGTACTTCATCATGTCCGAGGAGAACGTGAGGAAGAAGATCGCGCTCCCCTGGATGAGCTTCTGCTCTGACGCCGGGGCGCCGGCGGCGGAGGGGGTGTTTCTCAGGTCCAACCCCCACCCCCGCGCCTACGGGTCCTTCGCCCGCCTCCTGGGCAAGTACGTCAGGGAGGAGCGGGTGATCCCCCTGGAGGAGGCGGTCCGCCGGCTGTCGGCCCTCCCCGCGGAGAACCTGAGCCTGAGGCGGCGGGGCAGGCTGGAGCCGGGCTTCTTCGCCGATGTGGTGGTGTTCGATCCCGCCACCATCTCCGACAGGGCCACCTTCCAGAGCCCCCACCAGTACGCCACCGGGGTGGCCCACGTGTTCGTGAACGGGGTGCGGGTGGTGAGGGACGGCCAGCACACCGGGGCCAAGCCGGGGCGGGTGGTGCGGGGCCCGGGGTGGATGGGGTGGGGGGAGGGTCAATGAGCCCGGGAGGGGCCGACCCCGTCATCCGGGAGCTCCTGGAGCGGAACCGCCTCTGGGTCCTGGGACGCCTGGAGGAGGACCCGGGGTACTTCGCCCGCCTGGCCCAGGCCCAGCAACCCTCCGTGCTCTTCATCGGGTGCTGCGACAGCAGGAAATGCCTGAATACCATGACCGGCACGCTTCCCGGGGAGCTTTTCATCCACCGCAACATCGGGAACCAGGTGCCCATGGATGACCCCAACGCCCAGGCCGTCCTCGAATACGCCATCCTCAACCTGAGGGTTCGCCACGTCATCGTCGCGGGACACACCCGCTGCGGTGGGGTGGCCGCCGCCCTGAGCGGGCACAACGAGGGGCAGGTGGGGCGTTGGTTGGCGCCGTTGCGGGATCTGGCGGCCCGCCACCAGTCGGAACTCCAGGCCATTGCGGGGCCCGTGGAGCGCGCCGACCGCTTGGTGGAGATCAACGTGGCCGCGCAGGTGGAGAACGTCCTTCGATCCCCGGCCTACGCGGAGGGGGTGCGAAGGAGGATCGCCCCGGCGGTGCATGGCTGGATCTTCCTCCTGGAGACCGGCCGCATCCGGGAGCTGGATCGGGAGGACCCGGCGGTGTCGGAACCGGGGCGGCGTTGAAATGAGCGGCCACCGGCAGGGTCCCTCCGCCCCTTCCGGCGGCCCGCCGAGTCCGCCACTCTCCCGGGATTCCCTCCTCCCCCGCCTGATCCGGGCCACCGAGAGGATCGGCAACCGCCTCCCCCACCCCTTCACGGTCTTTCTTCTCCTCATCGGGGTGGTGGGGATCCTCTCGGTGATCCTGTCCTGGCTGGGGGTGTCGGTGTCCTACCTGACCATCGACAGCCAGACCGGCCAGGAGGTGGCCAGCACCGTTCGGGTGACCAGCCTCGCGCAGCGGTCGGTCCTCCAGGCGGTCATGCAGGATTTCGTGAGGATCTACGCCTCCTTCACACCCGTGGGTTTCGTCATCGTCATGATCCTGGGGGTGAGCGTGGCGGAGCACACGGGGTTCTTCTCCGCGCTGATCCGGACCGTCGTCCAGAAGACTCCTCCGGCCTGGATCACCTTCGTGGTGGCGCTGGTGGGGATCTGCGCCAACCTGGCCTCCGACGCCGGGATCATCATCGCCTCCACCCTGGGGGGGGCCGTGTTCCTGGCCCTGAACCGTCATCCGGTGGCAGGAGTGTGCACGGGCTACGTGGCAGCCTACGGGGGGTTTTCCGCCAACCTCTTCATCTCAGGGACCGATGTGGTCCTGGCGGGGATCACCCAGTCGGCGGCCAGCCACTTCGCCGCGGGCGCCGCGGTGCACCCGCTGATGAACTGGTACTGCATGGTGGGCTCCACCGCGGTCCTCGCCCTGGTGGTGACGATCGTCACGGAGAAGGTGATCCTCCCCTACCTGGGGGAGTATTCCCCCCCGGAGGGTGCGGTTCTGCCCTCCCTCCAGGAGTTCGGCCTGGGGGAGGGGGAGAAGCGGGGCCTCAGGGTGGCCGCGGCGGCCACCGCGGCCTTCCTGGCCGTCCTCCTCTACCTCACCGTTCCCGAGGGCGCCCTCCTCAGGAACCCGGAGGGGAAGCTTCTCCCCCAGTCACCCCTCATCTCCGGGATCATCTTCCTCCTCTTCGTCTTCTTCGTGGGGGTGGGGGTGGTCTATGGAGTGGCGGCGGGAACGCTCCGGTCAGAGAAGGACGTGCCCAGGATGATGGAAAGGGGGCTGGCCGGGGTGGGAAGCTTCCTTGTGGTCTGTCTCCCCGCCTCCCTCTTCATCGACCTCTTCCAGAAGAGCAACCTCACCACGATCATTGCGGTGCGGGGCGCGGATCTGATCCGCAACCTGGACATCGGCATGGTCCCCACCCTGCTGGCCTTCGCCCTCCTCTGTGCCGCCATCAACGTCTTCATCACCAGCGGATTCACCAAGTGGCTCATCCTGGCCCCCATCTTCATCCCCCTCTTCTACCAACTGGGGGTGAGCCCGGCCATGACGCAGATGGCCTACCGGATCGGTGACTCCACCACCAACATCATTTCCCCGGTGTCCGCGTACCTTCCCTTCCTCCTGGGGCTCCTGGAGAAGTACCGCAGCCGCGGGCAGGAGGTGGGGATCGGCTCGGCCATGGCGCTCATGCTCCCCTACTCCCTGACCCTCCTGGTGGTCTGGGTGGCCTACCTCGGGCTCTGGCTCCTGCTGGGGCTGGACCCGGGCCCGGGGGTCTCGGTCTTCGTGGATCCCCTGTGACATCCGTGAGCGCGCGCGAAAGGCAGACTCCAATGAGGCACCTGACCCCCCTGGCCCTAACGGCCGCGTTCCTGGTCCCGTCCCCGGGATGTGCCCAGGAGAGGTCCGCCACCGGTACCCGGTACATGGTGAGCGCCCCCACCCCGGAGGCGGTCGAGGCGGGCCTGACCGTTCTCGCGCAGGGAGGAAACGCCGTGGATGCGTCGGCTGCGGCCGCCTTCGCCCTCCTGGTCACCGACCCTGTCATGGGTAGCGTGGGGGGGCGCTCGCAGATCCTCCTCCGGCTGGCGGACGGGAGCTTCCACGGGATCGACGGCGCCACGCAGGCCCCGCTGGGGGTGGGGGCGCCCGCGGCGGAAGGCCACGGCTACCGGACGGTGCCGATCCCAGGGTCCCCCCGGGCCCTGGAGGAGATGCTGGAGGCCTATGGCACGCTCACCTTCCGACAGGCGCTCCAGCCGGCCATTCGCCTTGCCGAGGAGGGGTTCCTCGTGAAGAGGGACCTTCACGACGCTCTCCGCGCCAGCGAGCGGGACCTGCGCCGCTACCCGGGTACCCTCCGGCACTTCTTCAAGCCGGACGGCTCCCTCTATTCGGAGGGGGACCTCCTGAGGCAGCCCGCTCTGGCGAGGACCCTGAGGACCCTGGCCGGGGAGGGTAGTGCCGCTCTGTATGAGGGATCACTGGCCCGGGCCTTCGTGGCCGACATGGAGACCAACGGGGGGGTGGTTCGCCTGGACGACCTGGCTCAGTACCGGACCCTGGAGGGGGAGATCGTGGAGGGGGCGTACCGGGGCTACCGGGTGGTGGCCCGGGGCGGGAACTGCGATGGCGCTTCGGTGGTCGAGATGCTCCAGATCCTGGAGTACTTCGATGTGGCGGGGTACGCCATCACCGACCCGGAGTACGTGCATCTTCTCGCCCAGACCCTCTACCTGGGCTCCGCCGACGAGCACGTTCCCGACTGGATCCAGGTGTCGCCCGAGCACGCTGCCCGGCGGGTACGGGAGATCGACCTGGGCCGGGCCCTTCCCATCCCGCTGAGAGGTGGGCGTGCACCCGAGGGCGACACCCATCACCTCTCGGTGGTGGACTCCATGGGGAACGCCGTGGCCATCACCCAGTCCATCGGGCCCAGCTTCGGGTCCAAGGTGGCCAGCCCGGAGCTGGGGTTCTTCTACGCCTACTCCTACGACATGAACGACGACCCCATCCCCTTCCAGCGGGAGAAGACCAGCCAGTCCCCCACTATGCTGGAGCGGGACGGGGAGCTCTTCATGGCCCTGGGCTCGGCGGGGAGCGGGCGCATTCCCGGGTCGATCGTCCGAACCGTCGTGAACGTCCTGGATCACGGCATGTCCCTGGGGGAGGCCCTGGCGGCCCGGCGGTGGTTCATCCACTCGGACGGGGTATTGCGGATCGAGGCGAACGGGCTGGGGCAACCCACCCTCCAGGGGTTGGAGCGGCTGGGATACTCCCTTCGGCCCTATGAGGGGCTCGATCCGTACTTCGCCAGCGTGCACGCCGTGCTGGTGGACCCGTCGGGGACGCTCCACGGGGCCGGCGATCCGCGGGATTACGGGGGGGCGGGAGGGCGGTAGGGGGATCTCGGGACCGGCTACCCTGCGGCCCCGTCGGGCCATCCCAACGCCCCGGACGCCTGCCCATCTTCCCGGAGCGTACCGGAGCCGAAGGGTGCCTGAGCATTCTTGACGCCTGATGCGTGATGCCTGATGTTCGATGCATGAGAACGACCATCAACCTGGACGAGGATGTGCTCCGAGCCGTGAAGGAGCTGGCGGGGCTGCGCGGGAAGACCGCAGGGGAGGTCCTCTCCGATCTGGCTCGTACGGCTCTGACC
The DNA here is from genome assembly GCA_041309685.1 of Gemmatimonadales bacterium. GTDB lineage: Bacteria > Gemmatimonadota > Gemmatimonadetes > Longimicrobiales > Gaopeijiaceae > JBFYZD01. Next base: position 30,871 of record JBFYZD010000180.1, on the reverse strand, counting down.
TCGCGGACGGCTGACGTCCGCTCGAGAAACGGAGTGCCGATCCTGGAGCCCCGTGGAGATGAGGGTATCGTTACCCCCGAGGTGGTCTCCCGCCTCCTGGATGAACCCTGAGCCAGGGCTCCTCCCGTGATCCACCTCCTGGACGTGAACGTTCTCGTGGCCCTCTTCGATCCGGCCCACGTCCATCATGAGGCCGCCCACGGCTGGTTCGAGAGGGAGCGGGAGGGCGGGTGGGCCACCTGCCCCCTGACGGAGAACGGGCTCGTCCGGGTCCTCTCCAACCCCGCCTATCCCGGCCGGCGCACCACGGTGGCCGATGCCGCGGACCGGCTGGCCCGTTTCACCGCCAGCGGCTGGCATACCTTCTGGCCGGACGACGTGTCTCTGGTTCGAGGGGGTGCCGTCGTTGTGGACAGCCTGGCCGGGCACCGGGAGATCACCGATGCCTACCTTCTTGCCCTCGCCGTCCGGAACTGCGGGAGGGTGGCCACCTTCGACCGGGGGCTGCGCATCGCCACCGTGGCGGGGGCGATGCCCGAGGACCTGGCGGTCATCGGGCCGCCGGGGTGACGGAGCCGGGCTCCTCCACCCCCGTCCGCCCCGGCCCCTACCGTAGAGTGGCCCCGTCCGACTCGACAGCTCCCGGCCCCGCCGCGTCCCCGTCGCGGCGCACCTCCGCCATCCCCTGGAAGATGCCGGTGCCGGGCTCCCGGAGCACGGCGTGGATGGCGCCGTGGTGGAAGGACCAGGGCTCCCGGCGGATGAGCCGGTAACCCCCGGCCTCGAACCCCGCTACGACCTCGGGCGGAAACCGCTCCGCCTCCAGGCTCACCACGCCGTCCACCGTGCAGTGGAGGCGGGGGCGGGCCACGGCGGCGTCCAGCTCCAGCCCCCTGTCGAGGAGGTTCACAAGGAACTGGGCCACGGTGGTGATGATGCGGTCCGAGCCCGGCGAGCCCGCGAGGAGCCAGGGCGCGCCGTCCTTGAGGACCAGGGTAGGGCACGCATACGACCAGGGGCGGCCGCCGGGCCGCAGGTGGTGGGGGTGGGAGGGGTCGGTGGTGTCGAGGTCCAGCATGTAGTTGTTGTAGAGGAACCCCAGCCCCGCCGCCGCGGCCTTGGCCCCGTAGACCATGTTCACCGACTGGGTGATCCCCACCGCGTTCCCCTCCCCGTCCATGACGGAGAGGTGGGTGGTCTGGCCCGTGGGCCGGTCGGGCCGGCCGGAGCCGGGCTCGGTGCCTCCGGGAAGCCGGAGCCCCTCCGCCAGGAGCGGATCGGCCCCCGGATCGTAGCCGCCGGGATCGGTCATGGCGGCCCGCCGCTCCACCAGCGCCGACCGGAACACCTCCGCCAGGAAGCGGCAGGTGGGCCACCCGTCCGAGGCCAGAAAGGCCGAAGGGCGCGCCTCCAGGGTTCTCAGGATCCCCAGCAGGGAGCGCCCTCCCATGGGAGGCGGCGTCGTCACCACCCGAGCCCCGCGGTACTCCCCCTCCACCAACCCCCTTTCCACAGGCCAGGGAATGGCCGCCAGGTCGTCGGCCCGAAGGTAGCCTCCGTGCTCCCGCATGTCGGCGTCCACGGCCCGGGCCGGCGGCCCCAGGTAGAAGTGCTCGGGCCCTTCCCGGGCCACCCCCTCCAGGAGGGCGGCCAGCTCCGGCTGCCGGAAGAGGTGCCCCACCTCGTGGGGGACGCCGGGAGCCTTGAGGAAGTACCGGACTCCGGAGTGCCCCTCCACTTCCCCGAAGAGATCCTTCTCCCGCATCTGGAGGGCCCGTTGCAGCGGGGTGATGCCGTACCCCTCCCGAGCGATGCCGATCGCGGGCTCCACCAACTGCTGCCAGGGGAGCCGGCCCCAGCGGCGGTGCAGGTGCCCCAGAACGGCCAGGGTGGTGGGGACGGTGGTGGCCCGATAGCCGTTGGCCTCGACCGGGAGGGGGTTGTTCGTGGGGTACCGGGAGGGGACCGGCCCCGAGCCGTCCAGGGAGAGGGTGCGGCCGTTCATGTGCACCAGCGCCATGGTCTGGCCCCCCACCCCGCTGGCCGCCGGCTCGCAGACGCCCAGGGCCAGCGCCGTGGCACAGGCCGCGTCGGCGGCGTTGCCTCCAGCCTCCAGAATGGCCGCCCCTGCCCGGGCCGCCTCGGGGAAGGCTGCCGACACCATGCCGCCGCCGGCCCGTCGGAGCTGGCCCCGGCCATCAGGCATGAGGCCGGGCCTCCTGCTCCGGGTGGCCGCCGCCGGACGCGCTGGTCTTCGGCCCGCCCGCGTCGGTGGGCACCCCTCTCCCCTGCCGCCAGGCCTCCACCAGCGTCAGCGCCAGGAGCTGGCAGCGCCCCACCAGCGTATCGGCCAGGATGTACTCGCGGTCGCTGTGGTCCAGCTCGCCCACCGGACCCAGGCCGTCCAGGACCGGGGTTCCTTCCGCCGCGATGAGGTTGGCGTCGGAGACCCCGGCGCGATGCTCCTCCTCCACCTCGATCCCCAGCATCTCCGCCTGGGCGCGGGCGATGCGGTAGAGCGCACGGTTCCCCTCGCTCGCGGGCATGGGGGGGCGTCGGCTCACCGTGGCCAGGGTGGCCGAGGTCCCCGCCAGCGCCGGCTCGGCCAGGAGCGCGCCCAGGCGCTCCTCGATCCATGCCTCCCCCCCGGGGTCGACGAAGCGCACGTCCACCTCCGCCACGCACCGCTCGGGAACCGTGTTGGGCCCGATTCCCCCCTCCACCCTCCCCACGTTCAAGGTCACCCCCGGGTAGCTGCCGTTCAGCTCCTCCATCTCCAGGACGTGGCGGGCGAGCGCCACCACCGCGCTCGCCTTGTCCGGAGCCGCCTTGGCGGCGTGCCCGGCCCGTCCCCTCTCCTCCACCCGCACCCCCCACCGCCCCTTCCTCCCCGTCACCAGGCCGCCGCTCCGCCCGCCCCCCTCCAGCACGAAGGCCATGCGGCTCCGTCTCGCCTCCCGGGCGATGAGCGGGCGGGAGGCGGGGGAGCCCACCTCCTCCTCCGAGTTGAAGAGGAAGCGCAGGGGGATCTGGCTGGCCAGCCCCCGCGCCGCCAGCGCCTGGAGCGCGAAGATCCCCACCGCCAGCCCCCCCTTCATGTCGTAGCACCCCGGCGCGTTGATACGCCCCTCCTCCTCCCGCCACCAGGTGAAGGCGGTGTCGGCCGGAAAGACCGTGTCCATGTGCCCCACCAGGAGGATGTGACCCTCCCCCCGGCAGGCGGGCGAGGAGACCAGGAGCATGTCCCCGTACTCCAGGTGGGGATGGCGCTCCACCGAGTAGGAGGACCCGGTGAAGGCCTCCTCCACCGCCCGGGCCATCGCGTCCACCCCGGGCTTGTTGCGGGTGCCGCTCTGGATGGCCGTCAGGCGGCGCAGGAGCTCCATCATGGCCGGGCGGCGCTCCGCGATGAAGGCGGCGAGGGGATCGGTCATGGGAGCGTCACCCCTGGTAGCGCGCGAAGGCGAAGGCCGCGTCGGCGTAGGCGGCGGCGTCGGCGTCGGGGTAGGCCACCTCCTCCCCCGACCACGGCTTGCGCAGGACCACCTTCCCGTCTTCGTTGGACACCACGTTGTCCTTGTGCAGGGGGACCTTCCCGCCCGCCGTGGCGATGTAGCGGGGAATGGCGTCCCCGGAGAGATTGCCGTACATGCTCTCCACGATGTCGCGCCCCACCTCCACCGGCACCCTCAGGTGGGCGAACTGCGGGTTGCGGAAGGAGCAGTTGAAGATGTAGTAGGGGCGCACCCACGCCTCGTGGATCGTCTCGCAGAGCTTCCACATCTTCGTGCGCGTGTCGTTGATCCCCCGCAGCAGGACGGCCTGGTTCAGGACGGTCATCACCCGCCCCGATATGCGGCGGAAGCCGTCCCGGCTCACCGGCGTGATCTCCTGCGCCGTGTTGATCTGGGTCACCACGCGCAGCGGCTTCCTCTCGTTGCTGGCCTCCAGGATGTCCAGGAGCTCCTCGTCCAGGCGCATGGGCGCCGTCACCGGGATCCGGGTCCCCAGCCGCTTCACCCTCACGTGCTCGATCCCGTCCAGTTCCTCCAGGAGCCAGCGCAGGAGGTCGTTGGGGAGCATGAGGGCGTCCCCCCCCGTCACCAGCACGTCGCGGATGGCCGGGTCGCGCCGGATGTAGTCCAGCGCCTCGCGGTAGGCGGTCCCGGAGTAGGTGCGGTCCTTCTTGCCGATGTGGGCGATGCGCAGGCAGTGCGTGCAGTACATGGCGCACATGTTGGTGGCCTTGATGGTCACCACCCGCGGGTAGAACTGGTCGATGAGGCGCGCCGGGGAGTGGTCAGCGGCGACGGGTGCGATCTCCTCTCCCACGTTGTCCACCATCTCCCCGGTGGGAACGCTCTGGAGGAGGATGGGGTCGTTGACGACGCCCGGCACGATGAGGCTGGCGTAGTAGGGGGTGAGGCGCATCCGGTAGGTGCGCGTGACACGGAGCACGTCCTCGAGCGCGGAGGCGGGGAGCTCCACCAGGGGAGCCAGCTCCTCCACGCTGTTGATGAGGTGGCGCATCTGCCCCGGAAAGGTCTCCCAGTCCGCGTCGGAGATCCGCATCACCCGCTGGATCCGCTCCCGGTTCTCCAGCATCCGGTCCCAGAGTTCGATCCCGCTGGGGGCTTCCGCTTCCTTGGCCGCCAGGTAGGCCTGCACGCGGGCGCCGGCGGTGCGGGCGATGGGGAGCGCCCGCAACAGGCGGCCTCCCACGCTCACCTCGTGCTCGTCCATCTCGGCATGGCGGGCAGCCAGCGCCTCCATCTCGTTCCGGGCGAACCCGAAGTCCCCCGGCGTGAGTCCGTGCGCCCTGCGGGCCGCGAGGAGCCCGGCGAAGAAGTCCACGATGGGCTGGGTACGCTCACCCTCCTCGGCGTCCCGGAAGAGCTCCTGGATCTCGCCGGGGAGGGACGGGGGGGCGATCCCGCCGGCCGCTGCGGCGGGGGTGAAGAGCTCGTGGAAGAGCTCTCTGGTGAAGCCGTCCTGCTGGTCCATGCGCGAGTCTGCTCTGTTGACCTGAAGGATGACTGTTCCCTACCTCACCCACACCGTCTTGATGTTGACGAACTCCAGGATCCCGAAGGAGGAGAGCTCGCGCCCGTACCCGCTCTCCTTCACCCCCCCGAAGGGGAGGCGCGGGTCGGAGCGCACGAAGGCGTTCACGAAGCAGGCGCCCGCTTCCAATTCCTCCCGGGCGATGCGCGTGCCGCGCTCCACGTCCCGGGTGAAGACCGCCGCTCCCAGCCCGAAGACCGTGTCGTTGGCCACCCGGATCGCCTCGGCCTCGTCTCTCACGGGAATGACGGAGGCCACCGGCCCGAAGAGTTCTTCCTCGTAGGCGGCCATTCCCGGCCCCACGTCGGTGAGCACGGTGGGCGGGTAGTAGGCCCCGTGCCCTGGGGGAATCTCACCCCCCAGCAGGCACCGGGCCCCCGCCGCCACGCTCCGCACCACCTGGTCGTGGAGCTCGTCGCGCAGGTCGGTGCGGGCCTGGGGGCCCACCACGGTGTCTTCCTCCAGGGGGTCCCCCATCTTCGTGGCCGCCATGGCCGCCACGAAGCGTGCTTCGAACGCCTCCCGCACCGCTTCCACCACGACGAAGCGTTTGGCGGCGATGCAGCTCTGCCCGGAGTTGATGAGGCGGGCCGTGGCGCAGGCGGCGGCGGCGGCGTCCAGGTCGGCGTCCGCCAGGATCAGGTAGGGGTCGCTCCCCCCCAGCTCCAGCACCGTCTTCTTGAGCCTCTCCCCGGCCTTGCGCGCCACGGCCCGTCCGGCGGGCGTGCTCCCGGTCAGGGTGACCCCCCGCACCAGGGGGTGCTCGATGACGGCCTCCACCCGGCTCCCGGGGATGAGGAGGGCGCGGAAGAGCCCCTCGGGGAACCCCGCCTCCCGGAACACCGCTTCGATGGCCAGGGCGCACCCCGGCACGTTCGAGGCGTGCTTGAGGAGCCCGGCGTTCCCGGCCATGAGCGCCGGCGCCGCGAAGCGGAAGACCTGCCAGAAGGGGAAGTTCCAGGGCATGACCGCCAGCACCACCCCGATGGGCTGGAAGGTGGTGAAGCTACGGGCGGCGTCGGTGGCCACCTCCTGGTCAGCCAGGAAAGCCTGGGCGTGTTCGGCGTAGTAATCGCAGACCCAGGCGCACTTCTCCGCCTCTCCCACCCCCCCCCGCACTGGCTTGCCCATCTCCCGGGTCATGAGCTCCGCGTACTCCCGGGAGCGTTCGCGAAGGAGGGCGGCGGCCCGGCGCATGAGCGCGGCCCGGTGGGAGAAGGAGGTCCGCTTCCACTCCCGGTGCGCCTCGTGGGCTTGAAGGATGGCGGCTTCCACCTTCTCCGGCGCCGTTTCCGGGTACTCGGCGATGATCTGGCCGTTGGCGGGGTTCAGGGCGATGAGGGCCATGGGGCCGTCTCCATGAAGGGTGGTTCAGAGCCTCCCGGGCGAGGTAAGCTAGGGCCGAGGGAAGGCCCATGCACGGGCTTGCCCGGAGTGCTACATTCTCCCGGTCCTATTCAAGAACAGGAATTATTCCGGTCGAAATCATCGGATTCAATACCAGGAGGCGCTTCATGGATCTTCCCGCCCAGCCCCAGCTCCCCGCCGGCCTTCCCCGCATCGGGGATCCCGCCCCCCAGTTCACCGCCGACACCACCTTCGGCACCCTCAAGCTGGAGGACTTCAAGGGGAGCTGGCTCATCCTCTTCTCCCACCCCGCCGACTTCACCCCCGTGTGCACCACCGAGTTCATGGCCTTCGCCGAGATCCAGCCCCAGCTCCGGGAGCTGAACTGCGAGCTCATGGGCCTCAGCATCGACAGCGTCTACTCCCACATCGCCTGGGTGCGCAACATCAAGGAGAAGCTGGGGGTGGACATCACCTTCCCCATCATCGCCGACCTGAACAAGGAAGTGGCCACCCTGTACGGGATGATCAACCCCGGGGAGAGCAAGACCGAGACCTCCCGGGCGGTGTTCGTCATCGACGACAAGCAGAAGATCCGGGCCATCATCTACTATCCCCTCACCACCGGCCGGAACATGCAGGAGATCCTGCGGCTGGTGAAGGCGCTACAGACCTCCGATGCCCACGCCGTGGCCACCCCCGCCAACTGGGAGCCGGGCAGGCAGGTTATCCTCCCCCCGCCCAAGACCGCCGAGGACGCCGAGGCGCGGGTGGGAACGGCCGGAGTGGACTGCAAGGACTGGTATTTCTGTAAGAAAGACCTCTAGGAGGATCCCATGGCTTGCATCGATCCCGACGGAACGTTGACCCTTACGGCCACCTTCCTCCTGAAGAGCCTGGCCGAGAGCCCTCTGGCGCCGGAGGAGATCGCCAGACGGCTGGGGGAGCCCCTCTTCCGGGTCCGGGGGAACCTCCGGGAGCTCAGCGGGGCGGACCTCATTGTGGAGGAGGAGGGGAGGTATCAGCTTACCGATGCGGGAAGGGCCCGCGTAGGGTAGGTCCACCGCTTTCCTGAAGGAGGACCGGGGTGAGAATGCCGATGCCAAGGATGGGGTTCCTGCTCCCGGCCCTCCTTCTGGCGGTTGCCGGGTGCGCCACCGGCGGTAGCGCCGGGGACCCCGAGGAAGCGTCCCCGGACCGGGACGTCCTCACCGAAGCCGACCTGGAGGGGATCGGCGAGCTCAGCGTGTACGAAGCCGTCCGCCGCCTCAAACCCAACTGGTTCCGCCCCCGTGGGCAGTCGACGCTGATGGGTGAGGAAGGCCTCAGGATCTACCTGGACGGGAGCTTCTACGGGGACGCCGATTCCGTGCGGAACATCATGGTGCAGAACATCCAGGAGATCCGGTTCCTGGACTCCCGGGCGGCGACCCTACGGTTCGGGACGGGCCATACGGTGGGGGCCCTCCTCCTCACGTCGAAGAAGGAGTGAGCTTCGCGCAAGGTCGGTCGGCCCGGGTGAGAGGACGGGAAGAAGAGCCGGGGGGGCGGATGATCCGCCCCCCCGGGTTGTTGGTGGAATGGATGCTCAGGCCTCAGCCGGCGCTGCCCACGTTGCAGGTGCTGGCGTCGTACAGCGGGTTGTTGACCTCGTCGAAGTCCAGGGGGAAAACCACGTCGGTGCCGTGGACCCCACCCTTGTGGTACGCCCCGCTGGGGTAGGCCACGGCCTGGCTCACCCCATACTCCCGCACCAGCCGGCGCAGGTCGCCCATGCGGGTGCCCGTGCCGTACAGCCAGAAGGCCCTCTCCCGGAAGAGGAGGTCGCGGCGGGCGGCTGCTGTCCCCGGATCCGTCAGGGGAGCCAGGGTGGGGTTGGCCTCGTTATAGCCGGGGTACATGGCCTTCATGAGGTTCCCCACGTCGGCCCGCAGGGCGTTGAGAATGGCGATCATGCCGGGCCCGTCCGCGGCGGCCAGCTTGGCCTCGGCCTCGATGAGGCGGGCCTCCACCCCGGTGGCCAGGGGAACCGGCGCACTGTAGGCGTAATGGCGCCGGGACTTGTAGAGGGCGTAGGCCGCGTCGAAGCCGTTGGGTTGGTTGGGATCCCTGTACCAGGGCACCCGGGGGTCGTTGGCCGACCGGAAGGGGAGGCCGGTCCCGCCTTCAACATCGGAGACGGAGTAGCGGCCATTGCCCTGGAGGGCGTAGAGCCCGTTCTGGATGGCGAGGTCCGAGTGCCGGACCCAGTAGACGAAGTTGGTGGGTACCCCGGACACCGCGGCGGCCGCCGCGGCATATTGCCCCGTGTTCACCAGGGCCCGTCCTTTGCCCACCTTTGCCAGGTTCCCCGTGCCGGCCGCGTCGAAGACAGCCGCGGCGGCGGTGAAGATCTCGTCCAGCGTCTGGGGCTCTCCATAGACGAAAGCCCCGTTCTCGATCTCCGAGAAGGGGATGGGGGAGCAGAAGACCTCACCGAGCCCCAGGTAGGTGTAACCCTCGAGGGCCTTGAGCTCGCCGAAGTAGGCGTGGGAGGTTCCCTCCCACTCCTCCACTTTGGCCGCCGCGTCCTTCAGGGCGTAGCGGGCCTGGTGGAGGTTGACGTAGGTCGCGTCGGAGGTGTTCTGGTCGGCCGGAGTGTATTGCGTCCGGCGGTCGGTGGCGGTCCGGGTGGGGAAGGTCCCGGAGCTGAAGGTCTCGTCGGAGAAGACGGCGGTGACCGAAACCAGTGCGTCCCCGCCGTTGTCCCAGGCGTTCGTGAATTCCCCCAGGGCGCCCGTGAAGATGATCGTCATGAGCTCGGGATCATTCAGGGTGCCGGGGTTCACGGTTTCGGTGTCGTTCACTTCCAGCAGCTCTTCGGTATCGCAACCGGCGAAGGCCAGGGAGAGGCCCATGAGGGCCACCCCAGCAATCCGCCCGAGGCGAAGACCGGATAGGATCTTGGTCGTCATTGTCGTTCGCCTCATCAGAAGGAGTAGTCGAGCCGGAGCGTGAAGTACCGCACCGGTGGCTGGGTGTTGAACTCGCTCTGGCTGAAGTTCTGGCCCCCGCCGCCTTCCACACCCTCGGGATCGATCCCGGTGTAGTCGGTCCAGGTGGCCAGGTTCCGGCCCGCCAGGGTTATCCGCAGCCCGTCGAGGCGCTGGGCGTACTGGGTCAGGAAGGAGGGCATCTCGAAGCTCACCGATACCTCCCGCCACTTCCAGAAGTCGGCTTTCTCGATATACAGTGCGCCGGACCCCAGGTACCGGTCGGCGATGTAGGCGGCCTGCTCCTGAAGGGTCGCGTTGGGGTTCCCCACGGCGGAGCACCCCCGGGTGGCGTACACGCCGCACCGGAAGGCCTCGGTCTCGTTCCCCGTGTAGTGCCCGCCCCGCCCCTCGAAGAGGGTGGAGATGGTGACCCAATCCAGGATCCGGAGGTCGGCGAAGAGGGTCCGCTGCCACTCGGGCAGAGACGGCCCGATGTACTCGGGATCCGCGCCCAAGGTGACCTCGGCGTTGGTGAGCTTGCCGTTCCCGTCGGCGTCGTCATAGGTCACCGCACGCTGCCAGAATCCCCCCGCGGAATACCCCTCGGCGTGCCGTTGGCTACCCCGGTTGAAGATGATGTCCTCCACCCCTTCGCCCAGGTCCAGGACCTCGTTCTCCAGGGTGGTATTGGTGAAGCCCAGGCTCAGCCCCACGTCATCCATGCGCACGACCTCGGCATTGACCAGGAGCTCGGTCCCTCTGTTCCTGATGCTCCCGAGGTTGTCGAACACGTTGGCCGTGAGCCCCAGGGAAGGGGCCAGCAGCCGGTTGATGAGGGCGTCTTCGGACTTCTTGTTGAAGAAGGTGAACTCCACCCCCAGGCGTTCCTGGAGGAACCCGGCGTCGAATCCGAACTCGTACTCCGTGGAGCGCTCGGGCTTGAGCTGGGTGTTTCCGGTGTTGGACAGCGCCACGCCCGGGGCGTCCCCGCCGGCGGTAGCCACCGTGGTGGGAGTATAGAGGGTGACCGCATCCCGCATCCCGGGACGGAGCCCGGAGGTGCCGTAGGCGGTGCGCAGGCGAAGGTTGCTCATCCAGTCCAGCTCCGGGAACCAGTCCTCCTCCGCGACCACCCAGGAGAGGGAGGCCGAGGGGTAGTACACGAAGCCGAAGTCGGCGCCGAAGGCGCTGTTGTCGTCACCCCGGAGCCCCAGGGCCAGGAAGGTCTTGTCCCTCCACCCCAGCTCCTGCTGGAGGTAGCCTCCCACGGTCCTGATCTCGAAGTAGTCCTCGTCCACGCTGAACAGCGCCGAGGTGGTGCCGCAGGAGGCGGTTCCGGGAACCAGCGAGGATCCGTAGCAGGTGGTGTTCTTCTGCTGGTTCTGGTCGTACTGGAAGCCCACCGTGGTGGTAGAGACCAGGTCGTCCATGAGCTGGAAGGTGGAAACGCCGGAGAAGGTGGCGGAATAGAGGTAGCGGGTTTCCCGCTCCGAGTTCCGGAAGCCCTTCGTGTAGGACTCGGCGATGGGGAGCTTGTTGGGCTGGAGCGTGTTGTAGTCGAAGTTGTTGGTGAGGTCCACCCCGCCGTTGGCCGTCAGGGTGAGCCAGGAGAGGGGACGCCAGCCGACATTCGAGGAGAGCGTCATCCGGTCCACGTCCTGGTAGTTCACCAGGTTCTCGAGCTCGTAGAGGTTGAATCCCCAGTTGTAGTTGTCGTCGTTGGGGACGCCCTCGGGGAACTCGCCTTCCACGGGGGGAATGTAGTAGGCCCGCCCGATGAGCCCGTTGATGATGGGGCTGAAGATCGAGTTGTCGTTGTTGTTCAGGCCCAGGGAGGAGTTGGTGTACCCGAAGGACACCGACAGGTCCACCGTCTCGGCCAGGGCCGCGTCCAGGTTGGCCCGGAGATTCAGCTTGTCCAGGGTGTTGAAGTAGACGACGCCCTCCTCGTCCTCCATCTGCCCGGACACGAAGTAGCGCACCTGCTCCGTGCCCCCCCGGACGCTGGCGCCATAGCGGCTCCGGTTTCCGGTGGAGAAGGGGGTGGTCCGGGAGTCCCTCAGGGTGTTGAAGGTGAGGGTCCCGTCCTGGGTGCAGGTCCCGGCCGCCGCCGAGCGGTTGGGGCAGGAGGGGTAGGCGGTCGAGTTCAGGAGGCCGTTGGCGTTGAACATGGGGGCGCTGGCGTCCGCGATGGAATAGCTCTCCCAGTTCGTCGGGTACTGCGCCACGTCCTCGATGGTGCCCGTCTCGGCCCACGCGCTCCACTGGGTGGAGCCGGGCCGGCCCCGCTTGCTCGTGATGAGGATGACGCCGTTGGCGGCGGCGGTCCCGTACAGGGCCGAGGCCGCGGGCCCCTTCACCACCTCGATGTTCTCGATCTCGTTGGGGTTGAGGTCGTTCAGACGGGAGACCACCACTCCGCCCGACCCCAGGGCCCCGCCGATCTGGTTGTTGATCTGGACCCCGTCCAGGAAGACCAGAGGCTCGTTGCCCAGGGAGAGGGAGTTGGCGCCCCGGATGCGGATGCGCTGGGAGGATCCGGCGGTCCCGCTGACGGCCTGCATGACGACGCCCGCCGAGCGGCCGCCCAGGACGTCGCCCAGGGTGTTGATGGGGGCGGGGTTGATCTTGGCCACTTCGAGCTGGGCCACCTTGGTTCCCAGCTCCCGGGCCCGCTGCTCCCGGCCCGTCGGAGAGGTCACGATCAGCGCCTCGAGGGCGATGGCCGTGGGGTTGAGCTGGAAGTCGACCACCGTGGTCTGTCCGGCCGTGACGGTGATGGCCATCACCTGCTGGGCGTAGCCCAGGATCACTGCGCGGATCTCCCGTTGGCCTTCGGGGACCCGGGTGATGAGGAACCGGCCCGCCTCGTTGCTGAGGGACCCGATGTTCGTGCCCACCACGACCATCTGGACCTCGCTCAGGGGCTGGCCGGTCTCGGCGTTGACCACCTGGCCCGTGACGGTTCCGGTGGCTTGGGCGACCAGGCTCGAGAATCCGAGCGCCAGGCCCAGGGCCAGAACCGGCGGGAGGAAGGTCACACGAGGAAACTTCATGGTGCCTCCTTGTTGGGAATTGGAACAGGTACAACCAGGCAGGGCGCGTAGCCTCCCCCCGGGAGGCGTACACAACCCTCCCTCAGGCGCTCAGTGAAGCGCCGATCGGACTGCTGCTTTGTCATCGGGGTTTCGAACATCGTTGGAACGTTACGCGACCTCCCAGTGATGGATTGCAGGACCGTGACAGATCGGATCACAATCTCGCCCCCTGCGCCCGGCCTCGACAAGGTCCCTCCGCTCCGCCTCGCCCTCAGCCGGCGTTGGTCTTCACGATGATGACCCCGTTCCCGCCGGTGGACCCGTACTTCACCGTGGCTTCCCGGGCGTTCAGGATCTGGATGAACTCCACGTGGGCGGAATGGATGTTGGACAGGGCGTTCACGCCCTCGTTCACCGGGAGCCCGTTCACCACCACCTGTACCTGGGCGTCCAGAAAGATGCTTCCGATCCCCCGCTGGTAGATGCGGACCGGCTGGCCTTCCCGCGTCCGCTGGATGACCATGTGCTTGGCCCCCCTCTCCACGGCCTCCAGGGCGGTGCGGACGTGCATGTCCGCGATCTGCTCCCGGGAAATCACGGTTCCCCCCGGCTCCACCCCGTCCGGGCGGGGGCCCGCCGTCGCTGAGGCGCACCCGGCGAGGAAGGACACAAGGAACAGGAGGGGAAGCCGAGGGTCCGGCCTCAGGGCACGAACCGGGAACGACATGGGATGCCTCGCTTCCGTCGGGGTAATCGGGTCTTCACAGGAATGGTACGCTGGAGGAGAACACCCGTTACCGACCCCTCCTACCCCGTTGTTGGGATCCGTTCCCAGGGCGGGAGGGTCCCGGTCGTTCTCCCGCGCCCGCCCGAGGCCCGCGGGGTGAGCGCGCACCTACCCTTCCCGCAGCGCCTCCACGGGGTCCATGCGACTGGCATGGCGGGCCGGAAGCCAACTGGCGGCCAGGGCCACGCCCAGGGGAAGGGCTTGCCGGATTACCAGGCCTCGCACCTCACCGGCCCGGGCTCCCAACGCCATGCGGAGCCCGATCTCCCCGGTGCGCTCCGCCACCCTCTCCAGCGTCCGGCTTCCACGCTGAAGACCACCGTGTTGGCGCAGATGCCCCCCGCCAGCGTCATGACCACCACGAGGGAGAAGCCAGGGGCACGTTTGAGGGTCCGGAGGGTTTGACGCAGGGCGGTCACGGGGGATCCTGGGCTCGAGTTCCGGGTGCCTGGGTGGGATCCGGGCGGCGGCGACGCCACCGATGATGGACGTCCCCACCCTTCGGCGGTAGGCTAACAGGCGTGCCTTCTGCACAAGGACGCGATTCAAGGCTGGAAGGTTGCACCTCACGGGGCATCGGGCAGGCTCATGACAATCCCCCTCCTCAGCGACATCGTCGTCATCCTGGGCCTGAGCCTGGTGGTGATCCTCCTCTTCCAACGGGCCCGCGTCCCCCTGGTCCTGGGCTTCCTCCTTACCGGGATCATCGCCGGGCCCCATGGTCTCGGGCTGATACGTGGGGTCCACGAGGTGGAGGTGCTGGCGGAGCTGGGAGTGGTCCTCCTCCTCTTCTCCATCGGCATCGAGTTCTCCCTGGGGAGCCTGGTGAGGATCTGGCGTTCGGTGATCCTGGGAGGCGCCCTCCAGGTGGGGCTCACCATCGCCGCCACCTTCTTCCTGGCCCGGGCGCTGGACCGGACCCCTCAGGAAGCGCTGTTCATGGGGATGCTGGTCTCCCTCTCCAGCACCGCCATCGTGCTTCGCCTTCTCCAGGAGCGGGCGGAGATCGATGCCCCGCAGGGGAAGACCACCCTGGGCGTCCTCATCTTCCAGGACCTGGCCATCGTTCCCATGATGCTCTTCACCCCCCTCCTGGCCATGGGGGAGGGGGAGATCACGGGGCCGATCCTGACGCTCCTGGGCAAGGCCGCCCTCATCGTGATCCTGGTCATCGTGGCCGCCCGGTGGGTGGCGCCCTGGATCCTCTTCCAGGTGGCCCGGTCCCGGAGCCGGGAGGTGTTTCTCCTGGCCACGGCGGCCATGGGGCTCACCGCCGCCTGGCTCACCTCCATGACGGGGCTCTCCCTGGCGCTGGGGGCTTTTCTGGCGGGACTCATCATCTCCGAGTCGGAGTACGGCGCCCAGGCCCTGGGGGAGATCCTCCCCTTCAAGGAGCTCTTCCTTTCCTTCTTCTTCGTCTCGGTGGGGATGCTGCTGGACCTCTCCTACGTGGCGGATTCGGCCCTCCCGGTCCTCCTCTCCACCCTCGTCGTCCTGTTCCTGAAGGCCGGGGTGGCCGCGCTGGCGGTCCGGCTCCTGGGCTTCTCCCTCCGGACCGCGCTTCTGGCGGGGCTCGCCCTGAGCCAGGTTGGGGAGTTTTCCTTCATCCTCTCCCGTGCGGGGATCCAGGCCGGGCTTCTTTCCGGGGACCGGGAGCAGCTCTTCCTGGCGGTCTCGGTGCTGACCATGGCGGTGACGCCCTTCGTCATCGCCGCTGCCCCGGCCCTCACCGACGCCGTGCTTCGACTGCCTCTCCCTTCCGTTCTCGTCGGGAGTGGAATGGGGTGGGGAGGGGAAGGGGACTGGGAAGAGAGAGGGGCGGAGAAGGAGTCCCTCTCGGACCACCTCATCATCGTGGGGTTCGGGATCAACGGGAAGAACCTGGCCCGGGCGGCCCGGGTGGTGGGGATCCCCTACGTCATCGTGGAGACCAACCCGGACCGGGTGCGGCGGGAGAAGAAGTCCGGGGAGCCGATCCTCTACGGGGACGCCTCCCACCCGGCGGTTCTGGAGCACGCCGGGGTGGAGCGGGCCCGTGTCCTGGTCTCGGCCATCTCCGATCCCGGCGGCACCCGGCGCATCGCCGAGGTGGCCAAGCGAATGAACCCCTCCCTCTACGTCCTGGCCCGGACCCGTTACGTGCAGGAGGTGGAGCCCCTCTTCCGGGCCGGCGCCGACGACGTGATCCCCGAGGAGTTCGAGACCTCGGTGGAGATCCTGGTCCGGGTCCTGAAGCGGTACCTGGTCCCCCAGCTGGAGATCCAGGAGTTCGTGGGGGAGATCCGGGCGGGCGGGTACGAGATGTTCCGGGAGCTCCCCGCCGCGGAAGGAGCCCGGGTCGGGAAGATGGGTTTCCAGCTTCCCGACTCGGAGATCGCCACGGTGAGGGTGGGGCCAGAATCCTTCCTGGTGGGGCGGACGCTGGAGGAGGTGGGGCTCAGGGCCGAATACGGCGTCACCCTCCTGGCCGTCCAGCGGGGGGGGGAAACCGTGGGCAACCCCCCGGCCACCCTGGCCTTCCAGCCCGGGGACCTCCTCATCGTGTTCGGAAGTCCCCAGGCCGTGGCCGATGCCGGGGCGCTGGCCCGGGGGGCCGATCCCTGGTGAGGGGCAATAGGAGAGGGCCGGGCCCACCAGAGAGGTGAGCCCGGCCCTCGACCTTGCTGTCTCGCTCCTTCCCCCGCCCTATTCCGGCCGGTTCACCCTCAGGCGCATCACGTACTGAACGTCCATCTCGTCCCGCCAGATCCCGTAGAGGTCGTCCCCCCTCACGTCCACGGGCTGGAACCGGTCCGGGAGGGTCACCACCCCCAGCCACCTCCCCTCGGCGTCGAAGACCTCCCACTCGGGGGAGCCGATGGCCTGGGGATCGAACTCCACCTCCTCGCCGGCCGCCCCAGCCATGTCGCGGGCGCTCCGGATGCGCTGGACCCAGAGGGTTCCCTCCGGCCCTACGAAGAGCTGCCCGAAAGCGGGGTAATAGTCGGCAAAGCCGATCCCGGACATGATCTGCTCCATCTGTGCCGGCGGGACCCCGTACTGGGCGTACTGCTCCCGCAGCAGGCGCAGGATGGCGTTCCGGTCGGCCTCTTCCACAGGCTTGGGCTCGACCTCCTTCGTGATGACCCGAGTCAGAGTGCCGTCGGGCGTGTTCACCAGGATGCGGAACTGGTCGTTCATGGCGTAGAGGATGTTCCCCTCCGGGTCGAGGTCCCAGACCGGCTCGGGCGCGAAGACCTTGATGCTCAGCCGCTCCTGGGTCATCCCCTCCAGGGTCTGTCCTTTGGGAAGGACCGCCACGGTGTCCACCACCGCCCCCATGATGTCGTAGACCACGATGGGATCGCCCCCCTCGAGCGCCGCCATCCCGGGGAGGTTCAGCCCCCGGAGCTGGGCCATGAGCCTGCCCGCTGGGTCCACCATCCAGCGCGTCGGCACCCCGGCCTGCATCTGGATGGGGAAGCTCCCCCTGGACTCACCCCCAGGTCCGTACCGGTTCACCCTCTGGTTCCCCAGGTCCGGCACGATGAACCCGCCATCGGGGTCCGCCAGCACGAATTGGGGCTGCTGGAGCTCTCCGGGCCCGCTTCCCTTGCCTCCGACGGTGAGGACGTGCTTTCCGGTGGCGTCGTAGGCTCTGATCTCCACCGCCTGGAGGTCGGCGACGTAGATGGTCCCGTCCGGCCCCACGTCCAGGAAGGTGATCTGCCCGAACTGGTAGTTCTGTTCCCCGGCCATGGTGCCGATACGGAGCTCCTCCGTCGCCGACCACTCGTCCTCCGCACGCCACATGGGCACGGCTGGGTTGTGCACGACGGCCACGCCGGCGCTGTCGGTGACGGTCCCCTCCCAGGCGCCCGCGCCGCCGCAGGCCTGGAGGAGGGGGAGGGTGGGGAGGAGGAGGGCGAGGTACGTCGCAGTGCGTCTCATGTTCCGTGCCCGGTTCGGGAGAGGAGGTGTCAGGGAGCCGACGGGCCCGATTTCGTCCGAGACGTCGGTCCTGAGCACCCTACGGAGGAAGGGGGCCGGTTCTTCACCGGTCCCCTGCCTTTCCCTGCGGCGACCCGAGGGCCGGCGCCGCGGTCGCCCGCGGCTCCGGGCGCGTTCAGAACGCCTTCAGGTACGTCAGCTTCACCACCCCGGCCCGGTTCACCCAGCGCTCGTCCCGGGGATCGGGGAGGTCCCCGGCGAAGTAACCGGTGTTCACCACCACGAAGAGGTCGCTCCCCGGGGTGTGGATCCAGTCCACCCGGATGTTGGCCTGGAGGGTCTCGGAGACGTTGTCGTACTGGATGAGGGCGTTGGCGAAGAGCTTCCTGCTCAGGGCCCCCAGGACGTCCAGCCCGAAGATGGTGGTCTCGAACTCCCCGTTCTCCACCGGGAGGTCGATCTGGCGCCGGTCGAAGCTCCCGGTGAGCTCCAGGTGGGGGCCGGTCTTCCAGGTGATACCCCCTCCCAGCTGGAACCAGTCTCCGTTCCAGTACTCTCCGAAGTGGGTGACCCCCTGGGCCGAGACCGGCCGGGAGTCGTTGGTCCGGAACAGGACTCCGGCGTAGTTGTAGGGGTAGTCTCCCACCGGGATCTCCACGTCCGGGCGGATGAAGAAGGAATCATCCAGGCGTTCCCAATGGTGGGTGAGGCCCAGCAGGACGTAGTTGCCGTTCTGGAAGCGGAGGCCGGACTGGAAGACCGCCTCGTCGGACTGCTTCACGCCGTCCTGCCCCTCGATGTAGCTCCCCGTCAGGGTCAGGTTGAGCTGCCGGGCCCAGCGGCTCTCCTCGAATCTGGGCGTCCAGGAGGTGGTTCCGGCGTACCGGACCATGTCCCGCCGGCGCACGAACCCCAGGGCCGGGTTGAAGCTCTCCCCGATGTTCGTGTAATCCACCCCCACGTTGCCCCGGTCATTGCGGAGGACCAGTCCGGCGAATCCAGCCGCCCCTCCGCCGTCGGGCCCCCCGTCCGTCCAGCTGTCCGCCCACCACGCGTTGAAGGAGCTGCTGCTGAAAAAACGATAGGTGACGTCGGCCCCCGCCACCCGGTTGAAGGTGTCGGAGCTCTGGTAGTTGGTGAGGATGCCGCCCACCGTGGCCCGGGGACCCACGTCCCCCCGCAGGCGCAGGACCGTGTTGTTGGCGCCGGAGACGCCGAGGGCCGCGTTGTCCTCCGTCTGCAGGCTTAGGAACCCGATGGAGAGGGGCCCGGCCTGCCCGGTGAGGCGGCCACCCCCGATGATGTCGTTGGTGAGCCCGATGCGCCGGCTGAAGAACAGGTCTTCCTCCCGGCTGTTCCCGAACTGGAAGAGCTCGGAGCGCTCCAGGAAGAACTCCCGCTTCTCGGGATAGAACAGGCTGAACCGGTCCAGGTTGATCTGGACGTCGTCCGCCTCCACCTGGGCGAAGTCGGTGTTGTACGTCAGGTCCGCGGTGAGCCCGGGGGTGAGGCTCCATTTCACGTCCAGCCCCACGTCATGGCTGGTCTGGGTGTCCCCCTCGCCGGCCACCTTCTGGGCGCCAACGATCCCGAAGGGCTTGACCTCCACATGCCGCCCCGGCCGCAGCCCCTCCAGCCCCGTGAGCGTTCCGAAGCGGGAGGCCT
Source organism: Gemmatimonadales bacterium (assembly GCA_041309685.1). Classification (GTDB taxonomy): domain Bacteria; phylum Gemmatimonadota; class Gemmatimonadetes; order Longimicrobiales; family Gaopeijiaceae; genus JBFYZD01. Next base: position 12,065 of record JBFYZD010000180.1, on the reverse strand, counting down.
GGTCCATCCCTCCCTCCATGGTGCCGGTGTAGGCCAGGGGGATGTGGGGCCAGGTGACCTCCTCGTTCTTCCGCCGGATGGACCGGTAGAAGGCCACCCCCATGGTCTCCACGTCGTCGGGATCGAAGCGGATCGTGGTGAGGGGGATGGCCACCTCCAACTCCCACCCCCGCTCCGTGATGCGGGCGTCGCTCTCGTACACGCCCTCCCACATCCAATCGTCCGGGAATGCGAGGCGCTCGTTGGTGAAATGGGCGTCTCCCTGGGTGCCGAAGGAGTTCAACTCGAAGATGTACGCGCTTCTCCGGTCGTGGTACGTGTCCAGGGCGATGATGATGCGGTCGTCCTTGTCGATGCGCCCCTCCCGGTGCAGGATGCTCCGCATGATCCGGTCCGGCTCCGAATCGTACATCACCAGCCCGAAGTAGATGGCCCGGTCGTCGAAGGCCACCCGGACCTCGGTGCGCTCCGTGGCGGATGCGCCGTCCGCGGGCCAGCGTTGCCGGAATCCGGTGACGGCGGGCGCCTCCCGCCAGACCGCCTCCTCCAGGATGCCGTCGATCTCCACCGCCGAGGTGGCCCGCACCGCCTGGACCACCGTCTCCGGTCCCGGCGCGGTCGCCGGGCCGGCCTGAGCCGAGGAGAGGTGGGGGAGGGCGAGGACCAGGAGCACCGCGGGCGGAAGGGTGCAACGCCGGGCCCGGCCCGGGGGGGATGACTTCGGGTTTCTCACTTGGACTTCTCGTTTCCGGGGTCCAGGGCGGACCCGACCGGGAGGCATGCGATCCCCCGGAAGGGTATGAAGTGGAGAACCATGTTATCCGATCCCTACGGACGCCAGGGGGTTGCGTTTCGTTGCGAAACGGCCCCCCGTCGCAGATCTTCGTGACCATGCGGATCGCATACCTCGATGGCCCACGGCTCCGCCGCTCCCTCCTGGCCGCGTGTGAGTTCGCCCAGCGCCACCGGAGCGACCTGAACCGCATCAACGTCTTTCCCGTTCCCGACGGGGACACGGGCACCAACCTCTCCCTCACGGTCCAGGCCATCGCCGATCGCCTCCGGCGGAACCGCTCCAGGGATTTCGATGCCGTGGCCCTGGACGCGGCCCAGGCGGCGGTGCTGGGAGCCCGGGGCAACGCCGGCATGATGCTCTCCCACTTCCTCCTGGGGTTCGCGGAGGAGTGCCGGGGGAGGGTGCGCATCTCCGCGATCGAGTTCAGCCAGGCCCTTCGGGCCGGTGTGGATCACCTCCAGGCCGCCATCGAGCGCCCCGTGGAGGGGACCATCCTCACCGTGATGCGGGACACGGCCGTGGCGGCGCTGGACGCCAGGGTCCAGGATTTCCAGCAGCTCATGGACCACCTGGTGGAGAGATCGCGGGCATCCCTGGCCAGGACCCCGGAGCTCCTTCCTCCCCTCAAGAAAGCGGGGGTGGTGGACGCCGGCGCCAAGGGGTTCGTGCACCTTCTGGAGGGGGTTCTCCACTACATCGAAGGGGATCCTCTGGTGGCCTCCCCGGCTGCCCCGGATTTCCGGCCGTCCGCCCCCGCCGCGGGTGTGACGGAGTATCCCGCGGATTCGGAACGCTTCCGCTACTGCACCGAGGCGCTGGTGCGGGGAGAGGGGCTCCCGGACCAGAGCTCGGTCCAGGACCGTCTCAGGGAGGAAGGTGATTCCCTCATCGTCATCCGCTCCAACGGAATCCTGAAGGTCCACATCCACACCGACCATCCCGAGTCCGTCTTTTCGTACCTGAAGACCCTGGGTACCCTGGCGACCCACAAGGCCGAGGACATGCGGGCGCAGCATGCGGCGGCGGAACGGGCGGCTCATGGCCACCTCACCCTGGCCCGGCGTCCCGTGGGGATCCTGACCGACAGCGCCAGCGACCTTTCCGAGGAGATCCTCCGGGCCCACGGGATCAAGGTGGTCCCCCTGGTCCTCGTGAAGGGCGGCGAGAGCTACCGGGACGGAGTCGACATCACTGCTGGCGAGTTCCACCAGGCGCTGCTGGAGGGAGGGGAGTTGCCTACCACCTCCCAGCCGCCCCCCGGCGCGTTCCTGGAGGCTTTCCACAGCATAGCGGAGGAAGCGGAGGAGGTGGTGGGCGTGATCCTGGGCTCGAACCTCTCCGGGACCTTCAAATCCGCGGAAGCGGCGGCCGTCCGCTTCCACGGTGCCAGGATCCACCTGATGGACAGCCTGGGAGCCTCCCTCCTCCAGGGGCTCCTGGTGTTGAAGGCTGCCGAGCTGGCTGAGCTGTCCCTCCCGCCCCCGCAGATCGTCGGGGAGCTGAAGCGCATCCGGAACCAGTCGGGGGTTCTCCTCACGGTGGATTCCCTGGACCGCCTCCTGGCGTCCGGGCGGGTCGGGAAGGGGAAGGCCTGGCTGGCGCGGGTCCTGGGCATCAAGCCCATCCTCAGGGTACCCACCGACGGACGGCCCCTGGCGCCTGCTGGAAGAGCCGTGGGCCGGAAGCGCATGATTCCCGCGCTTCTGGAGGCACTGAGGAAGGAGGTCGGCCGGGGGGCGAGGAGGATCCGCTTCGGCGTGGTCCATGTGGGGCGCCCCGAGGTGGTGGCGGAGGTGTCGGCGGCCCTTCGGGAAGAGTACGGAGACGTGGAGATCCTCTCGGCCCCGGCCACGCCGGTCCTGGCCACCCACACGGGGCTCGGCTCCTTTGCCGTGGCCTTCCTGGTGGAGGACTGAGGGTCAGCCCTCCCCGGATCCTCGCAGCTTCCCCTGCACGAGCAGCTCCCAGGTTGCTCGCTGGGCTGCGCTAGGATTACGCGGAAGGGAAATGAGAAGGGCACGGCCGCCCTCATCGGGGAGGTGGAGGACCAGGTGGTCCAGGGGGGCCGCGGAGGTGTAGGGGCGCGACCGGCCGGTGTCGTCGATCTCCACCGTGGTTCCCCTGGCGGTGCACTCCGCGATGAGGCGGCCGTACTCTCTCCATGCCGGCAAGGGGTCCGCCTCCCCGGATGCGATGGAATGGACCAGGACGTCCTGGTAATGCCTCACGGCCCCCTCGTATCCGGTGGGGTTGACGTCCTTGAGCTCCCTCAGGGCCGTCCGGTAGAAATCCCTCGGGTCCCGGGCTCCGGAAGCCCTCAAGGCGTCTTCGAAGCGGCGGTCCGCAACGTCTCGCATCCCTTTGTCCATGTCCAGGAGGATGGCGGGGGGTGGGGGCGGACGTCAACCGGGGGCCAGGGCCGTTGCCCCTATCGTCAAGACCCCTTTACCTTTCGATTCCCTCATCCCGGAGCGCCCCATGTCCAGCACTCATCCCTTCGGGGAGCCGGCCCGGTCCAATCCCACGGAATACCTGGACCTTTCCTGGGAGATGTTCGGAGAGATCTGCCGGGCCCTGGCTCTCCGCGTGGCCCGGGGCTTCGACCCGGACATCGTGGTGGGGATCGCCAGAGCCGGCGTCATACCCGGCGCCGTGGTGGCCTCCATCCTCCGGAAGGACTTCTACTCCCTGACCATCTCCCGGCGGGAGGGGGGAGACCTCGTGCGGGAGCGTCCGGCGGTCCTCTCCGCCGCTCCCCTTCAGTGTCATGGGAAGAGAGTGCTTCTCGTGGACGAGATCACCTCCTCCGGGGATACCATGCGCCTGGGTCTGGCGGCGATCCGGGACGCCGGGGCCAGGGAGGTCCGCACCGCCACGAGCTTCGCCCGGTCCCGGGGATTCCTGCCGGACTTCACGGCGCTGGAAACCGATGCGACCGTGGTCTTTCCCTGGGACCGGAAGATCTTCCAGGGGGATGATCTGGTGGTGAACCCCCGCTACGAAGAGATCCTCGAGGAGTAGGGACTCCGGCAAAGGGCAGGGGCGTCCGGGGGGAGGACCCCGGGCTCAGGAAGGGGGTCCTCCCCTCCTCCTCACCCTCCTGCCGCCATGCTGTCCATGAACTCCTGGTTGGTCTTCACCCGGCTCATCCGCTGCATGAGGAACTCGATGGCCTCGGCCGGGGGCATGTCGGAGAGGAAGTTCCGCAGGAGGTAGACCCGCTTGAGCTCCTGGTCGGTGAGGAGGAGCTCCTCTTTGCGGGTGCCGGAGCGGTTCAGGTCGATGGCGGGGAAGATCCGCTTGTCGGCTACGTGCCGGTCCAGCACCAGCTCCATGTTCCCCGTGCCCTTGAACTCCTCGAAGATCACCTCGTCCATACGGCTTCCGGTCTCGATGAGGGCCGTGGCGATGATGGAGAGGGACCCGCCCCCGTCGATGTTCCTGGCGGCGCCGAAGAAGCGCTTGGGCTTGTGCAGCGCGTTCGCATCCACGCCGCCGGACAGGATCTTCCCGGAGTGGGGCACCACCACGTTGTAGGCCCGGGCCAACCGGGTGATGGAGTCCAGGAGGATCACCACGTCCTTGCCATGCTCCACCAGGCGCTTGGCCTTTTCCAGGACCATCTCCGCAACCTGGGTGTGCCGGTCCGCGGGCTCGTCGAAGGTGGAGGAGATCACCTCGGCGTCCACGTGCTCCTCCATGTCCGTAACCTCCTCGGGACGCTCGTCGATGAGGAGGACGATCATGTGGACTTCGGGGTGATTCTCGGTGATGGAGTTCGCGATCTTCTGCAGTAGGATGGTCTTCCCGGCCTTCGGTGGGGAGGTGATGAGGCCCCGTTGCCCTTTCCCCACAGGGGTAACCAGGTCCATGACCCGCATGGAGATGTCCCCTGAGGCGCTCTCCAGGCGGAGCCGTTCCTCCGGGAACCGGGGCTTGAGGTTGTCGAAGGCGATGCGATGCTTGGCCTTCTCCGGTTCCTCCCCGTTGACGGTCTCCACCTTGAGCAGGGCCAGGTAGCGCTCCCCCTCCTTGGGCGGGCGAACCTGCCCCAGGGTGGTGTCTCCGGTCCGCAGGTCGAACCGCTTGATCTGGGAGGGGCTGACGTAGATGTCATCCGGACCGTAGAGGTAGTTCCAATCCTGGGACCGCAGGAACCCATACCCCTCCGGGAGGATCTCCAGGACGCCCTCCCCCCGGAGGACGACGTCACTGTCCAGGAGATTCTGCTCGATGCGGAAGATCAGGTCCTGTTTCCGAAGGCCGGAGTAGTTGGAGATGTTCAACTCCTCCGCCAGGTCGTGCAGGTCGGTGACGCTCTTGCTCTTGAGTTCTGCGATGTCCACGGGGGGTGCTCCGAAAAGGGCGGACCGTCCAGGCTGGCCTGGACTGGAGGGGGATTGAGCTGGTCAGTCCGCCGGATGGCTTCTCGTATAGAGGCTCGGGGAAAGCGAAACGCTGGTGAGGGGCAGGTCGAGGGAAGCCGGTGCCGGGCCGGGTCTGTTAGATCACGCTAAGACTCTAACGCGCTGGAAGATACGGGGCAAGGGCCCCGTCCCGGGCCCTTCTCCAGCCCACCCCTATCCGCTCGCCGGAACAAAATCAAGGAAAAACGAATGGCTGGATTCGCGGTGATCGACAAAAATCTTCTTGGTCCTACCCGAGATAATGCTTGTCCTTTTTGGATTTTCTCTGAGATTGCCAAAGAGAATTCTTGACTTTCTCCTGTGGGTCGTAAACATTAGTTTACCGTAAAGACACGGGGTCACCCCTGTTTGGAGGAAGGAATGGCGCGGCACAATCGGGAGGGGCATGGGGCCGATCAGCGAGGGTATCACTACACCATCAGCTATCAGCCCGATTGGCTCCGCCATGTGAAGGTGACCCGGGACCTGGAATCCGGGAGGCAATCCACCAAGACCCTCTTCCGCAACCCCGTGGACCGCGCCGACGGGGAGCCCGGGGACAGGATCCGGACCCGGGTGACCTCCCGGGATCAGAGCCTGGATTTCGAGGTCATGGTGAGCGATCCCAACCGGGCCGTCTCCCGGATCAAGGTGGCCTACGAGGTCAGGGGTCCCGACGGGCGGAAGGAAGAGGAGATCGAGTTCACGCTGGAGGACGAGCTCCCCTCCGACTGATCCGGCCCCTCCCCCCGGCAACCTGCCGGGAACCTCCCTTCCGGCCACCCCTCCAGGCCGGTGGAAACCCCGGGAGTACCCACCCTTCTCTGGCTTCCTCCCCCAGGCTGGCGAGGCCCTTCCTTTCTCGGCTATACTCTCCAGGATGAACGCCCGCGTCTTCCTGAACCCGTTTCGCCTCATCGGCCTCTCCGCCCTTGACACGGCCGCCCAGATCGGACGTTGGGGAGGACTCTTCCATGAGACCGTGAGGGCCCTTCCCAAGGTCGACATCTGGGGGCGCCTGCTGCTGGGTCAGCTGGCCAGGATCGGGGTGGATTCGGTTCCCATCGCTCTCTTCATCGCCACCTTCACCGGGGTGGTGATGGCCCTTCAGGCCTCCTACACCTTCACCGGGGCGGTACCCCTCTACTTCGTGGGGGCCCTGGTGGGCAAGACCATGATCCTGGAGTTGGGGCCGGTCCTCACGGGGCTGGCCCTCTCGGGGCGGGTGGGAGCCAACATCGCGGCCGAGCTCGGGACCATGCGGGTTACCGACCAGATCGATGCCCTCGAGACGCTGGCGTACGATCCGGTGGCGTACCTGGTGGTTCCCCGCGTCCTGGCGGGGATCGTGATGTTCCCCATCGTGGTGGTCCTGGCCACCGCCGTGGGGGTTGCCGCAGGGTGGGCGACGTCTCTCCAGCTCCTGGACATGTCCACGCCGGAGTTCATGAAGGGGCTTCGCCTCTTCTTCGAGCCCTGGGACATCCAGTTCGCCGTCATCAAGTCCCTGAGCTTCGGCCTCACCATCACCTCCATCGGGTGCTTCTTCGGATTCACCACCCAGGGGGGCGCGGAGGGGGTCGGACTCTCCACGACACGGGCGGTGGTGGTGAGCAGCATGGTCATCCTGGTCCTGGACGCCTTCTGGGCGGCGACGCTGCTGTGAGCATTCTGCTGAAGGATATCCACAAGGCGTTCGGATCCAACCGGGTCCTGAAGGGATTCTCCCTGGAGGTCCACGAGGGGGAGACCCTGGCCATCGTGGGGCAGTCCGGCACGGGGAAATCGGTGGCCCTGAAGCACATCGTGGGTCTCCTGAGGCCGGACAGGGGGGAGGTCTGGGTGGACGGGGTGGAGCTGGGGGGGCTGGATCAGGAGGGCCTCTATGAGATCCGGAGGAAGGTCGGCTACGTGTTCCAGTTCGCCGCCCTCTTCGACTCCCTGACCATCGAGGAGAACGTGGGCCTGGGTCTCCGCCGGATCCGGGGGATGACCTCCGATGCCATCCGGGACAGGGTGAAGGAGTGCCTGCGGGTGGTGGAGTTGGACGGGTTCCAGGGCCGCTTTCCCAGCCAGATCTCCGGGGGCCAGCGGAAGCGTGCCGGGCTGGCCCGGGCCATCGCCACCCAGCCGGGTTATCTTCTCTACGACGAGCCGACCACGGGGTTGGACCCGGTCACCACCACCATCATCGATCGCCTCATCATCCGCACCCGGGAGGAGCTGAAGGTCACGGCGGTGGTGATCACCCACGACATGGCCAGCGCCTACCGGATCGCGGACCGGATCGGAATGCTGTATGAGGGTACCATTCGGTTCCTGGGGACGCCCGCGGAGATCCAGGCGTGCCCGGACTCGGTGGTTCGCGGTTTCATCGAAGGGAAACCCGAACTCCTGGAGGAGGCGGGATGACACGCGGTAGAGAAGTCCTGGTGGGAGTCGTCATCGTGCTCGGCATCATCGTCGCCGTGGTGGGGACTCTCTGGCTCCAGGACGCCAGCTTCGGCAGGGGGACGAGGGACGTGGAGGCCCTCTGCCTGGAAGTCGGACAGCTGATGAACGGGAACTCGGTGAAGCTCCGGGGGGTGGCCATAGGACGGGTGGAGGCCATCACGGTGGAGCCCGACGGGAACGCGGTGAGGGTTCGCATGAGCATCCGCCAGGACGTGGCCCTTCCCGAGGACCCGGCGACCCTCCTGGCACCCGAGTCCATGTTCGGGGATTGGCAGGCGGAGATCGTTACCCGGTCCGCCTATCCCCAGTTCGATTTCCTGGATCCACCGGACCCGAACACCATGGGCGGGTACGCCCTTCCCGACATCTCCCGCCTCACCGCCGCCGCCGACCAGATCTCCAAGAGCCTGGCAGTCCTGACGGACCGGGTGGAGGAGGCTTTCACAGAGGAGACCGCCCGCAACCTCGCCAATGCCATCGACAACATCCAGGACGTGAGCGAGCGGCTGAGGGAGCTGGTGGAGGTGCAGGCCGGGGCTTTTTCGAACCTCTCTTCCGAGGTGGAGGAGGCGGCGGTGGAGCTGGGGGCGGCCGCCCACACGGCCAACCTGGCCTTCCTGCGGGCCGAGGAGATCCTGGGGGCCCCTACCACCGATTCCCTTCTCCTGGACGCCCGGGCCACGCTCGCGAACCTGAAGGACCTTTCCGAAGACTTCTCCGCGACGAACCGGGGGGCCCAGGGGTTCCTGACCCGGGCGGATTCCGCCTTTGCCCGCCTGGACCGGATCGCGGCCCAGGTGGAATCGGGCGATGGGGCCCTTGGCGCCCTCATGAACGATACGGTCCTGGTAGCCCGGGCCCAGACCGTCCTGGAGCAGATCGACCTCCTCCTCAAGGACCTGAAGGAGAACCCTCAGCGGTATGTCCGGATCTCCATCTTCTGAGGGTGGGGCAAGGTGAGCTCCGGGGAACGGGCCCCCCCCCTGCGGAGTGCCCGGAGCGGACTCCACTCCGGTCGCCGCGCCCGGGAGGAGTGGAGCGCCGGGGGGGTGGTCCTTCGGCGGATCGTGGGGAAGCTCCACGTGCTTCTCATCAAGGATCCCTACGGCAATTGGGGGCTTCCCAAGGGCCATCTGGAAGGGACCGAGAACCCCCAGGAGGCGGGTCTGCGGGAAGTGGGGGAGGAGACGGGGTTGGAGGACCTGGAGCTGGGTCCCAAGCTCCGGACCATCGACTGGTTCTTTCGCCTGAAGGGCCGCCTGATCCATAAGCACTGCACCTTCTTCCTCATGACATCGGACGCCGGTCAGGCGATCCCGGAGGAGGCCGAGGGCATTACCGAGTGCCAATGGGTTCCTCTTCTGGAAGCCATCGACACAGTGGGGTACGAGAATGCCCGGGAGGTGGTCAGGGATGCCGCCCGCCAGGTCCTCGACGCCGAGGACCCCACCCCCTGCCGGAGCTGAGGCGACCCCTCGGACCCTGAACCCATGCCGAAGGGAAACCCCACCGCGGAGGAGAGGATGGATCGACCTCTGGAGTCAGCCTGGCATCTCCTGCAATCCGCGTTTGCCCTGGTGGTTCTGGCTCTCTTCCTCCTGAGCCTCGGAGGGTTCGAGTTGGGGGGCATCCTCTCCCCTTTTCTCCTCTTCTGGGTTGTGGCCGCTGCCCTGCATCCCTTCCGGGGCCGGCCGGGCCACGCCCTCCTCCTGACTCTGGCGGCGGCCCTGGCCCTTCTCTGGACCCTTCACACCACAGGGTTCCTGCTTGCCCCCTTCGCCCTCTCCCTGGTGCTTGCCTACATCCTGGACCCGGTGGTGGACCGGATGGTGGGAAGACGGATCGGCCGGTCCCTGGCCATCCTCCTTCTCGCTCTGCCGGTGCTGGTGTTGCTGGTGGTGGCGGTGGTGTTCGGCATTCCGGCCCTGGCGGCGGAGACGGGGGAGCTGATCCAGAAGGCTCCCTCCTTCCTCTCCCGCCTTGTCAGTTGGCTCGAGGGGCTGCAGCAGCGGGCGCTGGCTGCCGACATCCCCCTCCTCGAGGAGCGAGGTCTCCTGGAGCGGCTCAGGGGGGTGGATTCGGCCGCCGTCATCGCCTACCTGGAGGAGCGCAAGGAGTTCATCTTCTCACGGGTGTGGAGCGGCGTCCTGGGGCTGGGGAGGGGGATGGGGTCGGTCCTGACCCTCCTGGGGTATGTGGTCCTGACCCCCGTTCTCACCTTCTACCTCCTGCGGGACTATGACCGTCTGGTGGCGCGGGTGGCGGAGCTGATTCCCCGGCGGGCCCGGGAGGACGCGGTGGCCCTGGCCAGGGAGTACGATCGCCTGGTCTCCCAGTACCTGAGGGGGCAGATCACCGTGGCCCTCATCCTGGGAACCATCACCGCCTGCGGCCTCCTGATCCTGCGGTTCCCTCACGCCATCCTCCTCGGGGTGGTGGTGGGGGTGTTCAACATCGTTCCCTACCTGGGGCTCGTCCTCAGCCTCATCCCCGCCCTCCTCATCGCCCTCATCAGCGGGAACATCCCCCTCTCCCTGCTCAAGGTCGCGGTCGTCTACGGAGCCGCCCAGGGGTTGGAGGGGGCCGTCATCAGCCCCCGCATCGTAGGGGAATCGGTGGGCCTCCATCCGGTCTGGGTGGTCCTGGCCCTGGCCGTGGGCGGGTTCTTCCTGGGCTTCGTGGGGCTCCTCCTGGGGGTGCCCCTGGCGGTGGGGGTGAAACTTCTGCTGGTTCGCGGGGTGGAGCGGTACCGCGCTTCCGACCTGTACCGGGGAACGGCACCCACCGGGAAGTAGACCGGCGGGGGCCTCCCCTTCGCGGAGAGTTCGACCGACATGCGGCAGGACGTCAGGGACATCACCATTCTCGGCGGGGGCCCCGCCGGGCTGTTCGCGGCCTTCTATGCCGGGATGCGCCAGCGGTCGGTTCGGATCATCGACTCCCTCCCGGAGCTGGGAGGCCAGCTCACGGCCCTCTACCCGGAGAAGTACATCTACGATGTGGGGGGCTTTCCCAAGGTGCTGGCCAGGGATCTGGGGAACTCCCTCATCGCCCAGGCGCTCCAGTTCTCCCCGGATGTGGTGCTGGAGGAGGAGATCCGGACCCTGTCCCGGGAGGGGGAGGCGATCATCCTGGGCGGCCGGAAGGGCCGCTACCTCACCCGGACCCTCATCCTGGCCGGTGGGAAAGGGGCCTTCGAGCCGGTGAGGTTGGATTGCCCCGGTTGCCAGGAGCTGTCGGGGAAGGGGGTCCACCATGCGGTGAGGGACCCCCAGGCCTACCGGGGACGGCGGGTCCTGGTGGTGGGGGGGGGCGACTCGGCGCTGGACTGGGCCCTGGCCCTGAAGGACCTCACCCGGGAGCTCTTCCTGATTCATCGCAGGGAGGGGTTCCGGGCCCTCGAGCTTTCCGTGGCCCGTCTCCAGGCCGCCTCCGAGGCCGGGGAGCTGACGTGGAAGCCCTTCCACGAGGTCAAGGAGGTCCGGGGCCGGGAGGGGGTGGAGTCGGTGGTGGTGTTCGACAACCGCACCGGGGAGGAGACCGAGCTGGAGGTTGACGCGGTCTTTACCTTCCTGGGTTTCAAACCGGACCTGGGCCCCCTGAAGGACTGGGGCCTGGAGCTGGAAGGGAGCCGGGTGGTGGTGGGCCGGCTCATGGAGACGAATCTCCCGGGCGTCTTCGCTGCCGGTGACATGGTGGTGTACGAGGGAAAGCTGGACCTCATCGCCACCGGGTTCGCCGAGGCGGCCATCGCCGTGAACAACGCCGTTCACCTTCTGGACCCCAGGGCGCGGGTGAACCCGGGGCATTCCACCAACCTGAAGATCTTCAAACAGAGTGAAGGGGCGAAAGAGGGACCATGACGGACCAGAAGACGGTGGAGAAGGTCGTGATCATCGGCTCGGGGCCAGCCGGGTGGACGGCGGCGATCTACGCCGCCCGGGCGAACCTGGATCCACTGGTGCTGGAGGGGATGCCCAGCACCGAGATGATTCCCGGGGGGCAGCTCATGTTCACCACGGAGGTGGAGAACTTCCCCGGTTTTCCCGAAGGGGTGGACGGCCAGGAGCTCATGGCCAGGATGCGGGCCCAGGCCCAGCGCTACGGCACCCGGATCGTGACGGACGACGTGGCGGAGGTGGACTTCACCGTCCAACCCAGAAGGCTGTCCACCGTCTATTCCGGGGTGGTCCTGGCTGAGACCGTCATCCTTGCCACGGGGGCCCGGGCGAACTGGATCGGGATCGAGAACGAGACCCGTCTGGCCCGGTCGGGTGGGGGGGTCAGCGCCTGTGCCGTGTGCGACGGGGCCCTGCCCGCCTTCCGGAACCAGACCCTGGTCGTGATCGGGGGTGGGGACAGCGCCATGACCGAAGCGGAGCACCTGGCCAAGTACGGCAGGGAGGTGG
>JBFYZD010000179.1:0-10198 GCA_041309685.1 Gemmatimonadales bacterium | reverse complement strand
CGCTCGTGGCCACCGTGGAACCCCGTCTGGTGGAGGTCCGGAACGTCGTGGCGCTTCTCCCCGGCTCCGACCCCACCTTGGCCCGGGAGGTCGTGATCGTGGGCGCCCACATCGACCACCTGGGGTTCGGAGGGGAGGGCTCCCTGGCCCCGGACAACCGTGCCGTCCACAATGGAGCCGACGACAACGCCAGCGGAACGGCAGCGATGATGGAGGTGGCCCGGCAGCTTTCTGAAGCTCGGGGAAGACCGGCCCGAAGCGTCCTCTTCCTGGCCTTCACCGGCGAAGAGAAGGGGCTGTGGGGATCGGGGCACTACGTCCAGGAGCCCCTCCTTCCCCTGGCCAGCACGGTGGCCATGCTGAACATGGATATGGTGGGCCGCCTCCGGGACAATACCCTCACCGTCTACGGAACCGGGACGGCCCAGGAGTGGCCCTCTCTCCTGGAGAGGGTGAACCACGCCCAACCCGAGGCTTTCGTGCTTTCCCCCATCCCTGACGGGTTCGGCGCCTCGGACCACAACCCGTTCTACGGCGCCGACATCCCGGTGCTCCACTTCTTCACCAACACCCACCCCGAGTATCACCGCCCCGAAGACGACTGGCAGCTCATCGACGCTTCCGGTCTGGAGCGGGTCGTGGGCCTGGTGCGGGACGTGACCCGGAGCCTGGCCGGGTCGGAAGCGGCCGGCCCAACAGCCCTGACCCTGGTGGAGGGGAGGCCGCCCACCCATGGCGGAGGCATGGCCGCAGACTCGGGAGCGGCACCGGCCCCCGGTCGGGGTTATGGGGCCTACATGGGCACCATCCCCGACATGACCCCACAGGAGTCCGGAGTGCGGATCACCGGGGTCAGGGAAGACAGCCCGGCGGAGAAGGCGGGACTTCGGGCGGGTGATGTCCTGGTGGAGATGGGCGGAGCGGAGATCACCGACCTCTACGCCTACACCTACGCCCTCCAGGCCCACAAACCTGGCGATGAGGTCACCGTGGTGGTCCTCCGAAATGGGGAGCGGGTCACCGTGAAGGCGGTGCTGGGCCGGCGGGAGTAGCTCCCGAGCTCCCCCGGGCGGGGTGCGCGACCCGTCCCCCGTGGGACGGCCCCCTGGCTGCCCCTACCCCAGGAGGTCGAACTGGACCTCCTCCTCCAGCGCTCCCTCTTCGTCCTCCTCGGCCTCTGAGGAAGCCGGTCGCGGGCCCTTCCCACCGGACCCCGAAGCCCGGGTCACCTCCACCACCCGGTCCCCTGCCGGGAGGGCCACCACCCGCTTTCCCCTGGATCGCCGGTGCTGGGCCGGGACGTCCGATACTGGAACCCGAAGGACCTTCCCCCCTGCCGATACCAGCATCACTACCTCGTCCTCCACGACCTCCAGGGCCGAGACCAGGGCGCCTTCGGCGCCCTCCGAAGGGAGAGCCAGGGTACCCAGCCCTCCCCGGCTCTGAAGGGGGAACTCACCCACAGGTGTCCGGCGGGCCATCCCCCCCTCGGTGACGGTGAGGACATGCGCCTCCCGCCTCACCAGGAGCATTCCCACCACCCGGTCCCCCTGCTTCAGCCCGATTCCCCTCATCCCCTGGGCCACCCGTCCCAGGAGGGAGATCTGCTCCTCCGGGAAGCGGATGGCCCGCCCCCCCCTGGAGAAGACCATCACCTCGGCCTTTCCATCGGAGAGGGCCACGTCGAATACCTCGTCCCCCGCCTTCAGGCCCATGGCGATGATTCCCCCCGCCCGGGGGTTGGAGAACTCCGCCAGGGCCGTTCGCTTCATGAGCCCGCCCTTCGAGAGGAAGACCAGGTTCCGCTCGGCCTCCAGGTCGTCCACCGGGAGGACGGATACGATGGGGTCCTTCCGGTCGGCACCCACGAGGGCATACAGGGATTGTCCCCTGGAGACCCGGGCCCCCTCCGGAATGTCCAGGACGGGAAGGAAGTACACCTGCCCCCCCCGGGAGAAGACCAACACCCATCCCTGGGTTCGGGCTACGCACACCCGTTCCAGATAGTCCTCGTCGTAACGATCCATGGCCGCCAGGCCCTTCCCACTGGAAACCCTACGCCGGTAGATGTGCACGGGAATCCGCTTCACAAACCCCTCGTGGCTCACCGTCACCACCACGTCCTCGTCGGCCACCGAGGTCTCCACCGATGCCTCCTCCTCCTCCTTCCCGCCCTCCAGCAGGACCGTCCGGCGGGAGTCCCCGAACCGCTTGACCACCTCCTCCAATTCCCCCAGGAGCACGTCCAGCTGCCGGCCCACGTTCTCAAGGACCTCCCTGAGCTCCTTGATCCTCACCCTGAGGGCCCTCAGCCGCCCCCGGAGCTCCTCCTGCTCCAGGGTGGTGAGCCTGCCCAGCCTCATGTTCAGGATGGCCTCGGCCTGAATCTCGGTCAGCCCCAGGCGCGCCTGGAGGGCCTGGCAAGCCTGGAGCCGATCCCGGGACTTCCGGATGATGGCGATGACCTCGTCGATCCGGTCCAGGGCCGTCAACAAGCCCTCGATGACGTGGTACTCCGCTTCGGCCTTCTCGAGATCATGCCGGGACCGGCGCCGGATCACCTCCAGTCGATGGTCGCGGTAGTGCTCCAGGAGCTCCTTCAGGGTGAACTCCCGGGGTTGACCGTGGTCCAACGCCAGGAGGTGGGCTCCGAAGGTGGACTGGAGGCTGGTTCGCTTCAGGAGAACCCGAAGAACCCGCTTCGCCTCGGAGCCCCGCTTCAACTCCACCACCAGGCGCATTCCGTCTCTATCGGACTCGTCCCGGAGCTCGGAGACTTCGTCGATCTTACCCCTTCGGGAGAGCTCGGCGATCTGCTCGATGACCTTCGCCTTGGAGACCCCGTAGGGGAGCTCGGTCACCACCAGCTGCTGTTTCCCGCCGCGCAGGGACTCCTTCACGACCCGGGCTCGCATGATCAACCGGCCGCGGCCCGTCTCGTACATGTCTTTGATCCCCTCCCGGCCCACCACGAAACCCCCGGTGGGGAAGTCCGGCCCGGGAAGCACCCGCAGAAGGTCCTTCACCGTGCACTCGGGATCGTTCACCAGGATCCTGATCGCCGCCGCCACCTCCCGAAGATTGTGCGGGGGAACGTTCGTACTCATTCCCACGGCGATCCCGGAGCTCCCATTCACCAGGAGATTGGGCAGGCGACCGGGGAGGACCTGGGGCTCCTTGAGGCGATTGTCGAAATTGGGGCTCCAACCCACAGTGTCCTTTTCGATGTCGGCCAGGAGGTCCATGGCCGGAGCCGCCAGACGAGCCTCCGTATAGCGGTAGGCCGCCGCCGAGTCGCCATCGATGGAGCCGAAGTTCCCCTGCCCATCCACCAGTGGATACCGGAGGGAGAAGTCCTGGACCATCCGAACCAGGGTATCGTAGACTGCCGCGTCCCCATGGGGGTGGAATTTCCCGAGCACCTCCCCCACCACCGTGGCGCTCTTCTTGTAGGGCCGGTCCGGCGTCAATCCCAGCTCGTGCATGGCATACAGGATTCGCCGGTGCACGGGCTTGAGGCCGTCCCGGACGTCCGGTAGCGCCCTCTGGACGATGACGCTCATGGAGTAGTCCAGGAAGGACTCCCTCATCTCCTCTTCGATGAGGCGGGAGAGGATCCTCTCTCTCTTCTCTGCGGTCGCCATTCCTGCTCTTCACTCGGTTCGGGTCAACGGGTCGCGGGCCTCAACCTCCCAGGATCGGAGGGCCGTGGCAAGGTTCCCGTCGGCCGGTGGGAGACGAATGGAAAGAAGCCGCGGCACCCCACCGGGCCCGCGGCTTTCCCTCACGATTCCCTGGTGGTCGCGAGTTCCCTCAGGGGAGTGCCTCCAATGCCTCCCTCAGCTCCTCCGCCAGCCCCGAGTGTCCCCGTCCGGTGGCGATGTCGATCCCCCTTCGAAAGGCCTCCCGGGCCTCCGCCACCTCCCCCAGCTCCGCCAATGCTCCTCCCAGCCGCCCCCAGCCGTTTCCCTCGTCCTCGGCAACCGACAGGTACCTCTGGAGAGCCTGGGCCCCTTCCCGAATGCGGCCCAGGTTCAGGAGCTCCACCGCCAACCCGAACTGCGGTCGGGGATCCTGCGGCCGCGCCAGGGCCATCCGGCGCAGGGCCTCGAGGCGCTTCTCGCTCATGCAGCCCGATCAGTCGGAAAAGACGAAGGAGAGAACGGCTTCCGGGGTTGGAGGGGACCCCGTCATGATCTCGATGAGGGCTTCCATCTCCTGCCCCATCTCCGATAGGCGGCCCAGAACGGAAAGGGCATGGGCGAAGAGGAAGTAGGAGGCCACCGCCGCCTCATCGGCAGCGTGGGCACTCAGGACCGCCAGGTCCATTTCCTCTCGAAGGGTCTTCACGATCGCCGCCACGGCCAGGAAGATCTGGCGCTGCTCCGCCAGGGTCTGAACCTCCAGGTCCCCCGAGAGGCGGGAAAGAAGGGCCTCCACATACTCCCACCCTTCTGGAGGGGCAACCACGGAGGTGCGCCCCCCGACTCCGTGGGCCAGCACGGTCCCGGCACCCTTCCGCAGGGCGCCCAACTCTTCGAAGTTGCAGTGGAGGATCATCTCCTCGCTCCTTGACCGACCTTTCCTTCCGTTGGAGGAGAAGGTCCGTCCCCTCCTCCCCCGGACCTCAGTAGAGAAGAGGCGGACGGGGCTCCCCCCTCTCCACAATACGTACGATGTCGCCCACCCGGAAGCTACCCCTTCGGGAGAAGACGGCGTTCTGGCCGAAGTAGGTCTTCCCCTCCCATCGCCGGAAAGCCGCCATCGCCCGCAGCGGCCCCTCCCCCGCGGCGCCAGAGGCGGGATCCACCATGGTCACGGAACAGCGGGCGCACGGCTTCACGAGATCGAGCCTGGCACCCCCCACCTCGAGACCCCTCCACCCATCCTCCTCCCAGGGATCCCCTCCCTTCACCACCAGGTTCGGCCGAAAGCGGAGCATGCTGAAGTCTCGGCCGGCTCGCCTGTTGAGATCCGACAGGGATTCCTCGGTGGCCAGGAGGACCGGGTAGCCGTCGGCGAACCCCACCCGGTGCCCCGGAGCGAAGGCAGTATCCACGGGGCGGCGGACCTCATCGGGGATGAACACCAGCTCGCAAGGCGCCTCCAGGAACCGGGCAAACCAGGCTCCAGCCCCAGGGAAGACCCGGGGAACCGTCAGGCGGTCCCTGTGGAGGGTTGCCTCGATCCACTCCCCGAGGGGGAGCTCCGGGGAGAGCTCCAGGGGCTCCATTCCGGGCGCGTCCATTCTGAAACACCCCGGTTCCTCCAGCGGAGCCACCCGGATCAGGGCAAGACGGGGGTGGTTTCGTTGGGAGACGAAACCCCCATCCGGCTCCACCAGCATCCAGCGCCGGTCCCAGCGGATCCCGAGGGAGTCCACCTCAGCTTCCTCCAGATCGAAGCCGGCGGCCCCCTTGAGCGGATAGGCCCTGATCCGGCTCAGCTGAAGAATGCCTTCCGGTTCCATGGCCTCAGGCCTGGGCCATGGGCCCCCTGGGCCCGGCGTCATGGAGGATCAGGGGGATGGACACCTGGTGATCCCCGTCCACGAGGACATCGAAGCCGTACCGACCGGGCCTGGGGAACAGGAGTCTGTCGATGTTGATCACCTGCGGAATCCTCATCTGCCCTCCGGAAATCGCGGGCCCGGGACCAATCTGGAAGTCCCCTCCCACCTTCATGACCTCCTCCCCCTCCTCGTCCCTGAGCCGGATCTCCAGCGTGTGCCTTCCTGCCTCCTTCATGGAAGCCACGAAGCGGAGGACCAGGGAGACGTGGGGGTGCTGGGCCGGGAAGCCAATGGTGGCGATGCGATCGAAGATCCCGAGGATGTTCAGCTTTCCCGAGGAATCCACGGTGGCCGCATCGGCGATGAGCGCCAGATCGATTTCCATTGCTTCACTCCCGACTCAAGGTCTCACCCAACACCAACCCGGCCAGCAGGTCCAGAATGGCATGGGCAAGGATGGCTGGCCAGAGGCTTCCGGTCACCAGGAAGGCGCCTGCAAGAAGAAACCCCAAAGCCGTCGTCCGGACCACGCCCAGGGGACCCTGGTAGGCATGGAGGATCCCGAAGACGAGGGTGGAGAGGAGGGCAGCCCCCCACCCCGAACCCAACAGCCCGGCCAGGGTGGGAATGAGATACCCCCGGTAGGCCAATTCCTCCCCTACCCCAGCCGCCAGGGAGAGACCGGCGAAGGCGGCCTTCTCCGACCCGGTCCGGGGAAGAAGTTGGACCAGGAGGGGGCTCTCCCGGATCCCGAGCCACCGGCGAAGGCCATGGAACAGGCCCAGCAGGATGAGGGCCCCCAGCGTCGCTCCAAGAGTCCAGCCCACCAGGGAAATCCAGGGCACCGGACCGAGCCCCATGGCCTCGTCCCCCAGGCTTTTCCCCCCCACAAGGAGCCCCAACCACCCCAGAATCAGGATCGTTCCCGCCGACGAAAGGTAGACCGGGATGCGCGGGAGGGGTCCCTCCTCCTCCAGGAGAGGCAGCTGGGCCAGGGCCAGCGCCGGCAGGAGCTCCAGAAGAAGGACGGTCAGGGCCGCATCCCGAAGACCCAGGGGAGTGCCCCACCACACCACCCCCACAAGGACGGGATACAGCAACCCCGCCCCCACCATCCACCTACCCGCTCCCCGGGGATTTCGAGTCACGAAACCCCCTCGCCCCCGGCCTTTTCCACCCCAACCCTCTCCACAGCCTCCAGAGTCTCCCTCACGTCTTCCCAGGTGGAGCGGTAGTTCATGATGGAAAGCCGAAGGGAAAACGCCCCCCGGAGCCGAGTGGAGGACATCATCGCGAGCCCGGAGGCGACGATTTCCTCCTGGATGGCCAGGTTCAGGGCTTCGAGCTCCCCCGCCGCCAGCGCCCTTTCCCGAGGGGCGAACCGGAAGCACACAATCCCCAGGGAGGCGGGTGCCGTCAGCTCCAGGTGGCGGGAGGCCCGAACATGAGCTTCCGCCTTCCGGGCCAGGGCCATGGAGTCCGATATGGCCTCTCGGAAGGCGCCCAGTCCCAGCATCTGGACCGACATCCAGACCTTGAGAGCCCGGAACCGGCGGGTGAGTTGAATCCCCCGGTCGGCGAAGTTGACGTGCTCTCTTCCGAGATCCGCATCCTGGAGGTACTCGGGGAGGATCCGGAAGGCGTTCTCCAGGGCTTGCGTGTCCCGGACCATCAGGCAACCGGTCTCGTAAGGCTGGAAGAACCACTTATGGGGATCCAGGGTCACGCTGTCGGCCTCTTCGATCCCCCTGAAGGCCTCCCGGCCCTCCGGCACCAGAACGGCGAACCCCCCGTACGCCCCATCCACGTGGAACCAGAGCGCCTCCTCCCGGGCCACCCTCCCGATCTCCGCCAGGTGGTCCACCGCCCCGGTGTTGGTGGCACCGGCATTCCCGCAGACGAACAGAGGATGGAGCCCGTTCCGCCGGTCCAGGCCCACCGCCTGGGAGAGGCCCTGGACCTCCATGCGAAAAGCTCCGTCCGTGGGGATCTTTCGAACGTTCTCCCGCGGAATGCCGGCAATGCGGGCCGCCCGTTCCAGCGAGCTATGGCCCTGGTCGCTGACGTAGACCACCGGCGCTCCCGGGTTCCCTGCCCGTTCCCGGGCGGTGACCAGAGCGCCCAGATTCGCCGCCGAGCCCCCGGAGGTCAGAAGCCCCCCGCCGGTCTCCGGAAAACCCAGCCAAGCGCGGAACCAGTCCACCACCACCAACTCCATTTGGCTGGGGCCCGCCGACTCCAGCCAGGTCCCCTGGAAGATGTTGAAGCCCGTGGCCAGGGCATCGCCCAGGATGGAGGGCCAGGTCGGGGAGGAGGGAATGAAAGCGAAGAACCGGGGGTGGTCGATGCGCCCGGCCCTGGGGAGCACGTCCCGCACCACCCTGGCGAGGACCTCCTGAGGGTCGCGCCCCATCTCCGGGGGGTCCTCCGCCAGGAGGGGTTCCAGCTCCTTGCGGGTACCTCCCGCCCAGGCCGGCTCCCCCCGCAGCCCCGTCCATCGGTCCACCAGCAGATCCACGACCTGGTGCCCAAGGGCACGCATCACTTCCGGGGGCATCATCAGCCCCTGCCCCGCCTCGGGGCGCTCCCCTACCGTCACGGTCCCCTCCCCTTGGCCTACGTTGACGCTTCCCCACCGCTATCTTAGTCTCTCGACACGTTCTCAGGAGTCCCGGGAGAGGAACGCTTTCGATCCACCAATGCAAGCAGGAACCATGTCCGCACAACGGCAGGCCAACCAGGCACTGTTCAAAGTCATCGACGCCATGGACGCTCCCCATGTGGGGAGGGTGGTCCGCTTACGGCTCCAGGACGGCCCCGCCCCCCGGATCCGTGATCTGAGGGGCGCCCGTCTCCTGGCTCAATCCCCCGACGGGAAGACCGAGAAGGTCCAGGTTCTGGCCTTCTCAGCCACCGGCGGCCGCCCGTCCGACGCCCGTCTCAAACGAACCGGGCGGGTGGATCTGCTCGTGGACGGTGACCAGCGGGGGGAACGGCCCCGCGTCGCCACTCGGTGGACCGTCACAGGCCCCGTGTAGACCTTCCCCTTCCATAGGAAACGGGCCCACCCCAACTCCAGTGGGGCAGGCCCGTTCTGTCCTTCCCGTCCCTCTCTCATCACACCTTCACCCAACCACGACCCACGGCGTCGCTCGGGAGCCGTCTTCCGGAATGGTGTGGGAGGATCAGCGGTTCCCTCTCAACCCGGGCGGTTCCCGGGAGAAGGTCTGGACAAACCAGCTACGGTAGCGCTCCAGCGCTTCCGGGTCCTCCTGGAGCCAGGACCGGCGCTCCTCTCCGAACTCCTCCCCCCGTGCCGTCAGGAGGAATGCATCCAGATATCCGTTTTCGTTGGAGTAGACCAGCTCCTCCAGGGGATCGTAGGCCACGGCATTGTACACGCTCCGGCCCAGGAGCCACACGTCCGAAACCCGGGCAAGAATCGCCCGTTCCAGTGTGTAGCCGTCCAGACCGGCTGCGCCGGGCAGGAACTCCTCCAGCCGCCCCATCTTCCGCATGAGGTGATAGTGGGCATAGATCCCATAGGCCTGACCGGCCTCCGGGGACTTGCGCGCTTCCACCCCGATCTTGGCGGTGTCTGCCACGAGGACCAACGACTCCCAGGGGTAGGCGGGGGTGTCCCTCGTCACCTGCTCGATCATGAAGGTGGGGTCCTGCCGAATGACCTCCTGCTGGGGGCGGAACCAGGCGTCGATCTCCTTGAGGCGCTCCTTCGGGGGGAAGAGCCTGGCGCCGGTGCGAATGACAATGGGCCTGGGCGCGGGCAGCTCCGGTGCCCGGGCAGCGCACGCCGAAAGGGTCAGGGAAGCGGCGGCAAGGACCGTCGTTCTCCAGCGACTGGCCGCCAACCACCCGACGGGGATACCTGACACCAGATCCATGGGATTCTCCAGGGTCTCCTTTGATTCCTTCCCAGCGAGACTATAACCCCGAGGCCTCCGGGAAGGGTCCCTACGGAAAAGCTTGACACCCGGGTCCTTTTCGGCGGAATTGATTACACTCTCTCTGCGTTACGAAAATCACGATACGGGTAGAAAATGATAACGGCGTTTCTGGGCATGACGGACGAGACCAGGGGATTCAGCGCTCCACAGAACATGACCCCGCAGGAGTTGGGGGACACCTTGGCGCGCCTCGTGTGGGAGAGCTTCTCGGATTTCATCGCCGATGGAGATGCGGAACAGCTCCTGGGGGCCCTGGGGCTCACGATGGAAGACGGAGTCCCGGTCGGAGCTCAGGCGGAGGAGATCCTGATCTTCCTGATGTGGGCCCATACTCGCGGCATCCAGCTCGCCTTCATCGGCCGCTCGGACCGGAGTCTGGTGAGAGAGGGGCTGGACGCTTTCCACTCCGCCATCTTCGAGGACATGGTCAACAACGGAACCCCCCGGTCCCAGATTCCGCTCTTCGAGCAGCACGTCAGCGCCAGGTATGCCGAGTATTACGCTGCCGCGGCCCATTCCGACGCCCATGTCGGGCGGGCGGTCGCCAAGCATCTGGCCGGCTCCAGGAAGGGCTCTGACTCCCTGGCCAAGGCACTCAAGGAGCGGGCCATCGAGGTGGCGAACCCACTCAAGGACTTCCTGGAGGAGGTCGAGCTGGTCCACTGACAACGACCGAGGAGGTCCGTACCCCGCGGTCGAACAGGAGAAAAGGGCCGCCACC
>JBFYZD010000178.1:0-8092 GCA_041309685.1 Gemmatimonadales bacterium | reverse complement strand
CCGTCGGACCGCTTCCACCGGCAGATTGGTGGCCAGGTTCCCGAAATGGTCCACCTCCACCACCTCACCCAGGATCCACCCGCCCTCCACCAGCGTTCGGGGTCGGGGGAGTCGAACGGGATCGGACACCGCCTCGCCGAGGGCCTCCAGCGGAGTGCCGGAGGCCAGGAGGGCGGCCGCCGGGGCGAAGAGGTCCCTCCCGTGGAAGGTCCGGCCTGCGGGTGGGGGAAGGAGGGGGGACGGCCTCAGGTCCACACAGGCCCAGGAGCCCTCCTCGGCCAGAACCCTGCTCAATACCCCGTTGTCGGGAGCCACCAGCCGATGACGCTGGACTTCCACAGCCAACCCCCTCCTCGGGGTCCCCACCCCGGGATCTACCACCACGAGGTGGACCGTCCCCGCCGGATACCGCCGCCAATACCGGGAGACGGCCCAGGATGCCTTCCCGACATCCCCGGGGGGAATGTCGTGGGTGATATCCTCCACCACCGCAAAGGGCGCGGCAGAGGCCAGAACCCCCTTCATGGCCCCCACGTACCCGTCCCGGGTACCGAAATCGGTGAGCAGCGTGATCCGGGGCATCGGAGTTCCCCTCAGGTCGTTCCCCTCCATGCCATCGCTTTCTCCAGAGCCTCCCACCCTTCCGGTGAGGGGGGCAGGCACTCTTCCACCCTGCGCCACCCCACCGTGGCGAGGGGACCGATCACCCGCTCCAGGACCGGGGCCACCTCCGGAAAGTCCCGCACGAGCTCGTGGATGCGTCGCCCCGCCTCTACCTCCCGGATGGGGGCGGGGAGGTAGGGGAGCCTCATCCAACCTCCCCCTCGTCCAGGATCCGCTCCACCACCCGGGCCACTTCCATGAGGGCCCGTGCCGCGGGAGAATCCGGCGCACGGACAACCGTGGGGACCCCGGCGTCCCCGGCCTCCCTTACCTGGGGATCCAGAGGAATCGCACCCAGGAAAGGAAGGCCCAGGTCCCGGGCCAGAGCCTCCCCCCCTCCCCTTCCGAAGACGTCCACCATCTCGTGGCAGTGAGGGCACTGCAGCCCGCTCATGTTCTCCACGATCCCCAGGACCCGGGTGTTCACCTTCTCGAACATGCGAACCCCTCTCCGAACGTCCCCCGTGGAGACATCCTGGGATGTGGTGACCATCACGGCACCGTCCAGATCGATGGTCTGGACCAGGGAGAGTTGGGCGTCCCCCGTTCCTGGGGGCATGTCCACGATGAGGTAGTCCAGGCTCCCCCACGCCACCTGCTCCAGGAATTGCTTCAGGATCCCGGAGATGAGGGGACCTCTCATGATGGCCGGCTGGTCCTTGTCCAGCATGAAACCCAGGCTCATGAGCCGCACCCCGTGGGCCTGGATGGGGGCGATCCGTTCTCTTCCCTCCGACCCCGTCACCTGGGGGCGGCCGGACTCACCGAACATGAGGGGGATGTTGGGTCCGTAGATGTCCGCGTCCAGAAGGCCCACCCGCTTCCCTTCCCGGGCCAGGGCCGTGGCGAGATTCGCGGCGACCATCGACTTCCCAACGCCCCCCTTTCCGGAGCTCACGGCAATGACCCGGGCCACCTCCGGGAGGAGTCCGGGCATGGGAGTAGGGGCCGGCACGGATCCCGGTTGCAGGGCCGCCTTCCCACCCCCGGCGGGAGCTGCGCCGGGAACCCGGGGAAGCTGCACGTTGACCTTCACGGAGGTGACACCCCCAACGCCTTCCGCCACCGCCCGCAGCTCCTTGACCAGGGAGCCCGGATCATCCTGCCCCAGAAGGAAGGAGAACCGGACGGTGCCGTCCTCCTCCACCAGCAGGTTCTGGACCTGGCCACGGGAGACCACATCGCCCCCGGCGGGGGAGGACACGCCGGAGAGAGCGGCCAGGACATCTCGTTTCAAGGATTCGTTCGACATTCTGATCTCGGTTGAGGTGAGCGATGCATCGATCCTAGAAGGAGTAGGGAGCTCCGTCCACCACCCTCCCACCCCCGAGGATGGCGGGAGGTCCCCTCCTTCCCGGACCCGCCCCCGTACGGGGACCGGCGACCCTCCATCTTCCAGTGCGGAAATTCAGGGAATTCCCCTTGGCAAAGGCTTGTTTCTATTGATTTTCCCCACGGAAGAATGGAGATTATTGAGGATTGTCAAGCGTGACCGTGCCCCCGGATCCCGGCGCGCTCCCCCACCCTTGGCGACTGGCCTGGAGCCACACCCCCACACCATGGAATCGGAACTGAACGGGCGGCCGTACGGTGATTTTGATCCGAACGGCGGAAGCGCGTCTCCGCACCTGGCGGATTACTGGCAGATTCTCTCCCGGCGCCTCTGGCTGGTGCTGGTCATCTTCGCCCTGACTACGGCCTCGGCCATATGGGCCGTGTCCCGACAGAAGACCCAGTACCGCGCCACCCTCTCCATCCAGGTGAACGACCCCCTCCAGAGGACCCGGGCACTGAACCCCACGGCCCGGATCTCCGGGATGGAGATCTTCGTGGATCCCATCGAGTCCGAGATCCAGGTGCTCACCTCCGGGACCATCGCTCTGGAGGTGGTGGACTCCCTCGGTCTCCGGTTGGCCCCAACCTCCCCGGGCATGGTCTTCTCCGACCTCTTCCGGGACGCGAAGGTGAGCCAAGAAGCGCCGGAGGAGCAGTTCGAGCTGGCGTATCAGGACGGCGGCCAGAGCGTGGTATTCCGGCGTCCGGGAGGGCCGGCCCTGGCTTCGGGTCCGGTGGGCAAGCCCCTGGATGCAGGCTTCACCCGGTTCACCCCCCGCCCGCCCCCCCGGGAGGACGAGGTGTACGGGGTCCAGATCCAGTCTGTCAGCACCGCCGTCTCCATCGTGCGGGGCCGGGTTTCCGCCGTCCCGAGGGAGTACACCAACCTCATCGACATCTCCTTCATCTCCGATGACCCCGTCACCGCCCCCCTGATCCTGATCCAGACCGCTGAGGCACTGCGGCGCTACGGGGAGAAGAAGATCAGCACCGCGGCCAGGAAGGAGGTCTCCTTCATCGAAGACGAGATGACCCGGGCGCGGAGCCAGCTCCAGAGCTCCCTGGAGGCCATCCAGGATTTCAAGGAATCGCAGACCTTCACCAACCTGTCCATGAGGGAGCAGACCCTCGTGAACGAGGCGCAGGATCTCACCCGGCGAATCCAGGAGATGGAGGATCAGCGGGGGGTGTTTTCCGAGCTCACCCATGCGATGACGCGCCTGGGGGTATCCGGTTTGGATCTCCTCCAGGTGGAGGCATCCCTCGGGGGTAGCGTGAACCCCCAGATCAAGGAGCTCCTCGACCAGATCCGATCCAACCAGAGGGAGCTCAGGAACCTGGTCTCGGAGCAACGGCTCACCCTGGACCATCCTTCGGCCCAAGCCATCCAGGAGCGCATCGGGGAGCGGGAAGGCCAACTGCTGGATGCCCTCAACGCCAACCTCCAGGCGGTGGAAGGCCGGCTGGAGGCCCTGCGTACACAGCAGGTGGAGCTTCGGGAGAGGCAGAGGGCCTTTCCCCAGTTGGAGGCCGAGCTTCAGAAGCTCCAACTCCAGCAGGAGATGGACCAGGGAACCTATGAGTTCCTCCTCTCCCAGCTCTATCAGGCCCGCATCATGGAGGCGGCTGCCGAGCCTTACGTGGACATCCTGGACCGTCCGGTCGGCTCCACCGAGATCGATCCCCGGGGTAGGATGAACATCCTCCTTGGTGCGCTCCTCGGCCTCATCCTCGGGGCAGGGGCCGCGTTCTTTCTGGAGTACCTCGACCGAACGGTCCGCACCACCGCCGACGTGGAGTCCTTCCTCGGAATTCCGGTTCTGGGAATCATCCCCCGCCTGCGCCGGGTAGGGGAAGCCCAGGAGAAGGGGGAGGGTTCTCCGGTGGGGGCTCCCCTGATGGTGGCTCTGGACCCGCTGGATCCGGCAGCGGAAGCGTACCGAAACCTCCGGATGAACCTCATGTTCATGAGCACGGAGGACGAGCCGATTCGTACCCTCCTCTTCACCAGCCCGGGGCCCAACGAAGGGAAGTCCACCACGGCGCTGAACTTCTCCGTGATCCTGGCCCAGCAGGGGCAGCGGGTGCTCCTCATGGACGCTGACCTCCGGCGTCCCTCCCTCCACAGGTCCCTGGACATCCTGCGGGAGCCGGGACTGACCAACCTGCTGGTAGGGGATGCGGAGCTCAGGGAAGCGGTCCGGCCCAACGTGCTTCCCAACCTGGATTTTCTTCCTGCGGGCTCCTTCCCCCCCAACCCTTCCGAGCTCCTCAACTCCAAGGCAATGGCGCGGCTGATCGAGGAGATGGAAGGGAAATACGGCCACGTGGTCATGGACTCCCCGCCGATCCTCGCGGTGACCGATTCGTCGGTTCTGGGGGCGCATGCCGATGGGGTGGTGGTCGTGCTTCGGTCCGGTGAGACCGAGCAGAAGGCCGCCGAGCGTTCCGTGGACCAGCTCCGGAGGATCGGGTTGCGGGTGTTCGGCGCGGTCTTGAACGAGGTTGCCGCCTCCACCCCTGAGGAGAGCTACTACCTCCAGTACTACTACAGCTACCGGCCCCATCCGAAGGGGAAGGCCTCCAAGCTCAGGGAGACTCTCTCCAAGGCTCGGTTCTGGATGAGCTGAGGGTCCTTTTCGGGCCAAAGGCGGGATGGGGTACCCCTGCGGGGAGGCGGTTTCGCCTCCTCGTCCGTTTTTTTGTATTGTTCTCCCCTGCCGGTTGGAATACGCAGCCATCGGGGCATCGAGCGTCCGCCTCGCGGCCAGGGTGGACCATCCGGCGCCGGCAGGAGATGAAGGAAGGAAATCCAGGATCCGCCACCTCGAGGAAATGATCACCATGAGCAGAAAACTGCGCGTTCCGGAGCCGTACAACGAACCCGTTCTGGAGTATGCCCCGGGGAGCCCTGAGAAGGGAGATCTGAAGAGGAAGCTGGGTGAGATGTCCGCCCGGGTGATTGACATCCCCCTGATCATCGGTGGGGAGGAGATCCGGACGGGGGACACCGGGAAGGTGGTCATGCCCCATGACCATGGGCACGTGCTGGCCACTTTCCACAAGGCAGGCCCCGAGGAGATCCGCAAGGCGATCCAGGCCTCTCAGGAGGCTCTCCGGGAATGGGCCGCGTGGCCCTGGGAGGACCGGGTGGCGATCTTCCTGCGGGCTGCCGAGCTCCTGGCCGGGCCGTGGCGGCAGGTCCTGAATGCTTCCACCATGCTCGGGCAGAGCAAGACCGCCCACCAGGCGGAGATCGACTCCGCAGCGGAGCTCATCGACTTCTTCCGCTTCAACGGGGCCTTCGCCCAGGCCATCTACGAAGAGCAGCCCATCTCGTCCAGGGGGATCTGGAACTGGTCGGAGTACCGGCCCCTGGAAGGATTCGTCTACGCCATCACCCCGTTCAACTTCACCTCCATCGCGGGGAACCTGCCCAGCGCCCCAGCCCTCATGGGGAACACCGTCCTCTGGAAGCCCGCCCGCACAGCTCTCCTCTCCGGCTACTATATCCAGAAACTCTTCGAGGAGGCCGGACTACCTCCCGGCGTGATCAACTTCATCACCGGCAACTCGTCGGAGATCACACGGCAGGTCTTCACCAACCCGTCCTTCGGCGGTGTGCATTTCACCGGCTCCACCCCCGTGTTCAACAGCATGTGGAGGGCCGCCGGGGAGAACATGGACGTGTACCGCGGCTATCCCCGACTCGTAGGGGAGACCGGAGGCAAGGACTTCATCATCGCCCATCCCTCGGCGGATCCGGAGGCGGTGATCACCGCGATTCTCCGCGGCTCCTTCGAATATCAGGGGCAGAAGTGCAGCGCCGCATCCCGGATCTATCTGCCGGAGGGGCTCTGGGGGGAGATCAAGGACGCCCTCGTCCGGGAGACCGACAGCATCCCCGTGGGGGATGTCCAGGATTTCCGGAACTTCATGGGAGCGGTCATCGACAAGGCGGCCTTCGACAAGATCTCGGGGTACATCGACCGGGCCCGGGCGTCTGCCGACGCGGAGATCATTGCCGGAGGATCCTGCGACGGCGCCAAGGGCTACTTCATCCGGCCCACCATCGTCCTGGCCAGGAAGCCCGACTTCGAGAGC
Organism: Gemmatimonadales bacterium; assembly: GCA_041309685.1. Lineage (GTDB taxonomy): Bacteria > Gemmatimonadota > Gemmatimonadetes > Longimicrobiales > Gaopeijiaceae > JBFYZD01. The sequence goes on along the minus strand of JBFYZD010000178.1, from coordinate 1,990 downwards.
ATGTGCGAGGAGATCTTCGGACCCGTGGTGACGATCTATGTGTACCCGGACGACAAATGGTCCGAAACGCTGGGGTTGGTGGACCGGACCAGCCCTTACGCCCTCACCGGCGCCGTCTTCAGCAAGGACCGGAAAGCCGTCCTGGAGGCTTCCGAAGCCCTCCGTTTTTCCGCGGGGAATTTCTACATCAACGACAAACCCACCGGGGCCGTGGTGGGGCAGCAGCCCTTCGGGGGCGCCCGGGCTTCCGGGACCAACGACAAGGCGGGCTCCAAGCTCAACCTCCTCCGCTGGGTCTCAGCCCGGAGCGTCAAGGAGACCTTCGCCCCCCCCACCCGCCACACCTATCCCTTCATGAGGGAGGAGTAACCCGAAGCCGAACACGACAATCCGGTAACGAAACCCCAGCGGAAAAGGGGGCCTGGGGGGCTTTCCCCCGGGCCCCCCCTGTTCACCGGAAGATCCGTGGTACTCCCCTCCGGCGGGAATGCGGTACCGGGCAGCGACACACCCCCGCCCTCCCTCTCAGACCTTCCGGGTGGCCTCCAAAGCCCCCTGGAAATCCTGCTGCAGGTCCTCGGGATCCTCGAGCCCCACCGAGATCCGGACATAACCGTCGGGGATCCCCGCCCCCTTCATCTCCTTGGGGCTCATTCCCCGATGGGAGGTGAACCGGGGCTGGGACACGAGGGTTTCCACACCACCCAGGCTGGGGGCCACCATGGCAACCTTCAAGGCCTTGCAGAAGGCGTCGGCGGCCACCCCACCCCCAGCCAACTGGATTCCCAGAACGGCACCGAACCCGTCCATGATCTTCTTCGCCAGAGCATGGTCCGGATGGCTTTCCAGACCCGGGTAGACCACCCTGGCCACCTCCGGCTGCTCCTGGAACCACTCCGCCATGGCCTGGGCCGTCCGGTTGTGCCGCTCCATCCGCACCGCCAGGGTGCGCATCCCCCTCTCCAGCAGCCAGGCCGCGTGGGGGTCCAGGGCAGGGCCGTACAGGCGAAGCATGTCCTGAGCCTCCCGCACCAGATCGCGGCTTCCCGAGACCACACCGGCGAGGAGGTCCGAATGTCCGCCCAGGTACTTGGTGGCGCTGTGGATGACCACGTCGGCCCCGAACTCCGCCGGCCTCAGGTTGATGGGGGAGGCGAAGGTGGCATCCACCACCAGGGAGATCCCCTCCTCCCGGGCGAGCTTCGCCAGAGGCAGGGGATCGAAGATCCGGAGCGTTGGGTTGGTGGGAATCTCCAGGAAGAGAACCCGTGTTCGGTCCGTGATGGCCTGGCGCCATTCCCTCCCGCTCTCGGGGTCCACCAGGGTCGCGGTGACCCCCCGCCGCGGGAGCTCCTCCACGAGGAGGCGACGGGTGGCACCGTAGAGGAATCGGGAAGCCACCACATGGTCCCCCGTTCGCAGGAGGGCCAGGAGGGTCATGGCCGTGGCGGCCATCCCACTCCCCAGCGCCAGGGAGGCCGGCAATCCCTCCAGGGCGGCCATCTTCTCCGCGACGGCGTTCTGGTTGGGGTTGTTCCCGTACCGTGCGTAGATGAGATCGGGTCCCTCGTCGGCGGACATCCCGAAGAAGTGGGTTGAGCTCTGCACGATGGGAGGAACCACCGGTTGGCCGTGCCCTCTGGAAGGGCCGGCGGAATGGATGGCTCGGGTGGAGAGGCCCGTTCGGGGGCCTCCCCTGGAACGTCTCGGCATGGACCAGACCTCCTGGCGAACCACAGCCCGTGGCGCGCGGTGAACGGACAGGGGGGGCGTGAAAGTAGACCCCCCAAAGCCCTCAGGCCAGATCGTCGAGCAGCGTGCTCAGCGCTTGAACCCGCCCCGACCTGGCCTCCCGGAACGCCACTCGCCTCTCCACAAGGCGCTCGAGGATCTTCCCCCCCCTCCCCCCTGGAAACAAGCACCCGGACTCACCGTCTTCAACCCCTCGCCTCTCTTCCAGGGCCTTCCTCATCTCTTCCTCCTCGGCGGA
>JBFYZD010000177.1:0-14274 GCA_041309685.1 Gemmatimonadales bacterium | reverse complement strand
AGAAGGGCGGTTGATTCGCGGGCCCGCACCGACGTCTGCCTGTTGTTCAACGAAGCGCTGAACAATGTCCTGAAGCACGCCCAGGCCACCCACGTGGAGGTGGCCCTCCTCTACGATCCCCCCCACCTCCATCTCCGGGTCTCGGACAACGGGAAGGGGATCAACCCGGCAGCGGGTGGCAATGGCAACGGCCTCGACCTGATGCGGCAGCACGCCGTGCGGCACGGTGGTGAGGTCGTGATCAGGTCGGCGTCGGGGGAGGGGACGACGGTGGAGGCGAGGGTAAGAGTCCATTGATCGGGTGTCGCGAGGGGGAGTCCCTGGCCGTGGGTGTTCTCCTCCTTGGATCCGCGGTTTCCACGCCATTCAGAGGGAGGGATTCCATGGCACAACCCAAAGCCAAGCTGAAGACCCAGCCAACCAAGCGTCCAACGAAGCCCATCCCGACCGACCCCAGGAACCCTCCGTCGGAGTGGTTGATCACGTCCAGCATCCTCAACACCCTCTGGGGGGACTTTTTCGGGAGGCTGGTTCCGCTCCTCTGGGCCGGGGCCCCCATGCCCCTCACCTTCGACGGATACCTGGGAGCGATCCCCGAACACGAGGGGAAGGAGGAGGACATCAACATCGAGGCCTATCACGGACTGTGCCGCGATTACGTTCTCCTGTACATCGACCTGTTCGAGAAGAACATCGAGGATGGGAAGGCACTGAAGAAGAGGCTGAAGGAGATGGACGGCGCATTCGGGGACAAGGCCGGTTTCGGGACCCGGAGCGTGCTTCCCATCAAGTTCCGACTACCCGATGACTACTTCATGCAGGGGGGGGGCATCGAGGTCACCGACCGTTTCATCAAGCGCCTCGAAATGCTGCGGAGCTACCTCGAGAACGGACCGGAGCTCACCGGGCCAACGAAGGGCGGGAAGAGCGGTCCGCGGGCCATGCCCATCCGCTTCTTCAGGGACGACGATGTGTTCGACTTCATCCTGAGCGACGACGGCCTCGATCTGTTCCTCCCGTCATCCCCGTTCAGCAAGCCCGGGAAGCCGAGGGGACGACTTGCTGAGGTCTACCGGGCCTACATGTACCGCGAGACGGGACGGCGTCCGGTGCACCTTCCCCTCCCTGGCGCTGGCTTTCCGCGGGAGCGGCCGGCCATCCAGCTCGACACCCCCGGGGGACCCGCCAACATCCACCTGGACAAACCCGGTGTTTTCAAGTGGCTGATGGAGCAGGGGTTCCAGGTAGGCCACGGCGATGCCGATCAGGAGACGAAGAAGACGATCCAGGGGTGGCTGGACCGTGTCCTCGCCACCGGGATCGACGGCGGGGTGTTCTCCACCTGCCTTCGCCCCAACCGGAGGTGGCAGATGGAAGGTTCGGTCTACCGGGCCGTGATGGCTGAGTTCCCCAGGATCGTGGCGAACATCTGGCTCGAGGAAACCATCGAGGGGAAGAGCGATATCAGGGCCGGGTATACCTCCAACAAGCAGGGTGGGCTCCGGGACATCCTGGAGGGCCGCCTGGAGCTCGGTCTTCCCCCAGCGGAGGCGATGATGTGCTGCGGGCGGACCCGATCGGTCACATGGGATTGGGAGAACGGAGACGGTGTTACGCCCAGTAGGGTCAGGAAGTGCTCGACGGATGTCCTGATCAGCGACAAGGGGTTCCTCTTCCCAGACCCCGGGGAGCCGCCGACGGAGGATTACCTGCTCCGGTGCTGGGTCGACGGCACCGCTGGGAACCCCGTGTTCACGGACTGTATTCCTCCAGGGGACTGACCGGCGGGAGGGGGAGCACATAGCGACCCGAGAACCCATCGCCGCTGCCTGCAGGGCGGGAGGGAGACCCGCGGTCCGATCACGCACCCGTTCGGTGCGGGCCTCCCTCCCGAGGCCCGCACCCCGCGGAGGAGCGTCCGATCCGGGCCTACCCTCTTGCCGTGAGGAACAGCCCGTCAGGACCCCATCACCCATCCCACCCCCACCCCCCACCCCCACCCCACCCCCGCCAAGAGCCACTTCTCCAGCGCCGGCATCGTCTGCCGCCCCTTCTTCCCGTGGAACCACCCCAGGATGGTCACGGCGAGGAAGCCGAAGGGGACGCTCATCAGGACCAATCGCTCCGCGGCTCCTGGAAGGTACTGATGGGCCACCATGTACTGCGTGAACTCCAGGGTCAGCCAGGCCGCCGCGACATAGGCTCCCAGGATCTGGGGGAGCCTGCGGTCGAACAGGGCCCGCACCGGGTCACCGGGGTTGTCCGGCGTTCCCAAACCGATCGCCTCCCCCGCGGCCTTCCTCTCCTCGCACTTCCTCGAGATGTCCGCCGCGCTTGGCCGCTCCGTGGGGTTGATGGCCAGACACCTGGCGATCAGGTCCACCAGATCGGGATCGGAGGCGCCCAGGTACTCCCTGAGGGGGCCCAGGTCGGGCAGGGGGACGGTCCTTCCCGGACGCTGGATGACCTTGTCGCCCGGCGGCGGCGGATGGCCCGTCAGCAGCTTGTGCGCCATGACGCCCAGGCCGTAGATGTCGGACCGGTCGGTTAGGGAGTCCCCCGTCATCTGCTCGGGGCTGATGTAGTCGGGGTGGCCCAGGATCTCCCCGGTGCGGGTGAGCTTCTCGGCCAGGTCATCCTCTGTGTCCAGCACCCCGGCGATGCCGAAGTCACAGAGGAAGTGCTCGCCCGTCTCCTCCTCCAGGAGGACGTTGTCCGGGCAGACGTCCCGGTGGATGATCCCCAGCTTGTGGGCCGCGGCCAGGGCCGAGGCCACCTCCCGCACCACCCCCCGCACCTCTTCGGGGGGGAGCCGGCCTTCGGCCTTCAGCCGGTGGGCCATGCTCGTCCCCTTCACGAAGCGGGAGGTGTGGTAGGGGGTGCCGTCGGACAGGGTCCCGACCCGGTACACGGTGCATACGTTGGGGTGGTTGATCCGGGCGGCCGCCTGGGCTTCCCGATGGAAGCGCTTCCGGGCTATGGGGTCGGCAGCGAGCCTGGCCGAGAGGATCTTGAAGGCCACCAGGAGCTTGAGCCCGGGCTCGCGGGCCAGGTACACGTCGGCCATGCTCCCCCGGCCGATGGGGCGGAGGATCTGGAGGGATCCGGCCAGCTCCTGGTCCAGATGCTTCGCCAGCTCCTTGCGGTCGGAGATCTGCTCCCGGGACACGGCCGCCTTCGGGACCGGCGTGGGAAGCGGGCGGGCCTCCACCCGCTTGGGCAGCGGCGTCGCCACCGTCCTGTCCCGGATCCCCTCCACCAGCTCCCTGGTCTCGTCCAGCGGCTCCAGCCCCAACTCCTCCTGGAGCATGGCCTCGTAGCGCTGGTACTGGGCCAGGGCCTCGGAGCGGCTACCGGAGTCGGCCAGGAGCTGGATCAGGTAGTGCTGGGCGCCGTCGTCCAGGGGATCCAGGGCTGCCCACCGGGTGGCTCCCTTCAGCGCAACCTCCACGTCCCCCCGTTCCCTGGCCGCCTTGATGAAGGCGTCCACGGCGCCCCGGTGGTGCCGGGCCAGCCGCGCCCGTTGCCGCTCGGTCCACTCCTCGAAGCTGTTGGTCCGGGCCAGGTGCACGCCTTCGAGGAAGTGACCCCCGTACAGGGCGATCGCCTCCTCGTGGCGCCCATCGGCCGCCAGCTTCTCGAACTCCAGGGCGTCGACCCGGAGGGCCGGGGTGGTCTTCAACAGGTTCCCCAGGGACTCCACCCACTCCTCCCCCAGGACCTTGCGGAGCTCGTAGATCGTCTGGCTCAGCGCCTGCCGGGCCTTCTCCTGGGGGGAATCCGGCCAGAGGAAGCCGAGGGCACGGTCCCGGGTAACCTCCTTCTCCAGCGCCAGGAACACCAGGAGTCCGAACACGACGGGCTTGCCCGGGAGGGTCCTGATCTCCTCGCCGTTCACCGTCACGCTCGGGGTTCCCAGCGTCTTCAGCCGAACGTCCATGGGGGGCCTCGGGAGGTTCGGGGTGTGGGGGATTCAAGGAAGATACACCGCGAAGGCCGGAACGGCCCGTGCCTTCTCTTCCCGCGCCGACCGCAGGGACGCCGGAACCCGCCTCAGCGTCCTTCCCCGTTGCCCCGGGTGGAGGGTGGTGGGGCTCCCCCTTCCTTCGAGAGGTATCTCACATACGTGACCAGGCGGGCGTTCTCCGTGGCCTGGCGGCGGTGGCGGTCGGCCCGGGTCCGCAGCACCTGGAACCCCGTGGACAGGAACACCAGGCCGAGGGTCAGGGCCATGAGAAGGAGGCCGTGGGCGGGGGAGGGGGGATGGGAGAGGACGAGCAAGGGCACCGCACCCCCCGCCACCACCTCCAGGAGGGCGAAGAGGGGCACCCCCGGCAGGGTCCGGCTGCGCCCCATCAGCTTCGCGAGCCCCGACACGAGCGCCAGGAAGCCGAGGCTCGCGACCAGCGCGTTCACTTCCGCCACCCCCTGGGGGCACCGACTCCCGGCAGAGCTTCCATCCCCCTACTCCAGCGCGAACTCCTGGCTCGGCTCCGGCACCACCACCGGCTCCTTTCCCCGCTCCCGGAGCTTCTCCGCCAGGGAAAGGGACGCCTCCTCCTCCCCGTGGACCAGGAAGGTTCCCCGCTTCACTCCCTTCAGGGAGTCGTACCAGTCCAGCATCTCCCCCTGGTCGGCGTGGGCGCTGAAACCCTCGATGGTGCTGATCTCGGCCCTCACCGGGTGCCACTCGTTGAAGATCCGCACCGGATTGGTCCCGGACTGGATGAGCCGCCCCAGGGAGTTCTCGGCCTGGTAGCCCACGAACAGAACGGTGTTGCGGGGATCGGAGATGTTGTGGGCCAGGTGGTGCTTGATGCGGCCGGCGGTGCACATCCCCGAAGCGGAGATGATGATGGCGGGACCGCGGAGGGTGTTGATCTCCATCGACTCCTGCTGGGTGGTGACCAGGTGCAGCCCGGGGAAGTCCAGGGGCTCGTCCCCCGCTCGCATGAGGCGCCGGGCCTCCTGGGAGTAGACCTCCGGGTGCTGCATGAACACCCGGGTCACGGCCGCCGCCATGGGGCTGTCCACGTAGACGGGGATGCCGGAGATCCTTCCCCCCTCCACGAGGTCGTTGATGCGGGCCACCACCTCCTGGGTGCGGCCCACCGCAAAGGAGGGGATGACGACCTTGCCCCCCCGGTCGGCGGTGCGTCGGATGACCTCGAAGAGCTGCTCGGTCCGGTCCCCTTCGTCACGCCGCAGGCGATCACCGTAGGTGGATTCCATCACCAGGTAGTCGGGCCTCTCCACGGGCTCCGGGGATCCCATGAGCCGGGCTCCGTCCTGCCCCAGGTCACCGGAGAAGAGGATGCGCCGGGGCTCGTCCCCGCGCCTCACCCGGAGCTCCACGATCCCGGCTCCCAGGATATGGCCGGCCAGGTGGTAGACCACGCTCCCCACCCCGTCCAGGGGCGTCTCCCGGTGGAAGTCCACCCCCCGGATCAGCTCCACCGCCGCCAGGGCATCCTCCTCGGTGTAGAGCGGTTTCACCCAGGAGGAGTCCTTCCCCTTCTTCCTCAACCGCTTGATCTTCCAGCGGGCGTCTTCCTCCTGGATTCTTCCGGAGTCGGCCAGCATGATCCGGCAGAGCTCCGCCGTGGGCTCCGTCGCCAGGATGGGCCCGCCGAACCCCGCCTTGACCAGGAGGGGAAGGCGCCCGGAGTGGTCGATGTGGGCGTGGCTCAGGAGAACGGCCTTGAGCTCCGTGGGGTCGAAGGGGAAGCGTGCCCGGTTCCGGTCATGGCGCTCCGGGCCCCCCTGGATCATCCCGCAATCCAGGAGGATCGTTCCGCCCTCGGTCTGGACCCGGTGGCACGATCCCGTGACCTCCCGGGCCCCTCCGTGGAAGGTGATGTTGAGCACGTCGGAGGCTGGTCCTGTTCTGGGGGGTGGCCCCTCCCGGGGCGTCAGAAGGGCCCGGGGTCCCGCACCCGGATCTCACTCATGATTCGCTGGGCCTGGCCCACCGCCGCCTGGATCTCCGGGGGCATGGCCGGGAAGGCGTTGGCCTTGTCCATGAAGGACTGGAATTCCCCCAGGGCGCGCTGCCGCGCCCGATCCAGGTCCGCCTGGATCCTGGCGTTGGAGAACTCCCCGTAGCTGCACATCCCCAGTTGGAAGTCCAGGAGGGCGAAGACCACGGGGCGCTGGGCCTCGGAGATGTGCAGGGTGAGCCACTCCCGGATGTGGTTGAGCGATTGGCGGCCGGCCTCGTACTGCCCCACGACGCATTGGACCTGCCCCAGGTAAAAGAACGCCGTGTACTCCCTGAAGTCGAAGGCCACGGCCTCCTGGAGGGCTTCCAGCGCTCCCTGCCAGTCCCCCAGGTTGATGAAGGCGATCCCCTGGCGGACCAGCGCCCGTTGGTACTCCCGGGCATAGGCCCCTGCCCGGTTCCGCGGGGTGATCATCCTGCGGTACTGGCCGGCGGCGGTCCGCCAGTCCCCGGTCTCGAAGGCCCGGTCCCCGGCGAGCAGGCTGGTCCGGTCCTCATCCTCCGCGCCGCTGGGTTGGGGGGGGGGGGCGGCGGGGGTGCGGCCGCCGGTGGGGGCTCCCCCTCCTCCTCCGGCGGCGCGCCGATCCGTGCGGGGGGCCATGGCCAGGCGGAAGGGCCCGGCGGTAGAGCCGCGGGCCACCGAGACCACCGTGTCCAGCTTGAAGTAGGAGGGGGCCTCCAGCCTCAGCTCCAGCACCAGGCTGTCCTCCGCCACCGGCCCGGTGATCCGGTACGGCTCGGCCGATGGCACCCTGTCCACCCCGGCGGCGTCCAGCGTGATGGGGGCCCGGGCCAGGTAGCGGATCGTCACCTCGGCGTCGCTCAGCTCCGCGCCGGTGGTGGCGTCCACCGCCTGGACCAGGACCTCGCTGGTGGCGGGCTCCTGAGCCGGGGCCTGTTCCCTCCGGGGCCCCTCCGGGGCGCATCCTCCCAGGAGGAGGAGGGAGAAAAGGAGACTGTATCCTCTCGGAAGCATGGACAGCACGGGTAGGAGGCGCCCGGGGCGCCGTGGCGAAGGCTCCGCATACAAAGGAAGACGGCGACTCCTCCCTGGCAAGGCTTTTCTTCCACCGTTGACCTCCGTCCCAGCGTTTTCGTAGCTTGCGTGCGTCTGCGCCCCCAGGCCGGCGACCCCTCCTCGTCCCAAGGGACGGATGTCCGTGGACAACCAAGAGAAGCCCAAGAAGCCGCAACCGACCCTCGTGTGGGGAAGCGCCTCCAAGGTCTGCCCGACCTGCGGCGGCTCCTTTCCGGGGGATCTCGCGGAGTGCCCCCACGACGGGACTCCCCTGGCCCAGGGGCCGCTCCCGGAGGAGCCCGGAGCGGCTCAGGGCCAACCCCCCGGTCCCGGCGCCGGGGCGCCGGCCGACCTGGCTCCGCCCCCGGGTGGAACCTGGGCGGCCACGGCGATCCTGCCGGCCCAGGGCGCTGGACCCAGGATGGGGATCCCCCAGGCCGTTCCCCCGTCTCCCCCTCCGCCCGACGAGGCCTCCGAGGAGGACCCCATGGTGGGCCAGCTCCTGCGGGGGAAGTGGAGGGTGCTCAAGAGGTTGGGTGCGGGGAGCTTCGGCACCGTCTACAAGGTGAGGGACGAGAAGGGCGGGTGGATCGAGGCACTCAAAATCCTGGGGGTGGACCGCCTCACCGGGATGGACGCCGAGAACGCCCGGCTGCGCTTCCTGCGGGAAGCCCAGATCATGAAGGACCTGGGGAAGGAATCCCCCCACATCGTGGGGTTCTCCACCTATGAGGAGGACCTGGAGGCGGGGCTCATCTACTTCCTCATGGAGTTCGTGGCGGGGAAGAGCCTGGCGGACCTCGTCCGCGATGAGGGTCCCTTCCCGCTGGAGCGGGTCCTCCGGCTGGCCATACAGGTGTGCGAGGCCCTCATCGTGGCCCACGAGGGGCCCGAGCAGGTGGTCCACCGGGACCTGAAGCTCGAGAACCTCATGCTCACGAAGGACCGGGCCGGGGCCGAGGTGGTGAAGGTCCTGGATTTCGGCATCGCCAAGATCGCCGAGCGGGAGGCCGACAGCCGGCTGACCAGCGTGGGGACCTCCCTCGGTACCCCCGGCTACGCGGCCCCGGAGCAGCTTCGGGCCGGGGAGGTGGACGGCCGCACCGACCTCTTCGCCTTCGGCGTCATCCTCTACTCCCTCCTCACGGGCCGGGATCCGTGGCTGGGGCTCCCCGCCGGCGTGGCCACCGACCAGATCTATGAGCTGATGGTGGCCTCGGACCGGGGGGATGTGAAGCCCATCGCCGAGTCCGGGGTGGAGGTCTCCCCGGCCATGGAAAACGTGGTCATGCGGCTCCTGCGCCGGGACCCCGGCCAGCGGTTCCAGTCAGCCCGGGAGCTCAGGGAGGCCCTCGAGCGCATCGCCGCCGGGGCGGGAGAGGTGGACGCCGGATCCCTCCGGGTCCTCACGGACCCGCCGGGGGTGGAGGTGGAGGTCCGCTCCGGCCGCCAGGTGGTGGCGAAGGGCCTCTCCCCGCGGGTGGCCAACGGGATCGCCGCCGGAACCTACCGGATCTGTGTGGTGGACCCCCGCTACGAGGCCACCGAGACCACCGTGACCCTCGCTCCCGGGGCCCTCGATGACGTCACCGTGGTCGCGAGGCTCCGGGACAAGGGCGCCGGGGCCGCGGTGCGCCGTCACCCGGCGGCCCTGGCCGCCGCCGGCATCGGGGTCCTCCTCCTGGCCGGGGTAGGGCTGATCCAGCCCTGGGGGCGGACGGTGGATCTCGCCGACCTCCAGGCCCGGACCGCCGAGGGGACCGTGACCCGGGTGTACCTTTTCGGGGACGGTATCGGAGGGAGCCTCTCGGTTCTGGGCTTCCTCCCGGCCCCCTTCCGGACCCCGGTGCCGGAGGAGGCCCTTCCCGAGGCCCTTCAGGGGCTGCGCTCGGCCGGGGCCGAGGTGAACACCTGGGGCCGGGTGAGTGGGTTGCTCGATGAGGCGGTCCGGGCCCAGAAGGATCTCCGGTACTTCGGTTTCGACGGGGCGGACGTGCGGAGTTTCGCCGAGAGGATCCTGGCTCTGGAGCCCGAGAGCCCCGAGGCCGCGTCCCTTCTGAGGAAGGTGGCGGAGCGGATGGCGTGGGATGCCGAGGCGGCCCTCCAGGGGGGCGAGGTGGGGGAGGCAGGGGGCCTTCTGGAGGAGTGTCTCGCCCTGGTGCCGGACTACCCCCGGTGCGTCGCCTTGCGCTCCGGGGGGTGAAGGGAAGGGAAGGGAAGGAAGGGTAACGGGTGTTCGACGATGCTGGACAAGGCCACCTGGATTAAGGCATCTTTTCCATCAAAGAACCAACAACGGAGGGAATCGACGGAATGCCGAAGCTCAGCCTCCTTCTCGGGCGGAAGACGATGCAGGTCTACGACCTGGAGAAAGACCGGATCCTGGTGGGTCGGGAAGAGGATACCGATATCGTCATCGACAACGCGTCCGTGTCCCGCAAGCACGCTGAGTTCCGGCGGGAGGGAGACGGGTGGGTGGTCCAGGACCTGGGATCCTCCAACGGCACCTTCCTGAACGGGACCAAGCTCGAGGCCGCGACCCCGATCAAGGCCGGCGATGAGGTGGGATTCGGGAAGTTCTCGATCCTCTTCGAGAAGGCCGTCGGGGAAGTGCCGGTCGCCGGTTCCGCCGTCAAGCCCCGCCCCACCCTCTCCGGGCACGAAGGCACGATGCACATCAAAGCCAAGGAGGTGATGGAACTCCTGGCGGACGGGGAGCGGAAGCGGAAGGCGCAGCTGGAGTGGGAGGCCGGCGGCCGCAAAGGCGTCCACTACCTGGCGGATGCTCCCGCCGTTCTCATCGGAACCGACAGCCTGTGCGACCTCCAGGTGCCCTCCGGCCCCAAGCATCACCTCCTGATGGTGTATTCCGGAAAGGGGTGCGAGGCCCGGAACCTGGCATGGCTTGCCAAGATGAAGGTGGGAGGCCGGGTCACCTCCAGGGCCGCCCTGAAGGATGGGGATGTGGTGGAGTTGGGGGGGTTGAAGGTGAAGTTCGTGGGGGAGATCGGCTGATCCGGCTGTGCCAGAGCCCCCCCGGCGGTCGCCGCCGGGGGGGCTCTTTTCTTGTCTGGGGCCGGAGGTGGGGGGAACCCGGCACCCCCGTCCCGCGCCCTACCGCACGAACAGCAGGTACCCCACCACGGCCACCGCGATGACCACCACGGCTCCCAGGGCCAGGCCCACGGGGAAGCCCCCCCTTTCCGGGAGCGAGCCGACCCCTCCCGGCGCGACCTGGTCCTTCTCCTCTTCGAAGGCCTCCGTCTCCTCCTCCTCGTCGGAGGGCGGCTCGTACGCCATGGGCATGGTTCCCCGGGCCCGCTCCCTGGGCACCTCCCCCCATTCCCCCAGGACCACGGAGATGTTGTCGTCGCTTCCCCCCTCGTAGGCCGCGGAGACCAGGGCCTGGACCGCGCCCTTTGGCCCCCCGGAGCCTCGGAAGTGCCCGAGGAGGTCGGGGTCCCTGAGCGTCTTGTACAGGCCGTCGGAGCAGAGGAGGAACGCCGAGTCCGGTTCCACCCGAAAGGGTCCGAAGGTGTCCACCGTGACGGTGGCGTCGGTCCCCACCGACCGGGTGAGGGCGTCCTTCCACCGGGAGCTCATGGCCTCTTCCTCGGACTGGCCCCTCTTCACGGCCTCCGCCACGAAGGAATGGTCCTGGGTGATCTGCCGGATGCCGTTTCCGTCCAGGAGGTAACCCCGGCTGTCCCCCACGTTCGCCACTCCGTACTCCTCCCCGTCCAGGAGCACGGCCACCAGGGTGGTGCCCATGCCCTGCTTCCCCGGCTCCTTCGCCTTGGCGAAGACCCGATCGTTGGCCAGGGCGATCCCCTCCTGCAGGCTCATCCCCTTGAGGATGCACTCCTTCAGGGTTTGCAGGGCCAGGGCGCTGGCCACCTCTCCGGCGGCGTGCCCCCCCATCCCATCGGCCACGGCCAGGAGGACACGGCCGTCGGGGAGGGTCTCGGCCAGGAAGGAATCCTCATTGGCCTCCCTCCGGCCCGGAATGGACTCGGTGGCGATTCGTAGCTCTCTCGCTGCGTTGCTCACGGGTATGCCTGGGCGTGGGCTCGGGATGAGATGGAAGGAAGACCGCCCGGAGGCGTGGTTCCCCGGGATCGCTGAAGAGATAGGGAAAACCCTGTTTCGGAGCAAGGAGAACCGTCACATTGCGGGAGAGGGCCGGCGACGACGGGAATGGCCCCGGGCAGTGGGAGGGAGATTCCCTTGTACGAGAAACGGACCGCGGTGGGGATCCTGAGGCGGGCGGGCCTGGGCCTGCTCCTCCTCTCAGGAGGGTGTGGGGGTGGGGAAAACGAGCCCCTCCCGCCCGAGCCGGCGGACCGGTGTCCCGCTCCCGGGGCCGGGGTGAGCGTGGGCGGGTCTTTTCGCGAGGGGGATACCCCGGCCACCCCCACGCGGCGCCTCGTGCTCATGGGGGGTGGCCCCGAGGACGACGCCGCGGCCACCCTCTTCGCCGAAGCCGCGGGAGGGGGGGACGTCGTCGTGCTCCGGGCTACCGGCTCCCTCACCAGCTACCCGGACTACTTCTCCTCCGGGCTCTCTCCCTCCCCCCGCCCCGCCTCCGTGGTCACCGTCCGGACCGATACCCCCGGGGCCGGGGCCGACCCGGCGGTCCTCTGCCATCTCCGGCGGGCCGAAGCGGTCTGGCTGGCCGGGGGGGACCAGTGGAGCTACCTGGGCGGATGGCCCGCGGCCCTGGGGGACACCCTGGCCGCCCTCACGGCCCGGGGGCGGGCGCTGGGGGGCACCAGCGCCGGAGCCATGTCCCTGGGGGAGGCGGCCTTCGACGCGAGGCACGGCTCCGTGACCTCTCCCGAGGCGTTGGCGGACCCCCTCCGTTCCCTGGTGAGCCTCTCCTTTCCTTCCTTCTTCCAGCCCGAGCTTTCGGGCACCCTGGTGGAAAGCCATTTCACCGAGCGGGACCGGGAGGGACGGCTCCTGGTCTTCCTGGCCCGGTTCCTCACGGAGAAGGTTCGATCCGCCGTCGTGGGGATCGCCCTGGACGAGGGGGTGGCCCTGGTCCTCCAGGGAGGGAGCTACCGGGTCTTGGGGCCGGCGGGAAGGGGCGCGTGGCTCTACCGGGTGACGGGCCCCGCCGGGCTCCAGGCCGGTGCTCCCCTGGAGCTGTCCGGGATCAGGCGGGTGCGCCTGGAGCCCGGCAGCCAGGGGGGGTGGCCCTTCGATTTCGACGCCGCGGGGGGCCAGGCGCTCCAGGTGCGGGGCGGGGTGGTGGGCACGTCCTGACGGGTGGGGCCTCGCCCGGGGCGCCGGCGCCCCTTATCCTCCGGAACAGCTGTCGGCCCGTCCCCTTTCCACCCCTTCCCGGGGGATCCCATGCGCCAGGTCCGAGTCCTTCCCCTCCTCCCCGCCCTCCTGGGGGCGCTTCTCCTCCCGGCCGCACCCCTCCCCGCTCAGGACCCCATGGCGCCGGAGGCTTTCTTCGGGTACCCCGTGGGGGCCGACTACCACCTCACCACCTACGAGCGGGCCATGGAGTGGTTCGACCACCTGGCGGCCCACTCCGGCGGCCGGATGAGGGTGCTGGAGATGGGCGTGTCGGGGATGGGGAGGCCCCACCGCTACGCCGTCATCTCCTCGCCGGCCAACCTGGCCCGCCTGCCGGAGTACCGGGAGCTCGCCCGTACCCTGAGCCTGGCCCGCAGCCAGGAGCCCGAGGCGGGGGAGGCCTTCGGCGCCGCCGGGCGCCTGGCCCCCGCCCAGGCCGCCCGACTGGCCCGGGAAGGGAAGGCGATCGCCTGGATCGACGTGGGGCTGCACGCCACCGAGGCGGCCCCCAGCGAGCACGCCCTCCAGCTCGCCTACGACCTGGTCACGGGGGAGGACGACCGCACCCGGCGCATCCGGGAGGAGGTCATCACCCTCCTGGTCTTCCCCAACCCCGACGGGATGACGCTGGTGGCGGAGTGGTACATGGAGCACGTGGGCACGGAGCTCGAGGAGAGCCGCATGCCCTGGCTCTACAACCGCTACGTGGGCCACGACAACAACCGGGACTCCTACAACGTCACCCAGGAGGAGGTCCGCAGCGTCAGCCGCCTCCAGAACCAGGAGTGGTTCCCCAATGTGGTCTACAACCACCACCAGACGGCCCCCTTTCCCACCCGCATCTGGATCCCCCCCTACGGGGAGCCCACCAACCCCAACAAGCCCGGGGAGGTGATCCGCTGGGAGAACCTCATCGGCGCGGCCATGGGGATGGCCTTCGACGCCGAAGGGAAGCCCGGGGCCGTCTCCCGGGTGAGCTTCGACGCCTGGTACCCGGGCTTCATGACCCAGGTGGTCACCCATCACAACATCCCATCGATCCTGACGGAGACGGCGCTCCACTACCTGGCCACCCCCCGGGAGTACGCGTTGCAGGACATTCCCGCGGAGTGGCGCACCTTCGACAAATCGGCCTTCTACACCGCCCCCTGGACCGGGGGGTGGTGGCGGATCGGCGACGCCGTCGAGTACTGCCTCACCGCCTCCAAAGCGGTCCTGGACGTCACGGCCCGCTACCGGGAGGAGATGCTCCTGTCCAAGTACCGGCTGGCAGTGGCGAATCTGGATCGGTTCGAGAGGGAGGGGCCCTTCGGTTGGGCCTTCCCCCCGGGGCAGCGCGATCCCTTCGCCCTGGCCGAGCTCCTGGACAAGTTCGCGCTCCTGGGCGTGGAGGTGTACCGCGCGGCCCAGGGGTTCGAGGCGGGGGGGAGGAGCCGCCCGGCGGGCACCATCGTGGTGCCCACCAGCCAGCCCTTCGGGGGGTTCGTGAAGACCCTCCTGGAGCGCCAGGTGTACCCGGACCTGCGGACGAAGACCCACCTCTGGCAGGGGATCCCCCGGCGTGTGGAGGTTGGAGGTGAACCTCTAAGACCTTATGACGTAGCCGGTTGGACACTACCGCTTCAGATGGGACTTGATGCCGTGGAGCTGGATGTTCCGGCCTCGCGCCTTCCGCTGGAGCGGATGGAGCCCGCCGATGGCGGCGCCCGTCCCCCCCGCCCCGCGCCGCCGGCCTCCCCCCTGCGGGTGGGGCTCTACGCCCCCTGGCAGGGGAGCATGGACGAGGGGTGGCTCCGGTGGATCCTGGAGCACCACGGCTTCCCGTTGACGGTGCTCCGGAACGACCGGGTCCGGGCCGGGGAGCTTCGCAGGGATTTCGACGCCATCGTCCTCCCCTCCCTGGGAGCCCAGGCCATCCTGGAGGGGAACCGGGCCGGCCAGGTGC
>JBFYZD010000176.1:0-2975 GCA_041309685.1 Gemmatimonadales bacterium | reverse complement strand
ACGTCGGGACGCGCGAAGCCGAGCCCGGTGCTTCCCCCGGCCAGGGGGCGGATGGAGACCGCCGCCGCGCTCACCACCGGCGGGAGCGCCGCCACCCGCTCCGTGAGTTGATGTATGAAGGCCATCCCCTCCTCCCGGGGATAGCCGGCCGGGAGATTCACGCGGGCGATGAGGCGGTTCGGGGTCTCGAAGCCGCGCTCGGCGCCCAGTAGCTCGCCGAAGCTCCGCACCAGGAGCCCCGCCCCCACCAGGAGCACCAGGGAGAGCGCCACCTCCAGCGCCACCAAACCGGCGCGCAGCCGTTGCTGGGCGCGGTTCCCGGCGATGCTCTGGGCGCCGGCCCGCAGGGTGGTGGCAGCGTCCTTTCCGGTGGATTGCAGCGCGGGCACCACCCCGGTGAGGACACCGGTCAGGACCCCGGCGCCCAGGGTGAAGGCCAGCACCCAGCCGTTGATGGCCACCTCCGGGAGTCCCTCGATCCGGCCGGGCGCCATGGCCGTGAGGGCGTCGATCCCCCACACCGCCAACCCCAGCCCCAGCGCCGCCCCCAGGAGGGAGAGGAAGAGCGACTCGGTGAGCCCCTGCCGGACGAGGCGTGCGCGCGAGGCCCCGGCGGCCGCCCGGATGGCCGTCTCCCGCACCCGGCCCGTGGCCCGCGCCAGGAAGAGGTTGGCCAGGTTCACGCAGGCGATCATGAGGAGGAACCCCACCGCCCCCAGCAGGACCCAGAGGGCGCGGCGCGTGTCGTCGTCCGCCACCCACTCGAGGGACGGTCCCACCGTGATCCCGATCCCGGCCACCTCCTGGGGGTACGCCTCCTCCAGGCGCCGGGCCACGCTCTCCAGGTCGCCCCGCCCCCCCTCCAGCGTCATTCCGGGGCGGAGGCGCCCGATGACCGCCAGCTCGAAGCTGCTACGGGTGTCGCCGGGGTCGCGGACCATGGGCATGAAGAGGTCCGCCTCCCCCAGCCAGGAGCGTCCGGCGGGCAGGACCCCGACCACCGTGACGCTCTCGCCGTCGAGCGTGATCGGCCTCCCCACCACCGAGGGGTCCCCGCCGAAATGGCTCTGCCAGAACGCGTTCCCCAGCAGGGCGATGCGGCTCTCCCCGCCGGGCTGGTCCTCCCCCTCCAGGAAATCCCGCCCCAGGACGGGCCCCGTGCCCAGCACCCCGGCGAAGAACCCGGAGCTCACCCGCCCCACGCTCAGCCGCTCGGGATACTCCCCGCCCGTGAGGTTGGCCGAGCTCCACCGGTACGCCCCCAGATCCTCGAAGGCCCGGCTCATCTCGCGCAGGTCCCAGAAGTTGCCGGGGGCCACCGACGTGCGGTTCCACCCCTGCTCCACCCTGGACTCCCAGATCTGCACCAAGCGGTCGGGCTCGGGGAACGGGAGGGGGCGGAGCAGCACGGTGTAGACCACGCTGAAGATGGCGGTGTTCGCCCCGATCCCCAGGGCCAGCATGGCCAGGGCGAGGAGGCTGAAGACCGGCCGTCTCCAGATCTGCCGGAGGGCGTAACGCAGGTCCTGACGGAGGTTGTCCATGTAGAGATCTCGCCTTTCCTTTCTGACTCGGTAGCCTTCCGCGCGGAGGACCTGCCGCCGTACGCGGTCGGGCCTTCCGAACCTCTCCTCCGCCGCCTTCCGGGCCGCGGCGGGGTCCAGCCCCCGGGCCTCGAAGCGCCGGGCCAGCATCTCCAGGTGGAAGCCCAACTCCTCCTCGACATCCTGTTTCAGGCGCCGGCGGGAGAGCCGGGACCACATCCGCGTCCAGCGGTCCAGGGAGGAGGACATGGGCCGGCTCAGGAGGGGCGGCTGCCGAGGACCAGCGACATGGCACGCACGAGCCGCCCCCACCCGGACTCCTGAGCCTCCATCTCCTGTTGCCCTACCGCGGTGAGCCGGTAGTACTTGGCATTCCGGTTCGAGTCCGAGACCCCCCATTCCGACCGGATCCACCCCCGCTTCTCCATGCGGTACAGGGCCGGATAGAGGGATCCCTCTTCGATCTGGAACAGATCCTGGCTGGACTCCTCCAGCCAGCGGGCGATCCCGTAGCCGTGCTGGGGGCCGAAGGTGAGCGCCTTCAGGATCAGGAGGTCGAGGGTGCCTTTGAGGAGATCGGCTCTCGATTCCGGCATGGGCGTGGTCGCTCTCGAGTGGCGGTGGGCGGAAGCGGCGGGTGCGCGGCGTCCGCTCCCTAGAAGTCCTAGGGATATAGACGCAGGGACCGCCAGGGAGGTTTCAGACCCGGGCGCACGGCGGGCCGCCCGCCCTTCCACCTTGCCCCCCCTTCCCCATCAGCGGATCTTCCGAGGCCGGGATGCGATCCCCACCCTACTCTCCACGGAGGTCTTGCGAGGGATGTCCCTCTGGTCCACGATCCGGGCGTTCGCCTCCGCCGGGCAGGCCGTCATGGGCGGCCTCACCGAAGAGGACGCCGGCGCCGATCCCATCGCCCTCTTCCGCCGCTGGTTCGAGCAGGCCGGCAAGGCGGGGATCTTCCTTCCCGAATCCATGGCGCTGGGCACCGCGACCCCCGACGGGAAGCCGTCCGTGCGCCTGGTGCTCCTGAAGCGCTACGACGAGCGCGGCTTCGTCTTCTTCACCAACTACGAGAGCCGCAAGGCCAACGAGATGGAGACGAACCGCGAGGCCACCCTGGTCTTCCACTGGGCCATCCTCCAGCGCCAGGTGCGCATCGAGGGAACGGTGGCCCGCATCACCACGAAGGAATCGGAGGACTACTTCCACTCCCGGGTACGCGGAAGCCAGGTGGGTGCGTGGGCTTCCCAGCAGAGCCGGCCCCTGGCCAACCGCCGGGAGCTGGAGGATCGGGTGGGGAAGTACGAGGAGGAGTTCCGGGGGAAGGAGGTGCCGCTCCCTCCCTTCTGGGGCGGGTACCGCCTGGCGCCGGCCGGCATCGAGTTCTGGCAGGGGCGCGCCAACCGCCTGCACGACCGCATCAAGTTCCTG
>JBFYZD010000175.1:0-4459 GCA_041309685.1 Gemmatimonadales bacterium | reverse complement strand
CCTGGAGAACCGGACCGATTTCACCCTGGACGGCCTCATGGCGGCCGCCTACGACAGTTACCTTCCGGCCTTCGAGGAAACCCTCCCCGAGCTCTTCCGGGCCTATGACGGAACCCCGGCGGCCGACCCCCTGAAGGCCTCGCTTGCCGAGCAGATAGAGCTCCTCAGGGCGTGGGACCTGCGCTGGGGGGTGGAGTCTGTCCCCACCTCCCTGGCCATCTACTGGTCCGAGGCCCTCTCCCGGGTGGGTGGTGCTGGGGCGCGCCCGGGGACCGGCACCGGGGACGCGGCCCGGCAGCGCCTGGAGGCCCTGGCTGCGGCGTCCGCCCGGCTGGAGGAGGACTTCGGCAACTGGAGAACCCCCTGGGGGGAGATCAACCGCTTCCAGCGACTTACCGGGGACATCGTCCAACCCTTCAGCGACGACGCTCCCAGCACGCCGGTAGGCTTCACTTCGTCCAGGTGGGGTTCTCTGGCTTCCTTCGGGGCCCGGACGTACCCCGGAACCAGGAGGATGTATGGGACCAGCGGGAACAGCTTCGTGGCGGTGGTGGAGTTCGGCGACACCGTCCGTGCCAGGGCCGTGACCGCCGGGGGCCTTTCCAGCAATCCCGCCGCCTCCCACTTCAACGACCAGGCGGTCCGGTATGCCACGGGGGACCTGCGGGAGGTGTACTTCTACCCGTCCCAGCTCAGGGGCCACACCGAGAGGGAATACCGGCCCGGGGGCTGACCCGGCCCCTCGGGGGGGATCGCGGGCCGGTTGGGGGTGCCGGTCCGGGAAGGCGGCTGGCGGCCACCGTCAGGTGTGCAGCTCCACCACGTCCCCCTCCGCCAGGACGTGCTGCTCGTGGACGGACTGGCCGTCGTAGGCACTCGGACCCCAGACCCGGGCGAACTTGAGCCCCTGCGCCATCTCCTTGTGGATGGCTCGGGCCAGGTCCCCGACGGTGGCGCCCCTGGGGAGGGTGAATGGCCGGGACCGGTCGGGCTCCTTCCTGGGCTCCTTGCTGTACACCCGCATGATGTCCAGGGCCTCGAAGGTGGCGGGCCCCAGCTCTTCAAGGCCGGATCCACCGGTGGAAGAAACGGCCACCGTGGGCCAGGGAACCTCCAGCAGCTCTCCCAGGGCTTCCATGTCGCCTTCCGCTCCCCCGAGGTCCATCCCCGTCACCACCAGCAGGGCTTTCTTGTAGGTCCAACCGGGGCGCCGGAGCTCCGGCTGTGCCTGCCCGGCGGGGTAGAGCGTGATGCCCCGGGTTCCCAGGAGTGACTCCACCACCTCCAACCCCACCAGTGGGGCCTGGATGGAGACCACCAGCCACGCCATGTCCCCTCCCCGGATCAGATCGTAGACCCATGGTTCCACGTAGTCCGCCGAGAGGGGAGGGAGGTCCACGAGCTGGAATCCGATGTCCTGGAACGGCATCATGCCGGGGGTGGCCTCCCGGGTAGTGAGGGGAAAGGGGGCCACCTCCGGCCTGGCCCGGGTGAGGGCTCCCACCAGGCTCGACTTCCCCGAATTGGGAGGCCCCAACAGGACCACCTGCCCCGCTCCCTCCCGGGGAATCCGGTGGCTGAGCCCTTTGGCGAGCGTCTTCTTGGCGGGTTCCTGCCTCAGCTTGGAGAGACGGGAGCGGAGGTTGGCCTGGAGCTTCTCCGTTCCCTTGTGCTTGGGGATGGTACGGAGCATCTCCTCCAGGCCGGCGATCTTCTCCTCGCGGGTCACGGCCGCCTTGAAGCGGGCATCGGCGGCCTTGTAGTCCGGCGTGAGGTTGGCTGGCATCGCTCGTCCCCCGTTCTGGAGGGTGGCCGGCTTGGCCCGAGGGCGGAGCACCGGCCTGCCATCACCATGAAGGCTCCGAATCCCACGGGCAAGGATCCTCGAGCTGCCGGGAGGGTAGGAGCGCCCTCCATCTTGCCAACCCCTTCCCCCGGAGGATCCATGAGTCTTGCCCAAGCCCTGCTCCCGGAGTTCGATCACGAGATGGCCACCTCCCGGCGCACGCTGGAGCGGGTGCCCATGGAGAAGTTCTCCTGGAAGCCCCACGAGAGATCCTACAGCCTTGGGGAGCTGGCCAACCACCTGGCCCGGATCCCTGGGTGGATCGCCCCCACCCTGACCCGGGATTCTCTGGACCTGGCCCCGGAGGCCGGGCAGTTCCGGGAGCCCCCGGTGGCCGAGACCCGGGAGTCCTTGCTGGCTTTCTTCGATGCCCGGGTGGCGGAGGGCCGCGAGGCTCTGGCCGGGACCTCCGACGAGGCCTTCTTCCAGCCCTGGACGCTCAAGACAGGGGAAGTGGAGCACCTCACCATGCCCCGGGCGGCGGTTCTCCGGAGCTTCATCCTGAGTCATGCCATCCACCATCGGGCCCAGCTGGGGGTCTACCTGCGGCTGAACGACGTGCCGGTCCCGTCCACCTACGGTCCCTCGGCGGATGAAGGGGGGATGTAGGGGGGTCAGAGATCCTGCCGGCGGAAGCTCAGGAAGGCGGCGGCAAAGGTGACCATGGCGATCCCCCCCAGGACGAAGGCGTCCCCGGGGGGGATTCCGTTCCGGGCGGCGCTGGCCGGATCGAAGTAGAAGAAGGGGCTCAGCCTCCGGGCCGTCTCCAGGAGATCCCAGTAGTCCCCCATGAAGTCCAGCCAGTAGAAGAGGAGGGTCACGCCCACCACCTGGGCCACCGCCGTTCCCCTGCGACGAGCGTCGGTGGCGAAGAGGAGGGCGTACCCGCCCACGGCCAGGAGGAGAAGGACCAGCCCCCCCGCCGCGGGGAGGTAGGAGGTCCACGCCACCGGCTGGGGCGCCTCCACCACCAGGAGTCCAACGGCTGCCCCCCCCAGCACCGCCAGGGGCGCCAGGAGGGCCGTGATGACCACCAGCATGGCGCTGGCCGCCAGGTAGGCCCACCGGGGCACGGGCCGGGCCAGGATCAGATCCAGGAGGCCTGTCTCCCGCTCGTAGGCTGGAAGGGTGGCCATGACCGTCACCATGGCGATGACCGCCACCAGGGTGAAGGGGTGCTGGAAGCCGAAGGAGACCGTCCCCTGGAAGTCCCCGAAGCCGAACTGGCCCATGATGATCTCCAGCACGTCCGGGGGGAGGAGGGTTTCCAGGAGTTGCCGGAAGCCGGGCCCCATGTCGATCCTGGCGGCTACCCAGACCACGGCCCACTCGAAGAGGAGGAGGGCGGCGCTCAGGACGCCCAGGAGGGCGGCGTGTTGCCGAAGGGCGCGAAGGAGAAGGGCCCCGATCATGGACCGCCCCCGGGTCGGTGGTAGAGGGAGTGGAAGGCGTCCTCCAGCCGGGGCTCCGGGAGGCTCAGGTGGCGAACGGGATGGCGGGCCAGCGCCTGGAGCACCGGCGTCAACCCCCCCAGGATCTTCAGGACCATCCGGGGCCCCTCCCGGTGATCCAACTCGAGGCCCGCCGCCTCCAGCTCCGCCAGGGGCGGATCCCCCTGGAACTCCACCACCACCACACGGGTCGCCGCTCTGCGGGCGTCCTCCATGGTGAGGAGGGCCACCATGCGCCCCTCCCGCAGGACTCCCACCCGATCGCAGCTCCGGTCCACCTCCGTAAGGACGTGGGAGGAGTGGAAGACGGTGGCTCCCCTTTCCCGGGCCTCGGCCATGAGCTGGAAGACCACTTCCCGGACCAGGGGGTCGAGCCCGGTGGTGGGCTCGTCCAGGATCAGGAGCTCGGGGTCGTGCTGGAAGGCCGCCACCAGTCCCAGCTTCTGTTTCATCCCCCTGGAGTACTCCCGGACCCTCCGGACCAGGTCTTCCTGGGGCAATCCCAGACGTTGGCAGAGCTCCTCCCGACGGCGGGAAACGGCCTCCTTCCGGGATGGGTGCTGAAGGGCGGCCAGAAACCGCAGGGTCCCTGCTCCCGTCATTCGACCGTCCAGGGCCAGCTCCCCAGCCAGGTAGCCCACCCGGGAACGGCTGGCGGGGTCATGGGGTGGGAGGCCGAAGAGAAGAGACTCGCCCCGGGAGGGGCGGATGTGATCCAGAAGGAGGCGGATGGTGGTGGTCTTCCCCGCTCCGTTGGGGCCCAGGAACCCGAAGACCTCTCCCCCTTCGACCTCCAGGGTCAGCCCCTCCACCCCCACGGTGGAGCCGTAGTACCGGGTCAGGTCCCGGGTGAAGATGGTGGGGGGGATGGTCATGTCGCCTCTCCGGAATCCCTTGTCGGCCCGAATGCCTACTTCAGCTTCCCATATACTCCCCGATCCATGACCAGTGTGGCCCCCTCAAGGGCCGCACCGTTCAGGGTTACACCTCCGGGGCCGGCAAGAAGGGAGTTCTCATGGAACCCCGGGAAGGTGATCTCGGGGTCCGGCGGGGGACCCCCAGGGACTCCCAGGGGGGTGCCGGGCTCCGCCTCGGGGGCATGGAGAAGTCCCAGGCGCCCATCCTCGTTCTCTGCGGCCAGGAGCATCCCCTGGCTCCACTC
>JBFYZD010000174.1:0-53274 GCA_041309685.1 Gemmatimonadales bacterium | reverse complement strand
GCGTCTGAACGACCGACGGTTCCGGCGGGGTGCCCCGGGGTCCTTCCGGGGCGCCCCACGGAAAACCGGTGAAAACCGGAGTGCGGCCCTCGGCCTGGGGGCCGAGCGTCGGAGTGCATGGATCATGATGGGAGTGCCCAGGTGATGATCGGGGACCTGCTGAAAGCGAAGAAAGGCGCCATCGTCCAGCGGTGGGTGGAGGCGGTACTGACCACCTACCCCGAGGAGGGTGCCGTCCTCTTCCAGAAGCAGCAGGACCCCTTTGCGAACCCGGTGGGGCACAGCGTGAGGGAGGGAACCGAGGGTCTGTTCGACTCCATCCTCGACGGGATGGACCCGGGGGACCTTCGCCAGCACCTCGATCGGATCATCCGGGTGCGGGCCGTGCAGCAGTTCTCCCCCTCCCGGGCCCTCTCCTTCCTCTTCTCCCTCAAGCCCATCCTTCGCGGCGCCCTTCCCGAGGCATCGGAAGAACCCGCGCTGGCCGGGGAATGGGCGGAGTTGGACCACCGCATCGACCAGGTGGCGCTCCTGGCCTTCGACGTCTACGCCGAATGCCGGGAGGAGGTGAGCCAGCTCCGGATCAACGAGGTGAAGCGGCAGGTGGCCTGGGTGCTGGAAAAGCTGAACCAAAGAGACCGAGGCGTAGCGGACGATCCCGCGAGCCCGGATTGAAGGACCTCCATGTACGAGAACGTGCAACGAGAGGATCTCTGATGAACATACTGGTTGCCCTGGCAGCCGTTGGCGGGTTCTTCCTGGTGGGGATGTTGGGGGGCATGGCCGGAATGGGCTGGATCTTCGGGGTGGTCATCCCTTCGGTGGCCCTCCTCCTCTTCCTCGGGGGAATGGTCGCCAAGGTCTGGGGGTGGTCCAACAGCGCCGTCCCCTTCCGGATTCCCACGACCTGCGGCCAGCAAACCTCCCTGGACTGGATCAGGCCGAGCAAGCTCGACAACCCCCACACCCCCCTCCAGACCCTGGGCCGGATGGCTTTGGAGGTCCTCTTCTTCCGCTCCCTCCTCCGGAACACGAAAGCCGAGATGGTGGACGGGCGGCGGCTGGTCTACCGGACCGACATCGCCCTCTGGCTGGGGGGGATGCTCATGCACTGGTCCTTTCTGGTGATCCTCGTCCGGCACCTGCGCCTGATGACGAATCCGGTGCCGGGCTTCGTGACCTTCGTGGAAGCGGCGGACGGGTTCCTCGAGATCGGGTTGCCTGCGGTTTTCGTCACCACCCTCACCTTCCTGGCGGGGGTCACCTACCTCCTCTACCGGAGGCTCACGAATTCCCAGGTCCGCTACATCTCTCTCGTCGGGGACTACTTCCCCCTTTTCCTCCTCCTGGGAATCGGCCTGAGCGGGGCGTGGATGAGGCACTTCGGGAAAGTGGACATCGCCGGCATCAAGGAAATGATGGTCGGGCTCTTCCACTTCTCTCCCACCGTTCCGGAAGGGATGAGCTCCATCTTCTACGGACATCTCTTCCTCGTCTCCTTGCTCCTGGCCTACATCCCCTTCAGCAAGCTCACCCACATGGCCGGTGTCTTCTTGAGCCCGACCCGGAACATGGCCAACAACAACCGGGCCGTCCGCCATGTGAATCCGTGGGACTATCCGGTAAAGGTCCACACGTACGAGGAGTACGAGGACGAGCTGCGGGACAAGATGGTTGGCGCCGGAATCCCGGTGGATAAGCCACTGGAGAAGGAATAAAGCGATGTCGAAATTCGATGAACCGGGTCATTACAAGCAGGAAGACCTGCTGAAAATAGACTGGAGCCCGCCCCGGACCGGCTGGATGGACACCCCGGTGGACATGCGGCACGGCACCTACATCTACCCGGGGAAGGCCAAGAACCTGAAGGTCATGGACTTCCCCCACGCCCGCGACTGGGCGGTGGAGGACGTGGACTGGCAGCTCCCCGAAGGGTGGCAGAAGACGATCCTCGACGGGATGGCGGAGCGGCTGACCAGGTTCCGGTCCTTCAAGCTCTTCATGGATACCTGCGTCCGGTGCGGGGCCTGCGCCGACAAGTGCCATTTCTTCCTGGGGAGCGGGGATCCGAAGAACATGCCGGTCCTCCGGGCGGAGCTCCTCCGCTCCATCTACCGGAAGGACTTCACCGCCATGGGGAAGATCTTCGGGACGATGGCCGGTGCCCGGCCCCTGACGGAAGACGTGATCAAGGAGTGGTTCTACTACTTCTACCAGTGCACCGAGTGCCGCCGCTGCTCCGTCTTCTGCCCCTACGGCATCGACACCGCCGAGATCACCATGATGGGCCGGGAGCTGCTGGGGCTGCTGGGCCTCTACGTGAACTGGGTCCTGGAGCC
The DNA here is from genome assembly GCA_041309685.1 of Gemmatimonadales bacterium. Classification (GTDB taxonomy): domain Bacteria; phylum Gemmatimonadota; class Gemmatimonadetes; order Longimicrobiales; family Gaopeijiaceae; genus JBFYZD01. The sequence continues at coordinate 50,935 of JBFYZD010000174.1, read as the reverse complement.
CGTGGCCAACTGCTTCCGGCTGGGAAACCACCTGGCCATCCAGCCCCACGGGTTGATGGATACCCTGGAGTTCATGGCGGACGACATCGAGGAGGCCACGGGGATCCGGGTGGACATCCCCATGAACAAGAAGGGGGCGGAGATCCTCTTTGTGACCCCCTCCGGCGACTTCGTGGCGGATCCGGGCATCTACACCTGCATGGGGTACATGCTCCTCTTCCACGAACTGGGAATCGACTACACCTGGAGCACCTACGCCTCCGACGGCGGCAACTTCGGGCTCTTCACCTCCCACGAGGCGTTGAAGCGCCTGAACGCCAAGATCTACGCCGAGGCCAAGCGCCTGGGGGTGAAGTGGATCCTGGGGGGCGAATGCGGGCACATGTGGCGGGTGATCAACCAGTACATGGACACCCTCAACGGACCCGCGGACTTCCTGGAGATTCCCAGGTCCCCCATCACCGGGACCGAGTTCCCCCACGCCCGCTCCACCAAGATGATCCATCTGATGGAGTTCGTGGCGGACCTGATCCGGCACGGGAAGCTGAACCTGGACAAGTCCCGAAATGACCACATTCGGGTCACTTTCCACGACTCCTGTAATCCGGCCCGGGCCATGGGGATCTTCGAAGAGCCCCGCTACGTGATCCGGAACGTCTGCAACCACTTCTTCGAGATGCCGGAGAACACCATCCGGGAGCAGACCTTCTGCTGTGGCGGGGGGGCTGGGCTGGGAACCGACGAGAACATGGAAATGAGGCTCAGGGGCGGCCTTCCCCGGGGAAGCGCCCTGCGGCACGTCCAGGAGAAGCACGGCGTCAACCAGATGGCGGCCATGTGCGCCATCGACCGGGCGACCCTGGTGACGGTGGCCGATTACTGGGCTCCCGGAGTGAAGATCACCGGGATCACCGAGCTGTTGATCAACGCCATGCGCCTCACCGGGGAAAAGAAGCGCACCCACAACCTCCGGCTCGAGCCCATCCCGGGCATGGAACTTGATGACTCCGAAGGCAATGGAGAATAGAAAGGAGCCGCCGTCCATGCGCGATAAAGGCAAGATACTCTTTGGTTTGGCCGTGTTCGTGATTCTCGTCACGTTCCCTTTCTGGGGCCGTCTGGCCGCTGCGGGAGAACCCGAGGCGGGGAGGGCCGAGTTGGTCTATCCCGATCCGTCCAAGGCCACCGCCTGTGTGGAGGACAGCGCATGGATGACGTCCAACCACATGAACCTTTTGAACGATTGGCGGGACGGGCTGGTCCGCAACGGCATCACGGAGTACACCTCCTCCTCCGGGGTGAGGTACTACCCCAGCCTCACCAAGACCTGCCTGGACTGTCACGAAAACAGGGACGACTTCTGCACCCGCTGTCATGACTACGCCAACGTTACTCCCACCTGCTGGGAGTGCCATACGACGCCGGGCGGAGGGGCCTGAGCCATGGAGAAGAAGAGCCGTCGGGCCTTTCTGAAGGAGACGGGCGCCGCAGCCCTGGGGTTGGGGTGGGGAGCTCCCCTTCTCACCTCCGCGTGCAGCCCCGAGGCCGGAGCCCAGGGGGCGGGAGCTTCCGCGGCCGAGCGCCAGTGGGCCATGGTCATCGACATGGAGAAGGCCCGGAGCGCACCGGTCCGGCAGGCCTGCCGGGAAGCCTGTGAAAAGGCCCACAACATCCCCCGGATTCCCGACCCCGAGGAAGAGATCCATTGGATCTGGGACGAGAGCTACGAGCACGTCTTCGAGGATCAGATCCATGCCCACACGCCCACGGAGCTTCTGGAGAGCCCCGTCCTGGTGCTGTGCAATCATTGCACGAACCCCCCCTGCGTGAGGGTTTGCCCCACCCAGGCCACCTGGAAGCGGGAGTCCGACGGCATCGTCATGATGGACATGCACCGGTGCATCGGGTGCCGGTACTGCATGGCCGCCTGCCCTTACGGCTCCAGGAGCTTCAACTGGCGGGATCCCCGGCCCTTCGTGGAAACCGATGCCGACGGGAACTACCCTTCGGAGTTTCCCACGCGGACCCGGGGCGTGGTGGAGAAGTGCAATTTCTGCGCGGAGAGGATCCGGGACGGCCTTCCGCCGGCATGCGTGGAGGCGGCGAACCAGCTTCCCGGCGGGGAGGGAGCCCTGGTGTTCGGCGATCTCTCCGACCCCTCCTCCGAGGTCAGCCAGGTGCTGCGGGAGACTCACACCATCGCCCGCAAGGTGAGCCTCGGCACCGGTCCCAACGTCTTCTACATCGTCTGATGAGGTAGCGTCATGCTGGAAGCGGCATTTCGCGGGGGCAAGGGGTACTGGAGCCTCCTGGGTATCTGGGCGGTCCTGATCGCCGGCGGGCTCCTGGCCTGGGGGCAGCAGTTCACCCAGGGGCTGACGGTCACCGGGATGACCCAGGACGTGACCTGGGGGATCTACATCGCCCAGTTCACCTTCCTGGTGGGGGTGGCAGCCTCCGCCGTGATGGTGGTGCTGCCCTACTATCTCCACAACTACAAGGCCTTCGGCCGAATGGTCATCCTGGGGGAGGGGTTGGCCGTTGCGGCGGTCCTCATGTGCATGCTGTTCATCTTCGTGGACATGGGGCAGCCCACGCGGGTGGTGAACGTCATCCTCCACCCCACCCTGAACTCCATGATGTTCTGGGACAGCATGGCCCTGGGGGGCTACCTGGTCCTGAACCTCATCATCGGGGCGGTGACCTTCGACGCCGAGCGGAAGGAAGCCCCTCCCCCGAAGTGGATCAAGCCCATCATCATTCTCTCCATCCCCTGGGCGGTGAGCATCCACACGGTGACGGCCTTCCTCTACTCCGGGTTGGAGGCGCGCAGCTTCTGGATGACGGCCATCCTGGCGCCCCGCTTCCTGGCCTCGGCCTTCGCCTCCGGCCCCAGCCTCCTGATCCTCATGTCCCTCATCATGCGGAAGTTCACCCGCTTCGATCCGGGAGAGGAAGCCATCCGGAAGCTGGCCCTGATCGTGGCCTACGCCATGGCCGCGAACGTCTTCTTCGTGGGAGTCGAGCTCTTCACGGCCCTATACGGCGACATGCCCCACCACGTCCACGCTTTCGAGTACCTGTACGTCGGCCTCCACGGGTATGACTCCCTGGTGCCCTGGATGTGGACGGGGGCCTTCTTGACCGTCACCTGCGTCACCCTCCTCCTCATCCCCAGGGTCCGGAACAACCTGAAGGTCCTGGGAGCCATCTGCGCGGGGGTCATCGTGGCCATCTGGATCGAGAAGGGCGTGGGGATGGTCGTGACGGGGTTCGTCCCCAACCCGCTGGGGCGAATCACCGAGTATGCACCCTCGGGCATCGAGGTCGCCGTGACGGCGGGGGTCTACGCCATCGGGTTCATGATCCTGACGATGATCTACAAGATCGTCGTGAACGTCCGGGAGCGGATGCTCGCGGCATGAGGGTTGAAGGATAGAAGACCGAGTCGAGCACAAAACGGATTTGACCGTTACGCCATCAATCCAAGCCTAAAAGGGAGACGACGATGGCAGATTCCCAGAGAAGCACCCCGATGTTGGACGAACTGAAGAAAGGCCCTTGGCCCAGCTTCGTCACACAGATCCAGGAGATGGCCGACGAGGGCAAGGAGGCCTGCGACCAACTCCTGGGGCTCCTTGAGCGATCCTACCACGAGAAGGTCGGCCACTGGAAGCACGGCGGCATCGTGGGGGTCATGGGGTATGGCGGCGGCGTCATCGGCCGCTACTCCGACCTTCAGCAAGAGTATCCGGCCATCGCCCACTTCCATACCCTCCGCGTGAACCAACCCTCGGGGTGGTTCTACACCTCCGATGCCCTCCGGACGGTTTGCGACATCTGGGACCGGCACGGATCTGGGCTCACCAACATGCACGGCTCCACGGGGGACATCATCCTCCTGGGAACGACCACGGCCGAGCTGGAGCCTACGTTCGCCGAGCTCACCGCCAACGACTTCGACCTGGGCGGATCGGGTTCCAACGTGCGGACGCCGAGTTGCTGCGTGGGTCCGGCCCGTTGTGAGTGGGCCTGCTACGACACCCTGGACGCTTGCTACAACATCACCATGGCGTTCCAGGATGAGCTCCACCGCCCGGCGTTCCCCTACAAGTTCAAGTTCAAGTTCTCCGGCTGCCCCAACGACTGCGTGGCCTCCATCGCCCGGTCCGACATGTCCATCATCGGCACCTGGCGGGACGAGATCCGCATCGATCAGGACGAGGTTCGGAATTACGCCAAGGCCGGCATGAACATCGAGCGGGACATCTGCGGTAACTGCCCCACCAAGTGCATGGCGTGGGACGGGAACGAGATCGAGATCGACGACTCGAACTGCGTCAAGTGCATGCACTGCATCAACGCCATGCCCAAGGCTCTTCGGCCCGGCGTGGACACCGGCGCCACCGTCCTCCTGGGCTCCAAGGCCCCCATCGTGGAGGGCGCTCAGCTTTCCTCGGTCATCATTCCCTTCCTGAAGATGGAGCCCCCCTACGAGGGGATCAAAGACCTCGCCGAGCGGGTCTGGGACTTCTGGGGCGAGCACGGTAAGAACCGGGAGCGCGTGGGCGAGCTCATGCAGCGCGTGGGACTCGGCAACTTCCTGGAAGCCATCGAGGTGGAGCCCATCCCCGAGATGGTGGCGTACCCGAGAGACAACCCCTACGTCTTCTACGAGGAGTACTTCGAGGAAGGCGACGGCGAGGAGGAAGAGGAGCAGTAGGGGATTCGAGATAGACCGTCTCGTTCAGACTGAGAGAACAACTGACTTTCGGGAGATACATCGATGGCAACGGATAGAAGAACCGATATCGGCCCCCCGCACTATGAGCGGTTCCTGCCCCCCATCATCAAGGCGAATTACGGGAAGTGGAAATACCATGAGATCCTGAAGCCCGGGGTCATGGTCCACGTAGGGGAGAGCGGCGACAAGCTCTTCACCGTCCGGGCCGGCTCCCCCCGCCTCATGGGGACGAAACGGATCCGGAAGTTCGCCGAGCTGGCCGATAAGTACTGCGGAGGTCACCTCCGTTTCACCAGCCGGCACAACTGCGAATTCCTCCTCACCGACCAGGCCAACATCGATCCCCTCATCGCTGAGCTGGCGGAGCTGGGGCACCCGGTGGGAGGAATCGGTGCGGCCATCTCCAGCATCGTCCACACCCAGGGGTGGGTGCACTGCCACTCCGCCGCCACCGACGCCTCCGGCGTGGTGAAGTGCGTCATGGACGATCTCATCGAGTACTTCGACGGCACCAAGAAGCTCCCGGGCAAGCTCCGCATCGCCCTGGCCTGCTGTCTGAACATGTGCGGCGCCGTGCACTGCTCCGACATCGCGATCCTGGGCGTGCACCGGCGTCCGCCGAAGGTCCAGCACGAGAACATGAAGAAGCTCTGCGAGATTCCCAACGTGGTGGCGTCCTGCCCCACGGCGGCCATCCGGCCCGCCGAGGTCAACGGCATGCCCTCCGTGGAGATCGACGAGGAGCTCTGCATGTTCTGCGCGAACTGCTTCTCGGTCTGCCCGGCGCTGCCCATGGCGGACGCCCTGAACGACGGCATCTCCATCTGGGTGGGTGGCAAGGTGTCCAACGCCCGCTCCGAGCCCAAGTTCAGCAAGCTGGCCATCCCCTTCATCGCGAACAACCCGCCCCGGTGGCCCGAGGTCACGTCGGCGGTCCGGAAGATCGTGGAGGTCTGGGCCGAGAACGCGCGCAATTACGAGCGCTTGGGCGAGTTCATCGAGAGGATCGGCTGGCCCAAGTTCTTCGAGCTGACCGAAATCGAGTTCACGAAGCAGCACATCGACGATTACAAGTACGCGGGCCTGAGCTTCAAGCGGTCCGCACAGCTGCGACACTAGGAGGTTCCAATGGCTGTGACAGCCGATCAAGTCGCCGACGCCATGTACGAGATGGTCAAGGAGTACATGGGCCGGAAAAAGTTCAAAGCCGGAGACCTCACCAAGGCCATGATCGAGAAGTTCGGTGAGGGCCAGTGCGACAAGGCGCTCTGCAAGCTCGCCATCCGGCAACTCATGGACTCCGGGCGCTGCGTCTACACCTACTTCGGCGGCAGCTTCATTGAGATCCCGCACGAGGAAGGTGCTGCGGGAGGCTCCTGATTCCCCGGAGCGGTTCGGGACTGTTTTCCTCCTTGCCAGGGTTCCCCGCCCCACGAGGGCGGGGAACCGCAAGGATTTCCTCGACTCTGGACGGTCGGTCGTGAGAGGTGACCTATGGCGAAGATCGTAGTCAAGAAGAAGAAGCTGGGGGTGAGGTCGTTCTCCGGCGGCGGTGGCCGTGAGCAGTCGCCCCTTCGGCCGAGGCACGTCGAGAAGAAACCCCCCTGCACTCATACCTGTCCCAGCGGCAACCACATCCGGGGTTTCATCACCACCCTGGCCGATGCCAAGAAGCTGGGAAAGACCCAGGAGCAGGCCCTGGAAGAGGCCTGGTACATCTACACCAACACCAGCCCCTTCCCTTCCGTCTGCGGACGGGTCTGCCCCGCCCCCTGCGAAACCGGGTGCAACCGGAAGGACAAGGACTCGGCGGTCAGCATCAACAAGATCGAGCGCTCCATCGGGGACTATGGCCTCCAGGCCAACCTCCCCCTGCGGATGCTCTCCACCGAGAAGAAGGCCCAGAAGGTGGCGGTGGTGGGAGGGGGCCCCAGTGGCCTTTCATGCGCCTACCAGCTGGCCCGCCGGGGTTACGGCGTGAAGATCTTCGAGGCCACCGACAAGGCCGGCGGGATGCTCCGCTGGGGCATTCCGGGGTACCGGCTCCCGGAGGGGGTCCTGGACGCGGAGATCCAGAAGATCCTGGATACCGGCGTTGAGATCCAGTACGGGGTGAGGGTCGGGAAGGACGTCACGATGGACCAGCTGAAAACCGACTACGACGCCCTGTACGTGGCCCTGGGAGCACAGCAGGGGATCAGCCTGGGCGTGGATGGAGAGGACGCACCCAACGTCTTCAGCGGCGTGGACTTCCTGAGCCGCTTCCACCACGGCGAGCAGCTCCAACTGGGCAAGGACGTGGTAGCCATCGTGGTCGGTGGCGGCGACACGGCCATCGACGCAGCCCGGATCTGCAAGCGTCTGGGCGCCAATGTCACCGTCCTCTACCGTCGGACGCTGGCGGAGATGCCCGCCATCAAGGAAGAGGTCGAGGAGGCCATCGCCGAGGGAATCGTCATCGAGTTCCTCCGGGCCCCGGCCGGGTTCGTCAAGGACGAGCGTGGCTACGTGAAGGCCATGAAGGTCATCAAGATGGAGCTGGGCGAGCCCGACGCCTCCGGGCGCCGCCGCCCCGTGCCCATCCAGGGCTCGGAATACGAGATCCCCTCCTCGGCCATCATTTCCGCCGTGAGCCAACAGCCCGACTTCACGGGCTTCGAGGGCCTCATCGAGGTCCCGGGGAAGGACTGGATCAAGGTGGACGAGGACGGCCGGACCACGGAGCACAAGGTCTGGGCCGGAGGAGACGTCACCAACCTGGCGCTGGTCACCGACGCCGTGGGTCACGGTCGCAAGGCAGCGGAGGACATCGACCGGTCCTTCACGGGGGCCCCCAAGCAGGTGGATCCCCGCAAGTTGATCTACTCCGACAAGATGGTCCTCTCCCACTACGAGACCTCGGAGCGGCAGGTCCCCAGCCACCTCGGGCTGGATGAACGGATGGACCTGGACGCGGAGGTGAACCTGGGGTACTCCAAGGACCAGGCCTTCCTGGAAGCCGCCCGTTGCATGAGCTGCGGCTACTGCATGGACTGTGAGAAGTGCTGGATGTACTGCCAGGACCAGGCCATCGTGAAGCCCCAGGAGAAGGGCATCCTGTACGGGTGGAAGCTGGAGAATTGCACCGGGTGCTCCAAGTGCGCGGAGATCTGCCCATGCGGGTTCATCGAGATGCACTGATGTGCCTGTGAATGCGCCTGGAGTCCTCGTCGCGGGCCTCCGGGGAGGAAGCGGAAAGACGCTTCTCTCCCTGGGGCTCGCGGCGAGTTTTCGGAGCAGGAACCTCATCGTGGCCCCTTTCAAGAAGGGGCCCGATTATATCGACGCGGCCTGGCTCTCCCTGGCCGCGGGCCGCCCCTGCCGCAATCTGGACCTCTTCCTCCTTCCCTCCGCCTCCCTCCTCGACTCCTACCTCGATGCCTCCCGGGGCGCCGGTTTGGCGCTGGTGGAAGGAAACCGGGGTCTCTTCGACGGAATGGACGCCGCAGGGAGCTTCAGCAGCGCCGAGCTGGCCAGGCTCCTGAAGATCCCCGTCCTCCTCGGGGTGGACGTGACCAAGACCACCCGCACGGCCGCTGCCCAGATCCTGGGATGCCAGACCCTCGACCCCGGGCTCCCTCTGAAAGGGGTGATCCTCAACCGGACCGCAGGCTCCCGCCACGAAACCGTGCTGAGGGAGGCCATCGAAGGGATCTGTGGGATTCCGGTTCTGGGTGCCGTCCCGAAGCTTCCGGACGACCTCTTCCCGGAACGGCACCTGGGCCTCGTGCCGCCTCAGGAGTCGGAGGCGGCGGAAGCGATGATGGAGCGGGTGGCGGAAGTGGCGGAAAGGTACCTGGCCCTGGAGGGGATCCTGGAGATGGCCCGCAAGCACACCCAGGCCCTCCGACCCCCCACCGGGGTCCGGGTGGCGGAAAGGCCCCCCGCTCCGGAGAGCCCCGGCGCCGAGCCCCCTGCCAGGCCACCCCGCATCGGAATCTTCAGGGACGCGGCCTTTCAGTTCTACTACCCGGAGAACCTGGAAGCACTGAGGGAGGCCGGGGGGGAGCTTCTGGAGATCTCCGCCCTGGAGGACCGGAACCTGCCCCAGGTGGAGGCTCTGTACCTCGGCGGGGGCTTCCCCGAGACCCTGGCCCTGGGGCTCTCGGAGAACGGCTCCTTCATGGCCTCGGTACGGGATGCGGCAGAGGGGGGGCTCCCCATCTACGCCGAGTGCGGCGGGGCCGTGTACCTGGGGAACAGGCTCCACTTCCAGGGGAAGTCGTTTCCCCTGGCTGGAGTCCTTCCGGTGGAGTATGGTTTCCAGGCCAGTCCCAGGGGGCACGGCTATACGGTCCTCGAGACCATTCGGGAAAACCCGTTCTACCCGGTGGGTGAAACGGTCAAGGGGCACGAGTTCCACTACACCTTCCTGGCCTCCCCGGAGGTGGGGGAGGGGAGCTTCGCCTTCCGGGTACGGCGGGGATTCGGGTTCACCGGGCGGCACGACGGCCTGACCCGCCTGAACGTATTGGCCTCCTATTCACACGTGCACGCGCTGGGGACGGTGGGTTGGGCCCCGTCGATCATCAGGGCAGCGGTGCGCTTCAGGTCATCCTCCTCGCTTTGAACGGATTCGATTGGGGAAAGGTTGGAGCCCGTGGCCATCATCACCATCTCGCGAGGGTCCCTCAGCGGCGGCCGGGCCGTGGCGGAATGCCTGGGCCGCAGATCGGGATTCGCCGTCGTGGGCCGGGAGGTGCTCCAGGAGGCCGCCGAGAAGGTCGGAATCTCTCCTGAGGCCTTGCAGGGGAAATTCGAGACCACCCCGGGGCTCTGGGCCAGGCTGACCAAGGACCGGGAGAAGTACGTCGCCGCCGTCCAGACGGCCCTCGCGGAATGGTGCACCCGGGGGAACCTGGTCTACCACGGGCTCGCGGGCCAGTTTCTGCTCAGAGAGATCCACGGCATTCTCAGGGTCCAGATCCTCGCCCCCTTGGAGATGCGCGTGCAGAACCTCCTCGCAACGCACCCTCGCATGACCCGGGAGCAGGTCTCGGTCTTCATCAGGAAGGTGGACCAGGAGCGAGCCCGCTGGGTGCGGGTGATGTACGGAGCAGACGTGATGGACCCGGCCAACTACGACCTGACCATCAATCTCCAGGCGCTTTCCATCGAGTCCGCCTGTGAGGCCATCGCGGAATCGGCTTCCCAGCCTCGCTTCTCCCTGACGCCCGAGATGGAGTCGGAGATCTTCGCCTTTGCCGCGGCGTGCCGGCGGCGCCTCGCCCAGATCACGGGAGGCTGATCCATGGCCATCATCAGCATCAGCCGGGGAACCAGGAGCGGTGGAGAAGCCCTCGCCCGGTGCCTGGCCGACCGCCTGGGTTATCCTCTCCTGGGCCGGGAGGTCGCTCAGGAGGCCGCAGCCCAGCTGGGCGTGCCGGCCAAGGACCTGGAAGACAAGATGGAGGCGAAACCAGGCTTTTTCGGCCGGGCCGACCTACTGACCAGGCTCTATGTGGCTGGCGTGCGACATACTCTTGCGGAAGCAGCCCTCTCCGGCAGGCTGATCTACCACGGGCTGGCCGGAGCACGCCTTCTGGAGGGGTTACCCGGAGTCATCCGCCTTCGCCTCATCGCCCCCCTGGAGCAGCGGGTCCAGACCCTCATGGAGTCCGAGGGGATGGACGAGGCATCCGCCGAGGCCTACATCAGGGACGTGGACGATGGCCGGGCCCGGTGGGTCCGGGTGATGTACGGGGTGGACATCGCCGACCCGACGCTCTACGACCTGGTTGTGAACCTGGAGACCTTCTCCATCCCCGAGGCCTGCGAGGTCCTCGTCCGCCTGGTCGATCAGCCGGAGTTCGTTCTGACCCCGGAACGGGCGGCCGACCTGAGGGACTTCCGGGTGCAGTGCCAGGTCAACCTGGCGCTCCTGGAGGACCTGGGCACCCAGACCCTGGATCTGCAGGCAAGGGTGCGCCGGGGAATCGTGGAGGTCTCGGGTCAAGCTCCGATGTTGAGGACCGGTGATATGGGGAATCGGATCACCGAGATCGCCCGGTCGGTCCCCGGTGCAGATGAGATTCACCTGAAGCTCGAGTGGTTCGACCCTTATCCCTAACCAGAACAGTCCGAAGGGATTGGCGATGTACCGTCTCTTCCGCTCCCACGGCCTCCTGGCAGGCCTATCGGTGGTTCTCCTCGCAACCCTCTCCGCCCCTCTGGGCGCCCAGGAGACGGCGGTTGCGGTGGAGGCCGGCACAACAGCCTGGTGGGTTTGGCCCCTGGCCCTCTTCCTCATGACCTTTGTCATGGGAATTCTCGCAGCCCTGGGAGGGGTCGGGGGAGGGGTGCTCTACGTCCCCATCGTCAGCGGGTTCTTCCCCTTCCACCTGGACTTCGTAAGGGGGGCCGGCCTTCTGGTGGCCCTGTGCGGAGCCCTGGCCGCCGGACCCGGTTTCCTGAGAATGAACCTCGCCAGCCTTCGCCTGGCCATGCCGGTGGCCATCATCGCCTCCGCCTGCGCCATCGGGGGCGCCATGGTGGGTCTGGCCCTCCCCACCAACGTGGTCCAGACCGCCCTGGGAGCCACGATCCTGGGGATCGTGGTCATCATGATGACGGCCAGGAAATCCACCTTCCCCGACGTGCCGAGAGCGGACCGCCTGTCCACCGTGTTGGGCATCTACGGGATCTACAACGAGGCGAGCCTGGGACAGACCGTGAACTGGAAGATCCACCGCACCATACCCGGACTCCTCCTCTTCATCGCCATCGGCTTCGCCGCCGGGATGTTCGGCCTGGGTGCGGGGTGGGCCAACGTCCCGGTCTTGAACCTGCTGATGGGGGCCCCCCTCAAGATCAGCGTGGCCACCAGCAAGTTCCTCCTTTCCATCACGGACACCTCGGCGGCCTGGATCTACCTGAACCAGGGGTGCGTGATCCCCATGATGGTGGTCCCCTCCCTGGTGGGGATCATGCTGGGCTCCTTCGTGGGCGTGAGGATCCTCCGGGTGGCCAAGCCCACCTTCGTCCGCTGGATCGTCATCGCCATGCTCCTCTTCTCGGGGGCCAAGGCCATCACCAAGGGGTTGGGTCTCCCCTTCTTCGTGTAGGGATCACAGGAGCCCGAGAATGAGCGAGCGGAACCGCTACGACCAGGACGACGAAGTCCCGATCCTCCCGGACTCCGAGTACGAGGCCGCCCGGGAAGAGCTCAAGGTCCCCGGGCCCTCCGCGGCCCGGGGGGCAACGCCGGAGGACCTCGCCCCCAGCGAGGAGCAGCTCCTCTACGCCAGGATCCTCGCCTTTGGAATGTACGCCGGGCTCGCCATGCTCACGGCCACCTTCGCCCTCTACGCCCTGGGTGTCGTGGCCCCGGCCGTCCCGATCCACGAGTTGCCCAACTACTGGACCCTCAGCGCCCACGATTACCTGGAGGCCATCAACCACGAGTTCCTTCACCGGGACCATCTGGTCACGGGTTGGGGCTGGGTGGCGGTCCTGGGGAAAGGGGACTACCTGAACTTCCTGGGCATCGCGTTCCTTGCGGCGGTGACCATCGTCTGCTATCTGGGGATCCTGCCGACCCTCCTGAGGAAGAGGGACTGGATCTACTCCGCCATTGCATTCCTGGAGGTCATCATCCTGGCCCTGGCGGCCAGCGGGATCATCGCCGTCGGGCACTAGAGAAACCAGGCGCAGGGTCCCCGGATTCACCGGCCCCGGCGCCGGAACGGAGGCCCAGGAACCCATGCGCTTTCTTCCCATCGGCCTGGATGTACGGGGCCGCCGGTGCCTCGTGGCAGGCGGCGGTGAGGTCGGAACCCGAAAGGCCCGGAACCTGTGTCGGGCCGGCGCCGCCACCTGCGTTGTGGCCCCCGAGGCGACCCCGGAGGTGGTTGGAATGGTTGAGGCCGGCGCTGTGGAGTGGGTGCGGGAGCACTTCCGGCCGGAGCACCTTGATGGCGTCTTTCTTGCAGTCGCCGCCACCGACGACCTGAGGTCGAACGCCCTCCTGGTGGAGGAGGCCCGCACCCGGGGTATCCTGGTCTGCGACGCTTCCTCCGGGGAGCGCTCGGGGGTGATCTTCGGGGCGCTCCATCAGGGCGATGGCTTTACCGTCGCCGTTTTCACCGACGGGCGGAACCCCTCCCTGGCTCGAACGACCCGGGATCGCATCGCCGCCGCACTGACCCCAGGCGAGGACCCGACGGAGCCATGCTGATCCTCATTGCCCACGGAAGCCGCGACTCCGGTTGGCGTGAATCGCTGGAAGGCCTGACTGCCACCCTTCAGGAAAGGCTGGCCCCGGAAGAGGTCCGTCTCGCCTATATGCAGTTCAGTGGACCGGACCTGCCCGAGGTCGTGGCCGAAGGCATCCGGGAAGGAGCCAGGACCTTCCGCCTCCTCCCCCTCTTCATGGCCAGCGCAGGGCATGTGGACAAGGACATCCGCCCTCTGGTGCAGGAGCTTAAGAAGAAACACCCGGAAGCCCAAATGGTGATCCTGACTCCCGTGGGTGAGGACCCTCGCTTTCCCGATCTCCTCACCCGAGTCGCAACCGAGGCTCCCACGGGGAGCTGAACCAGACCTGGAATCATGACCCAGCCATCGAAGCCGAAGATCGGAAGCGTGCACCTGGTGGGCGCGGGCCCCGGTGATCCGGGCCTCATCACGGTCCGGGCCGTCCAATGCCTCCAGTCGGCGGACCTGGTCCTCTACGACTACCTGGCCAACCCGACTTTGGTGGAATACGCCCCGGAGGGGGCCGAGCTCATCCGGTTGGGCCGGCACAATCAAGGCCGCTCCATGACCCCAGAGGAGATTACCGAGGCCATGGTGCAGGCAGCCCTGCAGGGGAAGACCGTGGTCCGCCTGAAGGGGGGAGACCCCTCCATCTTCGCCCGGGGCGTGGACGAATCCGATGCCTGCCGGGCCGCCGGAATCCCTTTTGAGATCGTCCCGGGGATCACCTCCGGCCTGGCGACCGCGGCCTACGCCGAGATCCCTCTGACCCACCACGAAGAGGCCTCGGCCGTGGCCCTGGTCACCGGTCATGAGAAGGACGACCGGGAGGACTCCCACCTGGACTTCAAGGCCCTGGCGGTCTTCCCGGGCACGCTCGTCTTCTACATGGGCGTGAAGTGGGCCGGGAAATGGGCCGGAGCCCTCATGGAGCACGGCAAACCCCCCGAGACGCCGGTGGCGGTGGTGCAGTGGTGCAGCCGGGCTCGGCAGCAGACCGTGAAGTGCACTCTGGGAACCCTTTCCCAGGTCATAGGAGAGAGGGGGTTGAAACCCCCTTCGCTCTTCGTGGTCGGAAAGGTCGTGGATCACGCCCCCACCCTCTCCTGGTTCCAGGAGCGCCCGCTGTTCGGCTCCACCGTCCTGGTGGCGGGATCGAAACAGACCTCCGGTAAGCTCCGGCAGCGGCTGGCTCTGCTGGGAGCGGAGGTCCTGACCCAGGCAGCCATCCGGATCACCGATCCCCTGGATTGGACTCCGGTCGACGCGGCCCTGGCCGGGCTGGGGCAGTATGATTGGCTCGTCTTCTCGTCGGGTAATGGGGTGGACGGGATGCTACGCCGGATCTTCCAGACCGGGAGGGACGTGCGCTCCCTGGGGCAGGTCAGGATCGCGGCCCTGGGCAAAGGCACGGCCGAGCGGCTGGCGGACTACCACGTAACGGCCGATCTGACGCCGGACAAGGTCGAGGCGGCATCCCTGGCCAGGACACTCAGGGCCGAGGCTCCTGGAGGCGCATTCCTCCTGGCTCGCGCCACCGGGGACCGCCCGTTGCTGGCAGAGGAGTTGGAGGACCTGGGCGCCGCCGTGGACCAGGTGGCGGTGTACCGGACCGTGGAAGTAGACGCCCCGAACCCCGACGTATCCGACGCGCTGCAAGCCGGAGAGGTCGGATGGATCACCGTTACCAGCTCCCCCACCGCCCGCTCCCTCGTGGGCCTCTACGGAGAGCTCCTGAGGTCGGCGAAGATCATCAGCATCAGCCCCCTGACGTCGGCCACCCTCCGGGATCTGGGGTATGACGCCGCTCTGGAAGCCATCCCCCACACCGTGGATGGCATGGTGGAGGCGCTTCTCAGATCCCGGTGACCTCCCGGGTGAGGGCCCCCACGGTGGTCTGCTCCAGGACCCTGTTCCGGTAGAGCTGCACCGGACCGGGGTCGTCCAGGAGATCCGGCCGGGCCCCGAGGGTCTTTCCTTCCCCGACCTGGCCGAGACACCAGACCGCCATGCCCCGGGCCTGCGGGTCGCTATCATCCAGAGCCCTCACCACCAGGGGTAGGACGGCCGGGAGGTCGTCCGGGACCACCCGGGAGAGGCGTCCGACCGCCCAGAGCGCCCCGGAGCGGAAGTGCCCCAGGTCTTCCTCCTCCAGGCTCTCCAGGAGGTGGAACGCGATGGGCACAAAATCCTCCAGAAGCCCGGGAAGGCGACCGGCACACTCCGCCAGACATTCCGGCGCCCGCCAGAAAACCCCCCCGGACTCCTCGGTGATGAGCCAGTAGAGACGGCGCATGTGCTCCTTGACGTAGGTCGGGCTCGTCTTGCTCACGGCCTCCGCCGCCATTCCCATGGCTTCGATGGCCCTCCACACCACCTGGGGGTCGGAGTCGAAGGTCAGGGCCACAAGGGTCCCGAGAACCTTTCGGCGCTCCCCTGCCTTCTCCACCACCGCCTGCAGCTCACCGTGCGCCAGGAAGTCCCGAAGGGTGTCCTTCAATGCAGGCTTCGCCATGGTCAGATCCTTGATCGGGGTACGAGGGGGCCGTGCCGGTCCGGGGATGGTAACACTACAAGGACCGTACCGCAGGGTGCGCCGGGGACACGTTGCATGCGGGACAGGGATCGTTAAACTGAGCCTTTCACGCAGGGGGCGCCCTCGAAAAAGGGGGCGGGCACACCCCCGGGTTCCGCACCCGGAAGGAGGGTCTTGATGAGCCGTGCTCAGGGAATCTCCGCACTCTGGAAGAAGGAGGACTGGTGGGCCGTGTGGCTGGGGCTTGCGATCATTCTTGCCGCCAGCGTTTTCTTTTTCTCCGGGGGCACCCTGGGCCCTCTGGCCGTGAGCCCGCCGCGGGAGTGGACGGAGTTCTCAGCGGTCGTGGCCCACCTCTCTGCCCAATGGGGTTGGTATGTCCTGCTGTTTCTGGTCTTCGGAACCATCTTCACCATCAGCACCGCCATCATGGGGCATAAGCCCAGGCATTACCTTCCCGGCTTCGCCCTGATCTTCCTCACCTCACTTCTGATCCTCATCGTCAGCCAGAGTGAGTTCTTCCACCAGAAGAGCCTGGAGGCGCCCCTTGTGGCCCTCATCCTGGGGCTGGCGGTGGGAAACGTCTGGACGATGCCAGGATGGCTGGAAAGCTCCCTCAGGACCGAGTACTACATCAAGACCGGGATCGTGCTCCTGGGGGCTACCCTTCCGCTCACCCTCATCATCACCGCCGGCCCTATCGCATTTCTCCAGGCCACCATCGTGTCGGTCTGCACCTGGCTTACGATGTTCTTCGTGGGGACCCGGGTCTTTGCCCTGGACAAGCGGTTCGCCGCCGTCCTGGCGGCGGGCGGCTCCGTGTGCGGCGTCTCGGCTTCCATCGCCGTTGGCGGGGCCGTAGAGGCCGAGAAGGAGCACATCGCCGTCAGCATCTCCATCGTTTCCCTCTGGGCGCTGGTGATGATCTTCTTCCTCCCCTACGCCTCCACCTGGCTCGGGCTGGAGCCGGGGGTGGCAGGGGCCTGGATCGGGACAAGCGAGTTCGCCGATGCCGCCGGGTTCGCCGCGGCCCAGACCATCGCATCCAACGCCGGGACGGACGCCCCCATCCAGACCTTCACCCTCATGAAGGTCATTGGGCGAGACATCTGGATCGGGATCTGGGCCCTGGTCCTTTCCATCGTCTCGGTCACCTTCTGGGAGTCGAAGGAGGGTGGGGAAGCGGGACGGCGCCTGGGAGCCGGGGTCGTGTGGGAGCGCTTCCCCAAGTTCGTCATCGGGTTCTTCCTGGCCTCCATCTCCATGAGCGCCATCGTGGCCCTCTCCTCGGCCAACTTCGACACGGAGATCACTCCTCTTCTGATCTCCCCCATCAAGACACTCCGGACCTGGACCTTCGTCTTCACCTTCCTCTGCATCGGCCTCACCACCCGATTCAGGGACCTCACAAAATGGGGGATGCCCCCCTTCTGGACCTTCACCGTCGGGGTTCTGATCAACGTTCCTCTGGGCTTCCTCCTGTCGACCATCGTGTTCAAGGCCTACTGGATGGCCATCCAATAGAGAAGGGCCCGACTCCGGAATCGGCGAAAACCGCTGTCCAATAAGGAGAAATACCTATACGAAACCAACCGAACGATTGCGATATTTTGATCACGAATTGACTCCCAACCGGGTTCGGTGGCCGCGGCCATCACCCGCGGCCCGCGATCCTTGAGTCCACCCGGGTGGAGAGAGGAGCGGTCCATCCGGTTGGCACGAACAGGGAGCAGCATGGCTGCGCAGTCGGTTGGATCGGTATCGCCGCCCCCCAGGGCTCAGGGAGATCCCCACGCCCGGGAGCTCTTCTGGAACACGCTCGGGCGCCTGATCCTGCTGTACTTCGCACCTCTCCTCCTCCTGGCCGCCTTCTTCCACGTCCAGTACCAGCGCCTCCTCCGGGAGAGCCTCCAGGCCCACCTCCAGGTCATCGCCGAGCACCAGGCCAACACCTTCGACCTCTTCCTCCGGGAACGGCTGGTGAACCTGGGCAACATCATGGACAACCCCCAGTTCCAGGACCCGGAACGGGGAGACCGCCTGGCCGGGTTTCTGAGCTCCCTCCAGCGGACCAGCGACGCTTTCCTGGACCTCGGCGTCGTCTCGGGGGCCGGAGACCTGGTGAGGTACGTAGGGCCGGTGAACTATTCCGCGGAGATCAACTACCGCTACGAGGACTGGTTCCAGGAGGTCATGGGGCCGGAGAAGGGCTCCGTCATCACCGAGATCTACCTGGGTTTCCGGGACCGGCCCCACTTCACCATCGCAGTTCGGAGGGGAGAGGGACCGGATGCGGTGATCCTCCGTGCGGCCCTCTCCCCGGAGCGCCTCTCGGAATACCTCACCACCCTCGAGGGAGCCAACGAGGTCCACGCCGCTATCGTCAACGCCCGGGGGATCCTCCAGGTGGCGACGCCCAAGGTGGGGGAGGTACTCCAGCCCTCGCCATTCACGCCTCCGCCCTCTCCCGAGCGGGGTTTCGTGCCTGGCGCACGCCTCGACGAACGGCCCGAATACGCCTTCGCCTGGCTCAACCAGACCCCATGGGCCCTCGTGGTCATGACCGCAGGAGGGGGGGCGGAGGTTCGTCCCTCCCTTTTCCGCAACGCCTTCTTCCTTGGCACGGTGGCGGTCTTCCTGGTCATGGGCATGGTCATCCTCGTCCGGACCCGTCAGGTGGTGGGAAGCCGGCTCGCGGCGGAGCAGTATGAGGCCGAGCTCTCGGGCCAGCTCGTCCATGCTGCCAAGCTGGCCTCCGTGGGGGAGTTGGCGGCCGGGATCGCCCACGAGATCAACAACCCCCTGGCCATCATCGCAGAGGAGGTGGGAGTCCTGAAGGACTCCCTCGACCCGGACCTGGTCCAGGAGGGGGACGAGCCGGTCGATCTGCCGGAGCACCTGGACGCCATCCACGAGGCGGTGTTCCGGTGCCGGGACATCACCCGGAAGCTCCTGACCTTCGTGCGGCAGACGGAGGTGAAGGTGGAGCCCCACCTGATCCGGGAGATCCTGAACGACGTGCTGGACGTGATGCTGGGGAACGAGCTGGCCATCTCCAACGTCGAGGTCGTACGAAGCTACGATACCTCCATCCCCCCTATCCTCACGGACAGGAACCAGCTGGTTCAGGTCTTCGTGAACCTGGTGAAGAACGCCATGGACGCGATGCCAAAAGGGGGAACGCTCACAATCACGACGGCCCGCAAGGGAGACTGGGCCTCGATCTCGATCCGGGACACGGGGTGCGGGATGACCCCGGACCAGATGGAGAAGGTCTTCCTCCCCTTCTTCACCACCAAGGATCCCGGCAAGGGCACGGGACTGGGGTTGAGCGTGAGTTATTCGATCATCCAGGCTTTCGGGGGAGCTTTCTACGTGGACAGCGCACCCGGCAAGGGGAGTGTGTTCACCGTGGAGCTTCCCCTGGCGGTCGCCTAGCACCAGCGGAGTGGAGGGATCGGCCCATGGCCACTCAGGTCAAGGACATCATGCTGTCGCTGTCGGCGTACGCGGTGGTGGAGGAGGACGTCACTCTCCTCCAGGCCCTGGAAGCCCTCCGGGACTCGGTGGCCAGGCTCCCTCCGGACCGGCAGCCCCACCGGGCCGTCCTGGTGAGGAATCGCCGCGGTGAGATCATCGGGAAGGTCCACCATTTCGCCTTCCTGCGCGCCCTGGTTCCGGAGCGCAAGTCCATGGGCAGCCTGAGCATCATGGAGCGCGCCGGCGTGGGAGACGATCTGCGGGAAAGCTCCATGAAGATGCTGGACCTCCTCACCGGAGACCTGGTGGATATCTGCGAGATGGCCAGGAACGCGCTGGTCAGGGATGTCTACACGTCGGCCACCGTGAGCATCCAGGAAGACGCGCCCCTCTCCGATGCCATCGCCATGTTCCTCTCCCATCAGACCCTTTCCCTCCTGGTCCGTCGCCGGGAAGAGACGGTGGGCATCCTGCGCCTGTCCGATCTCTTCGACGAGCTTTCGCGGCAGATCATGGAAGGGACTTGCCAAGAGTAGGGGAGACCGAGAGATCCTATGTCCAAGGTACTGCTCGTAGACGACGAGGAACGCTTCCGTACCTCCCTGGCCAAGCGTCTGCAGGCCCGGGGTTACGACGTGGTGGACGTAGACAACGGTGAGGAAGCGGTCCGGCGGGTGCGGCTGGACGGGGACATCAACATCGCCGTCCTGGACTTGAAGATGCCGGGGATGGACGGGATCCAGACCCTCAGGGAGATGAGGGCCTTCAACCCAGCCATCCAGGCCATCATGCTCACCGGGCACGGGAGTCTGGACTCGGCCAAGGACGCCGGGCGCCTGGAGGCCTTCAAGTACCTCCAGAAACCCTGCGACGTGGAGGAGCTGGCGGCCGTCCTGGAACAGGCCAAGGAGCAGGTGGTCTATGCCAAGGCCCGCCACGAGATGGCTTACCAGCCCAAGGAATCCCGCTCGGTGTGGCGGTGGCTGGTGGGGAGCCACAACTCGCGCCCCATCTTCATTCTGGCCGGGGTCGCCATCTTCCTGACCGTGATCCTCACCCCTCCGCCGGACCGCCTGGTGGAGCTGGTGGGCATGCCCAAGAGCACCCCAGAAGCGGCGGCGCAGGCCACGGACCCCATCATGGGGTACGCCAACTACAGGGAGATGACCCCCGGACAGAGCATCGCCGGGTTCTATACCAGGAAGTACAAGCTGGAGCGGGAGGTGGTGAACCCCGCCGGCAGCCACGAGAAGGTCCCCCTCACCGCGGAGGAGACCGGCGACCGGGCCCAGGTCATGCTCGCGGTGATCCTGGTCTCGGCCCTCTTCTGGGCCACCGGAGCGGTTCCGGTGGCGGTCACCGCCCTCCTCGTGGCCGCCTCCCTCTACTTCTTCGGGATCTTCAAGCCCGATGCCGTGGCCCAGTCCTTCGCCAAGGACGCGCCCCTGTTCATCTTCGGGGTCCTGGCCATGTCCAAGGCCATCACCAAGACGGGTCTGGACCGCCGCATCGGCCTCCTCCTCCTGGCGCCGGCCAAGAACCTCACCCTCTTCCTCCTGGTCTTCCTTCCTCTCTTCTCCCTCTCCTGCTCCTTCCTTTCGGAGCACGCCATGGTCGCGTTCACCATGCCCCTCTTCGTGATGGTGTACGCCAGCACCATGCGCAGCACGGGGATCCGGCGCGACCGGAACCTAATGGTAGTGATGGCGTTGTCCCTCTGCTTCGCCGCCAACGCCGGCGGACCCGGCTCCCCCGCGGCCGGGGGCCGGAACGCCATCATGGTGGGGATCCTGGCCGATTACGGGGCCGCCCCCACCTTCGGCCAGTGGGTGGCCTACGGCATGCCCCTGGTGCCCGTCACCTCCATCGCCATCGGCCTCTACTTCCTCCTCTTCGTCCGCCGGCATATTCAGGTGAAGAACGTCAACGTGGCGGAGGAGATCAAGAGGGCGGCCGAGAAGATCGGCCCAGTGACCCGCAACGAGATCATCACGGGCGCCATCCTGGCCATGGTGGTCTTCCTCTGGATCACCGCCTCCGGCTCCCTGGGGCTGGGAGGTCCCGTCGTCCTGGGGATCGTACTCCTGAACATCTTCCGCATCCTTCCCTGGAGGGACATGCAGGGGATCCACTGGGAGGTGGTCTTCCTCTATGCCGGCGCCACCGCCATCGGCGCCGGGCTGGCCTCCACCGGAGCGGCCCTCTACATGGCCGACGCCTTCGTGAACATCCTGCCCGACTTCATGCGCACCGGGAGCGGGCTGGCCATCGCCTCCAGCATCTTCACAGGAATCACCACGAACTTCATGAGCGATGGCGCCACGGTGGCGGCCATCGGGCCTGTGACCGTGCCCATGGCCACTGTGGCCTCGGTGCATCCCTGGATGGTGGGACTGGCCACGGCCTTCGCTTCCTCCTATGCTCACATGTTGATCATCGGGACCCCCTCCAACGCCCTGGCCTACGCCATGGCCAAGGATCCCAACACCGGCGAGCAGTTGGTGACCCTGGGGGATTTCTTCAAGCACGGCTTCTTCGTGCTGCTGATCAGCTTCGTGGTTCTCTGGTTCTGGGCCATCCTGGGGTACTGGCTCTGGTTGGGGTTCCCGGCCCTGTAGGTTTCCGGCCTTCCTCGGCCACCGTACGGAGGTAGGTATGGAGCACGTCATCAAGCTTCTCATCGTGGACGACGAGACCAGGTTCTTGAACGCCATCGCCCAACGGCTCACCAAACGGGGTTTCGATGTCCGTACCGCCGCCAACGGGCAGGAGGCCATTGAGCTGGCCCGGAAGGAGAAGTTCGACATAGCGCTGCTGGACCTCAAGATGCCCGGGATGGACGGGGGACAGGTCCTGCGCATCCTCAAGGACGAGCACCAATTCCTGGAAGCCATCATGCTCACGGGGCATGGCTCCCTCGAGAGCGCCGTGGAGCTCACCAAGGTGGGGGCCTTCAGCTACCTTCCCAAGCCCTACGAGCTGGAAAAGCTCATCCAGGTGCTGAAGGATGCCTACCAGGCGCGCCTGGAAAAGAAGTTCTCCTCGGACCAGGAGAAACTGGGAAAGATCGTGTCCATGGCCACCGGAGAGAGCCCCCTGGGGATTCTGAGAAGGCTCCAGGAGCTGGACGACGAGCGAAGGTAACAGGAACCTATCCCAGCAGCTCCCCCACCAATCCGGCGAGCTGTTCGGCCTCCACTGGTTTGCTGAGGTACCCGTCCGGCGGGGGAACATGCCGGCGGGTGGAGATGAACTGCTTGAAGTCGTCCGACACCCCGGTGATGATGATCACCGGAACCCGGGCGAAGCGGTCATCCTCCTTCAACGTCCGGTACACCCCCACCCCGGACTTCTCGGGCATGGTGATGTCCAGGGTCACGAGGTCCGGAAGCCCTTCTCCGAGGCGCTGGAGGGCCTCGTTTCCGTCCCTCGCCGATACCGTCGCGTAGCCGCTGTCCTCCAGCACAGTGATGAAGAAGTCCCGGGTATCGGGGTCGTCGTCCACAACCAGGATGGTCCTCCGGGGATCAGACATGAACTATACTCCCTGGGGTCATGGGGGATGCGGCCATGTCCGGTCGGGGAAGCCGCTCCCTCGGTAAACGTACGGTGAACCTCGTACCCTCCCCGGGCCTGGACTCCAACTCGATCTCACCCCCGTGGGCACGAGCGATCTTGTGGGAGATGAACAGGCCCAGCCCCGTCCCCGTCCCCTTCGACGAGAAGAAAAGGGTGAAGGCCTTCTCCCGGGTTTCCCGGTCCATCCCGATCCCGTCGTCCTCCACCTCGAACCAGACCTGATTCCGGTCACCCCCCACCCTCACCACCACCTTGTGCCCTCCCACGGAATCGTGTAGCCGGCAAGCATCCAGGGAATTCTCCACGAGGTTCGCCAGGAGGGCCCGCACGGCCTGAGGATCCCCTTCGAAGCCCCCGGCCTCCGGCCCCACCTCCAAAGCCAGGCTCACGGCCAGCCCCCCGGCCCGGGCTTCCTGCATGGTAACCACGTCGAAGGCCACCTCACCCGCATCGAGCGGCTCCCAGCTCGGCACCCGGTCCTTGGCGTAGTAGAGGATGTCCGACACCATGGCTTTGATCCGGTCCGCGTTGCGCTGGACCGTGGCCCACCCCTTCCTGACCCGGGCATCGTCCCCCTTGGCGAACCCCGTGTTGACCAGGTAGGCGCCACCGCCGAGCCCGTTGAGCAGCCCCTTCAGGCTGTGGGACACCGAGCCGATGAGGAGGCCGAGCTGGGTGAGGCGGTCCTCGAGCTCCCTCACCTGCGTGATGTCGGCGCTCATCTCCATCACGGCCGAAATGGGGCCGTCCCCATCCCGGATCGGAGCCGTGGTCACAAGGACGTTCCTCTGTCTGCCGTCCCGGGACGTCACCACCTCCTCCCGGGTGTGTCGGAGCCCGTCCTCCATCGTCTCCTGAACGGGGCAGGGCTCGCAGGGGGACGGACGGTGCTTGTAGGCTTCGTAGCACTTTCGCCCCAGGACGTTGCCGAAATCCTGCTGGAAGGCCTTGTTGGCTTCTATGATGTTCAACTCCTGGTCCTGAATGGAGATGTAACAAGGCACCTCGTCGAAGAGGGTGTGGTAACGCCTCTGGCTCCTTCTCATGAGCCGCTGGAGGTTCTTGATGTGGGTGATGTCCGTGGACATCTCCATGACGGCCACGATCTCCCCCGCCCCGTTCAGGATGGGCTTGGTGTGGACCAGAACGGCAAGCTCGTCCCCCGTGAGGGTCCGCACCTCCTCCTCGCCTTCGTGCCGTTCCCCGTCCTGGAAGGTCCTGGCCACGGGACAGACCTCGCACGGCTCGGAGCGCTGCTTGTACACCTGGTAACAGTAGCGGCCCTCGAAGTCACCGAAGTGCCGGCGGAAGCGCTCGTTGGCGTCCACGATCCGGAATTCCCGGTCCTGGACCGAGAGGAAGCAGGGCATGGCATGGAAGACCTGCCGGTAATCCAGTTGCATACCTCCTCCTAGGCCTTCTGGTGGACGACCTCCAGCACCTTCCGGATGTTGAAGACCAGCCGCTTCTCGTCCACCGGTTTGTCGACGTAACCCTCGGGAGGCCGGACCGAGCGCTCGTAGATGAGCCGGCGGAGCTCGGGCTTCCCGGTGATGACACAGATCTTGAGGCTCTCCAGCTCCGGATCTTCCCTGAGCAGCTCGAAGACCTCACCTACGTTCCGACCCGGCATCTGCAGGTCCAGCGTGAGAACGTCGGGCTTCTCCCGGCGGGCCGTCTCCAGGACCTCGTCCCCGCTGGTCGCCCGGAAGACGGTCGCTCCCTGGTCCTCCAGCACGGTGGAGATGAAGTCGAGCTGGTCCTCCTCGTCGTCGGCCACCAGAATCCTGCGGCCGGCCAGGGGCAGGGCTTCTCCCGAAAGGCCCGCCGCCACCAGAACCTCCTCGGGCACCGCCGCCGGAGCCGCCGGCATCTCCACCGGCACCACGGCCTTCTCCTCCAGCACCAGGGCGTTGGCTACCAGGTTCACGAGCTGGGTCACCTTCATGGGAAGCTGGTAGTGCCGGATAACGTCCGAGAGGCCGTCCACGCAGTTGTGGCAGGAGGTCACCACCACCGCTGCCCCCGTGTCCTCCAGTTGCTTGGCCTTCACGGCCCCCGACTTCAGCCGCCTCGGGGTATACTCCGCCATGGACATGGCTCCCCCCCCGCCCGTGCAGCAGTAGTTCTCGGAGCGGTTCGGGTACATCTCGCGGAAGTCCATGCACACCAGGCCCAGCAGCTCCCGGGGCTCCTCGAAGAGGCCGCAGCTGCGGGCATTGTTGCAGGAGTCGTGGAAGGTCACCGGCTCCGGATTGCGGGTCTTGTCCACCTTGATCCGGCCCTCCCTGATGTACCGGAGCATGGTGAGCACCGAGCTCTCCATCTCGAAGGGTATGTCCCGCTTCGCCCAGTTCGGACCCTCGCACCGGGTGGAGCGGTATCCGTGGCCGCACTCCGAGATCACCAGCTTCCGCCCCCGGAGATCCTCCACGCTCTCGTAGAGGCGCTGGGCCACCGAGCCTCCCAAAGCGTCGTCGCCGGAGAAAAGGCCGAAGTTGGTCATGTCCCACCCCTCGCTGGGCATGGTCCAGCTCTCTCCGGCCGCGTGGAAGATCTTGGCGGCGTCGGCGATGCTCCGGGGGTCGTACTTCACCTCCCGGGGGTTGATGGAGTAGACCACCTCGCAGTCGGGAATGTCCACGGGGATCTTCACCTCGGGATCATCGAGCTCTTCCCGAAGCTCCTCTTCCATCCACTCCAGGGTGTCCAGGTAGTCCTCCTTGAGGACCCCCATCTGGTTGCCGATCTCCCATTGGTCCTTGCTCACTACCGCCACACCCTCGGGCATGATGCCCACCGAGACCAGGAGCCCCCGGGCCATGCGGTTGAAGGTGGCGTAGTCCACCCCCATGGGGCAGTTGACCGTGCAGCGGCGGCAGTTGGTGCACTTGCCGAACACGATGTCCTTGAGCTCCTCCAGCTCCTCGACCGAGCTCACGGTGGCGGCCCCCACCCAGCGGGGGAGCACGCGACCGGTCCAGTCATAGTGGCGTTTGAAGATCTTGCGGATGCGGTCGGCCTTGTACGCAGGGGCATAGGTGACGTCCCCGGGGTTGGCCAGCACGTAGTGGCAGGCTTCGGTGCACATCCCACAGTGGACGCAGGCCACCAGGGAGCCCACGATCTGCCGGCTCAGCTTCTGGCCCAGGAGATCGATGACCTGCTGCGCCTTGAGGTCCTTCTCGCCGTTGGTTCTCATGTCTTGTCGTCTCCCCTTTCCGGATCACCCGTGGGCCTTTCCACGAACCAGCGGGAACACACCCCGGTGGCCCATCGTCTTGCCCAGGTAGTAGCGGGTGAACGGGTAGTAGAGGTAGTGGGAGATCTTGCTGAAGGGGACGTAGGCCAGGAAGAACGCCGTGAGGATGAAGTAGGCCAGCAGGTGTCCCTCCCCCGCCGCCGCGGAGTTGGGCACTGAAAGAAAGGCGAACAGGAACCAGGCAGTCAGGAGCCACAGGGAGAAGTGATCATCGGGCGAGCTGATGGCCCTCATGTACGGATCCTTCACGCGCCGAACGATGCGTAGGAGCCCCACCAGGAAGGCGCTGCCGATGACGAGTTGGAGCAGGGGTACCACACCGGGGGCCTCCAGCCACCCGGGGGCGTAGGGAATCACGAAGGAGAGGCCGATGGCCGCCGTCACCCCCAGGTGGAAGACCACGAACTGGGCGTACAGCAGAGGCTTGGTGCGGGTGCTCTCCATGGCCCAGGGCATGACGATGTTGGCCCACGAGTAGAGGACGCCCTTGGTCACCGTGGTGCCGGGCCGCCCAGTGGGCGCCTGGCGGTCCCTCCCAGGCTTGAAGCGGAGGAACCAGGCGATGCGGGTCGCGTAGACCACGGCCATGAAGCCGAGGGCCACTTCCTGAAGGCGGTGCTCCGCGAAGTGGAGGAGCGGGCTGATCTCGTGCATGGGGGGTTCCTTCCGTCAGCCCCGAGCCGCCAGGGCGGTCTCGAAGGCCGTATGCTGGGGAGTATCGAAGACGCAGATCACCACCTCCGTCAGGCTGGTGGCCCGGTCCAGGAATGCGTCGAGGGCTTCCAACATGACCCGGGCGCTCACCGACGCGGGAACCCCGTAGTACCCGGAGCCCATGGCCGGGAAGGCGAGGCGCTTGACTCCCATTTCCTCGGCCCGCTCCAGGCAGCGAACCACGGTACGGAGGAGCTTCTCCTCGGTGCCGGCCTCCCTGAAGCGCGGCCCCACGGCGTGGAGGATGTACCTGGCGGTCAGCTTTCCGGCCTGGGTCACCACCACCTCTCCCGTGGGGAGCGGGCCGTTCCTGGCGAGCTCCGCCAACTCCTTCTGGACGGACGGTCCGCCCCGGACGGAGATCGCGCCGCCGTAGCCGGATCCCAGGGCCAGATCGGGTTGGGCATAGAAGACGAAGGCGTCCATATCCAGGAGGGTGATGTCCCCGCGGACGAGCCGTACGACGCGCGTGAGAGAGGAGGGTCTCGGGGGGGCTGCCACGGAGGATTCCATGAACGCGCTCCAGGGTAGGGGGCGGGATTGTGAGACCGCCGTCACGAATCACAATACAAGGGCGAATTCCTCACCGCAACCATAAAACGCAGTTTTTCCAGAAAAACATTTTCTCAAAGAAGGCGTTTAATGATATGGGTTTCCGTCCTCGGGAGGGCGATCCTGGGGGGATCGCCGATTCCTCCCTGACCCGGCCGGATTCGGGAAACGGACGGTGCGCCCTTTCTCGATTCTCTGGCACGGAGTTGGCAGTCATGGATGGAGGGGCTACCATGATGATGGCCCCCGCCCCGCGGGGGTCCTCCCTCGAGAACCCGGGAAGGCGCTGGAACCATGACACCCGAAATGCCGGAGCTCCTGACAACGGGCCAGGCTGCGAGGCTCTGCTCCGTCACCCCGGATACGGTGCTCAAGTGGATCAAGAAGGGGCGGCTCCCCGCGACCCGCACGGCGGGAGGGCACTACCGGGTCGCCCGGCAGGACATCCGGCCGTTCATGGCCTTCCGGTCCGTTCCGGGGGAGGGAGCCGACTCCGCGCAGGCGCAGATCGAGGCCCCCCCGGGGGACACCTTGCCCAGCGATGAGATCCACTGCTGGGACTTCCTCTCCCGGGACGGCGAGATCCTGGACGACTGCAAGCAGTGCGTGGTCTACCGGGTGAGGGCCACCCGGTGCTTCCTCCTGGCGGGCATGGAGACGCTGGAGGGCCATGCCCGGCACTTCTGCAAGGGGTCCTGCGAGGACTGCGTGTACTTCCGGCGCATCAGCGGATCTGTCCGACAGGTCCTCTTCATCACCGGTGACGAGGAAGTGGCCACCCGTCTGGACTGCTTCGACGGGGAGGGATTCCTCCTTCGAATCGCCCGCAACGGCTACGAGGCCTCGGCCATGCTCCAGGACTATCGGCCCGCAGCCATCATCCTGGACGTGGAGGGGATGCCCGACCTTGGTTCGGGGCTATTGGACTCCATGGCCGCGGATCCCCGCATCAGCGGGATCCCTGTGACCCTCGCCGTGCATCCCGGATCCGTGGAGTCGGTGGCGGCAGGCTCCATGCACCGCCTGGTGAAGGCCGTGATGGAGAAGCCCCAGGTGTGCCGAAACATCGCGGCGATGGTGCGGCGGACCGTCCCCCAGGCCCAAGGGGAATCGCCTGCCTTGCGCTGACCCCGCCCGGGGCCCTTTCCCCCCTACCCCTGAACGCCTTCGCCCCGGCAGCCGATGACCCGGCTGCCGGGGCGAGGTGCATGGAACCCCAAGACCGCTCCCGGTCTAATGCATCTCCCAGTGGATGAAGGGCTCCTTGATGTCCACCATGGCGTTCACGATGAGCTCCACAAGCCCGCCGTAGGTGATTCCGCTCTTCTCCAGGGCCCCGTAGTACTGCAGGAAATCCCGGATCTGCCCCTTGCAGTTCGAGCATGGCGCACAAACGTATTTCTTCACCTCCGGCCCCGGCTGGTCGGCGAAGGCGTCCAGGATCTGTTTGAACTTCACCCGGCTTGCCACGTTGATGCGCCAATCGGTGAAGTTGTAGGGGGACATGACGGCGAAGCCGCTTCCGCCCCCGCAGCAGTAGTTGTCCACCCCGTGGGGTGTCATTTCCCGGAACTGGGGGCAGAGGTAACGCAGGATCCGGCGTTGCGGTTCCACGATTCCCAGGTTCCGGACGATGTTGCAGGGGTCGTGAAGCGTGACGGGGAAGTCGTTCTTGGAGGGGTCAAACTCGATCTTGCCGCTGAAGACGATCTGCTCCAGCAGGGTAAGGGCGCTCTCCCTGGGGACGGCGTCCCCTCCCACCACCCGGTCGGCTACCGTCACCATGGCCTTATGTTGATGGCCGCACTCCCCCATGATGATCTTCTTCACCCCCAGCTTCCGGGCGATCTCCACGTGGGTCAGGGCGACCCGGGCCAACTGAACGTCGTCGTAGAAGAGTCCGTAGTTGACTCCGTCGTACCCCACTTCGTTGGAGGAAAGGGTCCAATCCAGCCCGGCTGCGTTCATGATGATGGCAAAGGCGCCAGGGTTTTCCGGCCACGCCAGCATCTCCCCGGCGTTATGGATGAGGAGCATGTCCGCCCCTTCCTTGTCGAAGGGGCTGTCGGCGGAGAACCCCGTCACGTCCTGCATGTCCTCGTCGATGAACTCCACGTTGTCCTTGACCACCACCGGGTTCATCCCCGTCGAGGACCCCACCTCGAGCTGAAGGACCGTCCCCTTCTCATGAAGCTCCCGGGGGGCCCACCCCAGCTCCTGGCTGAAGAGCTTCCTGAGCTCATGGGCGATGAGGCCGTTGTCCACGCCGATGGGGCAGCTCTGGGCGCAGCGCCGGCAGAGGTTGCACCGGTAGCTCAGCTCGAAGAGACGGGTGATGGTGTCCCAGTTAAGATCGATGTCCGCCCCTGTGAAGGGGGCCAGGAGCCTCCCCCCCGGCGATACGTACTTCTTCACCAGCTTCCGGAAGACCTCGGAGCGATAGGTGGGGCGGTAGATCTCCTGTTGCTTGTTCGTGGCCAGAAAGACGTGGCAGGCGTCGGCGCACGTCTGGCACCCAACGCAATATTCGATGGAGAGCGTCAGGGGTTGGAGGAATTCCCAGTTGTTCTCCTTGGAGAGGAGCTTCCTCATCCCCTCCACGAACTGCTCCACGTACTTCTCCTCCTCCTCCGGAGTCTGGGGCTTGGGCAGCTTCGTGGTGGCGAACCCGTCCAGGGAGCACACGGCGTTGGTCTTGGCCTCCTCCGACATCGCCTTCCACCCCGGTTGGTCCTCGATCTTGTCGTAGGGAGGCGGAAGGGGAAAAAGGTCATCCGGTCCCAGCGGTTCCAGGACCGCCAGCTCTCGACGGGCGATGTCCTTGCCCCAGATCTTCCTCTTCTTCATTCCCCCGCTGTCCCTGGTCCCGGTCTGCGGAGAAGGGGCCTTCCCGGTGGCCTGATCGCTCATTTCCCCACCTCCTTCGATTTTCCGCTGTCCATGGCGATGTCCACCCAGGTCTTCTTCCCGTCGGCCCTCACGTGCGGAGCCGCCCAGGTCACGCTCTGATTGAGGAGCATCTTGAGCTCCCGGTCCAGCCTGCTCCCCGACTTCACCGGCTCGTCGTCCCAACGCACCTTGTGGTAGGTGAAGTACTTGGCCACGAAGTGCATCATGGGGGTGAAGGGGAGATAGGCCAGGAAGACCCCCGCGAAGAGGATGTGGACGGACAGCGGCTGGGGGACCTCCCCGCCGAGGCTGCCGGAGAAGAGGGCTCCCACGAAACCCAGGACCTCCATGTGGAAGCTCCCCGGGGTGAAGATCGCCCAGAGGCCGCTGCCGAAGAGCCCCAGGAGGAGGACCAGGTTGAAGTAGGTCATGGGGTTTGTGGAATTCCTCATTCCGGGATCGGTCATCCGGACCACGAAGAGGCCGATGGCACCCACCACTCCCAGGCCGTACCCGACGCCGGTGAGAAGGGGGATTCCAAGCCGGAGGATCCCCCATCCCGGCCCGGAGATCCCGAGCGCCCAGGCAGCGCCTCCGACCACCAGGACTCCGAGGGCCGCCGTCAGGAGGTAGAGGCCGACGTGGAAGGGGAAGGAGAACCACCAGAGGCTCCTCTTGTGCTCCCAGAGAGCCTTGAGGAAGAGGATCTCCTTGCCCATGTAGAGGATCTCGTTCAGGTGATCCTTCTCCCTGGGCTTGGTCCACCAATCCACCTCCTCCAGGTAGGAGCCCCCGTAGGATGCCCTACCTTTTTCGTGAGGCACCGGCGCCAGCTCCCATCGGAGATGGGCGGGCATGCGGGCCAGCTTCGCCGAGCGGGCGACGAAGGCAACCGCGAAGATGGCCATCAGGCCGTAGGAGAGCAGAATCAATACGGAGGCGGACATGGACGCCCTCTGGGCTGCTCGGTTCGTTCCACCAGGGGCCCGGTCAAGCCTCCCCGGACCCGACGAAAGACCAATTCAACGCCGGAAACGGCAATTTCTGGGCCATTCCGGGCCTTTCGACGGTGGCGAATTCTCCGTAAAAAGGCCGAAGGCAGTTCAAATATGAATAACGGGATGAGATTAAATAGGGAAATACTGACTCAGCGGGAGGGGGCAGCGACGGGGCAGATGAGCCCCACCCTCCCAGGGTGGTCCGGGAGGGTGGGTGAGGAGGGGAGGCCCTATTGCCGGGGCTCAGGCGCCCAGAAGCTCCTTGACCGCCTTCAGGAAGGCGTCCCGATCGATGGGTTTGTGGAAGAAACCCTCGGGAGGGGGCACCAGGCGCCGGCCGCTGATGAACTTCTCGTAGGCGTGCTCGTCGCCGCCCAGCCCCGTCACGGCCGTGACGATGAAGACAGGGATCTTCCTCAGCTCCGGATCGGACCTGACTTCCTTGTAGAACCTGGTGCCGGAGGCCTCGGGCATGGAGACGTCCAGCGTCACCAGGTCGGGACATTCCTTCCTCACCAGCTCCAGGGCCTGGTTGCCGTTGCCCGCGGTGACCGTCCTGAAACCGTTGTCCTGGAGGAGCATCTCCAGGTAGCTGACGATGTCCGGCTCGTCGTCTACGATAAGGACCTTCTTCGCCGGGGCGGACCCGGCGCTCTCGTTGGCTGCCATGATGGAACTCCTCCCGCTCAGGGCGGTTTTCGGGGTTGTTCCCCTAGCCGTCCTTCATTTTCTGTGCCTTCAACGCCTCAAGGGCCCTCCGCAGGGCATGGGGCTCCGCCTCAGGCAGGGCATTCCGGAGCTCCTCCTGCAAGCTGAGCTTGTCTTCCACCACCGGCGCCTCCTCGATCCCCAGGGCCCGCTGCACGGCCCGAACGTAGGTCAGAGGCTTCACCGGCTTCTCCAGGTAGACCCCCGGGCCGGACAGAACCCGATTGTCCATGATGTCCTTCAGGTCCCCCTCCCCCATCTCGTCCTGGGCGTGGGCCGTGACGATGACCACGGGGATCTGGGAGAGCTTCCGGTCCTTTCTGAGCTCATAAAGGAGCTTGTGGCCGCTCTTCCGCGGCATCACCAGGTCCAGGGAGATGAAGTCCGGCGGGTTACGCTGGATGATCTCCATGGCCTCGCTGCCGTCCCCGGCGGTCACGACGTTGAAGCCGGCGTCCCGGAGGATCTGGGCCAGGTACTCCCGGACGTTGGGCTCGTCGTCCACCACCAGAACCGTTCTGTCCTGGGGTCGAACCATGAGATCACCTCCCTTGTTCAAGAATCTTGGCTCCCATAGGGGTCCCATTCGTGGTCGTCCACCGAGGCTTCCACCCGGGGAAGTGTGCTTCTGGAGAGCTCGATGCGAAAGACCGAGCCGGCGCCCACCTCGGACTTGAAGCTGATGGTCCCCCCGTGCTGATGGATGATTCGCTTCGTCGTCAGGAGGCCAAGACCGGTTCCCCGGTCCGAGCCCTTGGTGGTGAAGAACTTCGAAAACACCTTCTTGCTGATCTCATAATCCATGCCCTGCCCGTTGTCCGCCACCTCGTAGACCAGGACCCCGTCCTCCTCCCGGGTGGAGAGGGTCACCACGAAGGGCCGCACCTTCTCCGCCACCATGCAGGCGTCGATGGCGTTGGAGACCAGGTTCGAGAGGCATGTATGGATCCCCTCATTGTCCAGGGGAGCGGGCTCGATCCCGGGCTGGAGTTGCGCCTCCAGGCGAATACCGCCCTGGGCCGCCTTCTCCCGGAAGAGCCCCACGACCTCCTGGGCCGGTACGTTGGGGTCCACCAGGGCCACCGTGGTCCTCCGGCCCTTGGCGAAATCAAGGAACTCCTTCACGAACTGGGAGATCCGATTGACGTTCTCCTCCAGGGTCACCCATCCGCGGGCGATGCGCTCGTCGTCCCCGAGCTGGATCCCCGAGTTGACGGCGTACATCCCCCCCTCCAGCCCCATGAGGACGTTCTTGATCCCGTGGGCAATTCCCGACACCGTCTCCCCCACCGCCGCCATGCGCTCCGCTTCCCGCTTCTCCCGCTCCAGCCGCTTCACCTCGGTGATATCGGTGGACATCTCCACGATGAAGCGGATCTTCCCAAGGGGCCCCCGGATCGGCACCAGGTGGACCAGGTAGTCCATGGGCCGGCCGTTCCTCACCACCCCCACCTCTTCGCGAATCCTGGTCTTTCCGTCCATGAAGGTCAGGGAGGCTCCGCATCGCGCGCAAGGCAGATCCCTCCCCTTGCAGACCTCGAAGCAGGGTCGCTCCTCCCAGGGTCCGAAGATCTCCCTGAACCGGGGGTTGGCATCCACGATCCGGTAGTCCCGGTCGATGACGCAGATGGCAACCGGTACCTGGTTGAAGAGATGGTGGTGCAGCCAGTTCTGGATCTCCTGGACGCCGGAGGCCTCCTCGGGCGTCATGGCAGTCCGCCTCCCTGCCCCGCGTTGCGAGCCGACGCCGCGCCCCGGGCCAACCGATCCAGCATCCTGCGGGACGGCTCCATCCGCTTGACGTCCTCCCGCCAATCCACGTCGTGGCAGGTCATGCATCGGTCGATCCCCTGGGGGTGGCCGGCCGGGTCCATCCGGGCCTCCCGCTCGTGGCAGGGAACGCAGAGGTTGTGCATGGCGTCCATGTAGCCCACGGCGTCCCCCCAACGTGGTTCGGGAGCCTCCACGAACGCGCGTTTCGCGATCTCGTTCCGATGGCACTCGGAGCACTCGGTGATGGTCTGGTAGCTCTTCACCTCGCCGCCGTCGGCGTGGCACTCCACGCAGGCCTCGTTCCCTCCCATGCGCTCGACGTGGATGCCGTGGTCGAATGCGGACCGGGGCGCGTACATGTCCCGGTGGCACTCCGAGCAGGAGGTGTTCTCGTCCAGGGGCTTGTTCAGATGGTGGCAGGTCTCGCAGGACTGTTCGCCACCCAGCCGGTCCGCGTGATCGTCGTGGTCGAAGAGGACCACGTCCCCGTCACGGTTCCCGTCCAGGAGGAGCACCCGGGCAACGGAGACCGCTCCCTCGAGCCCCCCCGGGGGCAGTTCCGTGTTCGCCGCCAACGCCAGGCTCCGGACCAGGCTGTCCCCCTCCTCCCGGATCAGCGCCTCCACGCTCCTGGGGCCCCACACCGGCACCGGGGCAGGCTCCACGCCTGTCACCGGGAGGAAGAGGAGGGCCAGCGCCCCGCCCCCGAGCGCCGCCACCGAGTAGCGCCGCGGGAAGGACAGGGGACCTGGCAGGAAGGACCGGACCGCCTCGGGGTCGAACCCGGGCTTGGCCTCCGGAGGATGTCCTTCCACGTCGTCGAAGACCCTCAGGTTCTCCACGAAGAAGAGGAAGATGAGGATCCCGCCGGCCACGATTCCGAAGCTCACGGCGAACTCTTCCCAGGACGGGAAGTACCCCACCCCCTCGGGCCGGGCAAAGGCGACGATGGAGATATCCAGGCGGTGCATGATCATCCCCGCCACTACCATGGTGGCGGCGATCCCCACCCCGGCGATCCGGGTGCGGATGGGCCGGAAGAGCATGAGAGCCGCGGGGACCACCGCGCTGAACCCCAGCTCGAAGAGGAACAGGTTGGCCTGCCAGCTGCCGTCAAACGCCATGGGGAGGACGCCCCGCAGGGCCAGATCCCCCACCCGCAGGACCAGGTAGATCCACAGGACCACCGACGCCGCCAGGCCCAACCCCCCGATCTCCCGGGTGTGGAGCTTGTGCCCCAGGAAGAAACTGGAGAAGAGTGACTCCAGAACCACGGTCATGAGCCCCAACCCCACCGCCGACACGAAGAACTGGACGTAGATGATGGGGGAGTACCAGAGGGGGTGGAGCCGGTAGGGCGTGATGAGGAAGAGGGAGCCCAGGGACGACTGGTGCAGCGTGGACAGCACGATCCCGGCGATCACCAGGAAGATGGACACCCGCTTCAGCCCCTTCAGGAGCGCCTGGAAGGCCGCCCCCTGGAAGAAGCGGTGCTCCAGGATCACCGGCAGGAACTCCAGAGCCAGCACCGTGAGGTAGAGCATCACGCACATGGCCACTTCGAACAGCACCGAGTGGTACTGCCAGTGGATCATGGGATGCCAGATCCGCCACGGGAGGCCCAGGTCGTAGAGGAGGCCCACCGCCACGGCGGCGTAACCCAGGAGGGCGGTGAGGATGGCGGCACGGACAAAGGGGCGGTAGCGCTCCAGTCCGAAGATGTAGACGGTGGCCGCCAGGACGAAGCCGCCAGCGGCCAGGGCCACACCGGACATGACGTCGAACCCGATCCAGAGCCCCCAGGGGGCTGCATCGGAGAGGTTGGTGACCGATCCCAGCCCGTGGGCAAACCGCACCACGGTTACCGCGGCCAGGATACCCACCAGAGCCCAGAGGGCCGTCTTCAGGGTGACAAGGCGGTCAGTCATGGGACTCCCCTCCTTCCTGTCCCGCTACGTCGGCGGCCTGGGCCGCTAGCTTCATGCGCCGGTTGATGACCCAGTAGACGCTGCCCATGAGCCCTCCCATCCCCGCCACCACCCAGGGGACCTTCTTCAGGGAAGCCCAGGTGAGGTGCGGCAGGTCTCCCTCCCCCAGGTTGTCCGCCCATCCCAGGAAGCCCAGGGAGATGTCCGACAGGTACAGGACCGAGGTGCCTCCCACCTCTTTCTCACCCCACACATGATCCACGTACTTGCCGGGGTTCTGCGCGATGCGCCGGTGAGCCTCGGTGAGGAGCTCGTCCCGATCCCCGAAGAGGAGGGCCTCCTCCGGGCAGGCCTCCACGCAGGCAGGCTCCTTTCCCTCGGTGATGCGGTGGTAGCAGAGGTGGCACTTTTTCACCAGGGGAGCCGCCTCGTCCCACTCGTAGCGGGGGATTCCGTAGGGGCACGCCACCAGGCAGTAGCGGCATCCCATGCAGAGCTCCGAGTCGTAGATGACGGCGCCCTCGGGAGTCTTCTGCATGGCGCCCACCAGGCAGGCGCTGACGCAGGCCGGCTCGAGGCAATGCCTGCATTGCTGCCGTACG
Source organism: Gemmatimonadales bacterium (assembly GCA_041309685.1). GTDB lineage: Bacteria > Gemmatimonadota > Gemmatimonadetes > Longimicrobiales > Gaopeijiaceae > JBFYZD01. Next base: position 14,935 of record JBFYZD010000174.1, on the reverse strand, counting down.
AAGTGATCGTCGGCTTCGCGTAGGATGGTGGAGAAGCGGTTCGCCGAGAGGCCGTTCACGGCCTGCTGCCCCAGCCGGAGGCGGTCCGGGCCCAGGTCGTTCTCCTCCTTGCAGGCCAGAACGCACTCCTCGCAACCGACGCAGCGAGTGATGTCGATGAGTATGGCGGCAGACATGGTCAGATCGGCTCGTTCTCTTTGCCCAGGGTTACGGCCACCTGGCTCCCGGCGTCCGGCGGGAAGTGCCAGGCCAGCTCCGACACGAACTGGGTGAGGGGCAACAGGATCATGTGGCTGAGCTTGGTCACCGGGACCAGGAAGATCAGCAGATCGGCGCTCAGGACGTGGGCTAGAAGGGTGGGATCCCGGCTGAAGGGATTCCAGGCCGGGTGCATCACCAGGAACCCGGAAAGGAAGGGCACGGCGATGAAGAGGGGCAGGGCGTAGTCCTGGAACCGGCTCAGGGCCCGGCTGTCCTTGGCCGCCACCCTCTGGATCACCACCGCCAGGGCGGTGGCGATGACGACCCAGGTCAGGGTCGTGGACAGGGCGTTGGGGATGGCCGGCCAGGAGAGGCCGACCCCCTTACGCCAGAGCTCGATGTGCCCCGCCAGGAAGAGGGGCACCAGGATGACCCCGGCGTGGAAGGCCACGGTGGTGAGGCTGTAGAGCCAGCGGTTGGCCAGGCGATCGAAAGGGATCAGCCACCGAAGAGTGATACCCGTGAGCTTCGCCACGGGAATGTCCTTGTCCCCGGCCCGCTGGTAGGCCCGGACTCCCTCCCACAGCGTCAACCCCAGGTGGCGGAGGAGGCCGAAGATCATGAAGACCAGAGCCGTCCAGAAGAGGGGCCCCATGGCCACTTTTATCCAGACATCCATGTTGGTTCTTCCCGTCGTTTCGGTTCGCTTGCAGTCTCGTTCAGCCCGCCGCCACCCCTTCGGCCTCCGGCTTCGCCGCCGGCACGCCGAAGTCGATGACCCGGAGCAGCAGGTCGTGGAGTCCCATGACCTCCACCTGTTCCAGCCCGTTGTCCTGGCAAAGCTCCTTCAGCTGCTTCTTGCAGTTGGCGCAGGGAGAGACGACGTACTGGGCGCCGGTGTCCCGGATCTGTTCCGCCTTCCGGTGCCCGAGGGGGCCGGTGCGGAACTTCCGGATCTCGTCGATGGACACGGTCCCTCCGCCCCCGCCGCAGCAGTAGTTCTCCGTGCGGTTCGGGGTCATCTCCACGAAATCGGCGCAGATGGCCTTGAGGATCTCACGGGGTTGCTCCACGATCCGCCCCGACCGGGCGATGTTGCAGGGGTCGTGATAGGTCACCCGCTCCAGGATCTTCTCGTCCTTCAGGGGAATCCGGCCGGCCTTCAGTTGCTCGTACGCGTACTCCATGCAGTTCACCACCGGGGGGGCGCCGGGGCCGCCGAAGGTGGGCACGTACCAGGCGGAACGGGTGGCATGCCCGCACTCCCCGATCAGGATCTTCCTCCCCTTCAGACGGCGGGTCTCGGCGATGACCTTGTTGACGATCCGCTCCATCATCCGGTCCGAATAGAAGAGGCCGTAGTTGATCCCATCGTAGTTCCCGGTGCCGATGGTCCAGGAGCCCCCCGTCACGTGCATGACCGCCGCATTCCCCATGAGGGTGTCGGCTTCCATGAGGAAGTCCGACACGGCGGGGAAGAAGACGAACTCCGAGCCTTCCACGTCGAAGGGGAACTTGATGTCCACGTTGTAGATGTCGTGGAGCTCCTCCTCCAGGAACTCGCAGGTGTCCTTGAGGGCCGGGATGGGGATGGCGGAGGTGTTTCCGCTGGCTCCCTCCAGCTGCTCCCGGACCGACACCAGGAGAGCCCTCGGGATGATGTCCACCTCCGCCAGGATCCAACGGGCGAGGTGGGTGACGAGGGCGTGGTCGATGCCCACCGGGCAGGTGGCTTTGCACCGGCGGCAGGCGGTGCACCGGTAGTAGGACTCCGCCATCTCGTCGATGTACTCGTCGGTGAGGGTGAACCCCCCGAAGAGCTTGGCCCTGAGGATCCCGCTCTGGGTGAAGTAGCGGCGGTACACCCGCAGCAGAAGCTCCGAGCGGTGACAGGGGATATCTTCGTCGGCCCCCGTGGCCTGGTAGAGCTGGCAAGCGGCTGCGCAGCGGGCGCACTTGGCGCTGAGGCGGGCGAAGGTGTCCATGGCCACGTGGTAGTTCCCGTGGCGCAGGATGGCGGAAAAGGCCCTGAGGAACCGACGGCACTTGTCCGTGCCTTCGAGGCCCTTCTGCTCGACGTTATAGCTGTACTTCTGTGCGATGGCCACCGATCAATGCTCCGTCATGCGGTTCATGGAGAGGGCATCGGGCCCGCATCCCCCGGGCAACTCCGTCCCGGGCACGAGCCCCCCTCGCAGGTAGAGGCCGAGGAGCTCTTCCACGGCTCCCGAAACCCAGGAGATCACCTCGAAACCGGCGGACTTCAGCAGGTCCTCGTAGAAGCACTGCATCCCGCCGCAGATGACCGTGTCCACCTTCTGGTCCCTGAGAAGGCGGACCCGGTCGAAGGGCTCCCGGCTCTGGAGGGGGAAGTCGACCTGTTCCACCGTGCCGGCATTGGACACGGTGAAGATGGCCATGGTGGCGCAATACTCGAAGCACGGTGCCACCGACTCTCCCATTCGCGGAATCGCAACTTTCACTCGAATCCTCCCAGGCTGCATCCTATGAGGTTGCAAGAGCTGGACCAGAATCGAGAAGAAGATCACGAATTGATTCAAGTGCCCACCCAGATAGGCATTAGGCCGTTGATGGGCGGAGCGGACCGGGAATGGGACGTTTCGTCCTTGAAACATGGGACATGTTTCACCGTTTCAGGGGCGAAACGTGAGGAACCGTCGGTGGGGGGATGCGTGCTTGGCCGGGCGGCCCGGGGGGAAGAGGGTAGGGCTCGGGGCCGGGAAGGAGCTAGGGACCCGGCGAATGCTCGCCGGCAGGACCCTGGTAGTCCTCGGACCGGATCCCGTACCGCTTCATCTTCCGCCAGAGGGTGGTGCGGCTGACGCGGAGCTCCTGGGCCGTCTCCGCCCGGCTGCCCTCGTTCCGTCCCAGGGCCCGCCGAATGGCCTCCGCCTCGCTCTCCTCCAGGGGGGTCGCGGTACCGAAGCTGGCCGGCGCCTCCCTGGGGGGACCCGCGGGTTGGAGGTCGTCGGGAAGGTGTTTCACGTCGATGAATCCGTTGTGGCAGAGAACGAAGCAGTACTCGATGATGTTCTCCAGCTCCCGGACGTTTCCCGGCAGGGGGTGGCGCATGAGGATCTCCAGGACCCCCGGTGTGACCCCCTGGATGCGTTTTCCTCTCCGTGCATTGAAGCGCTGTATGAAGTGGTCGATGAGGAAGGGGATGTCCTGGCGGCGTTCCCCGAGGGGGGGAAGGGAGAGCCGAACCACGGCAAGGCGGAAGTAGAGGTCGTCCCGGAACTTGCCCTGGGCCACGCGGGCCGCCAGGTCCCGATTGGTTGCGGCGACCACCCTGACGTCGGCCTTGAGGGTCTCCACCGAGCCCAGGGGATGGTACTCCCGCTCCTGGAGGAGACGCAGGAGCTTGACCTGGGTCTCCCCCGGCAGGTCTCCGATCTCGTCCAGAAAGAGGGTCCCGCCCTCCGCCATGGTGATGCGCCCGGGCTTGTCCTGCCGGGCGTCGGTGAAGGCGCCCTGCTTGTAGCCGAAGAGCTCCGACTCGAAGAGGTTGGGAGGGAGGGTCCCGCAGTTCACGACGACGTACGGCCCCTTCTTACGAAGGCTCAGGTTGTGGATGGCGCGGGCCAGGAGCTCCTTCCCCGACCCGCTGGGGCCCTCCAGAAGAACGGTGCTCTCGCTCTCGGCGATGTCCGGGAGGATGGCGAAGATCTTCTGGAACGCCTCGCTCTTCCCGATGATGTCCTCGAAAGTCCACTGGCTCCGGATCTCCCGGCGCAGTTGCTCCAGGGTGGAAAGGTCCCGGAAGGTCTCCACGGCCCCCAGGAGGGTGCCGGCCTCGGCCCTGAGAACGGCGCTGCTAACGGAGATGGGAACAGGCTTCCCCTTACGGCTCAGGATCCTGGCGGGCCGGTCGATGACCTCGAGCCCCGTGTCCAGGGTCTCCCGGATGGGGCACCCCTGCTCGCACAGGTCGGAGTGGAAGACCTCGGAGCACCGCCTCCCGATGGCCTTTTCCACCGGGACGCCGGTGATGCGCTCGGCGGCACGGTTGAACGAAGTGACTCGCCAGTTGGTGTCCACGGTGAACACCCCGTCCGCCACGCAGCGCAGAACGGTCTCGAAGAACTGGGCCTCCCCGGCCGGATCCAGGACTCTCAGCGGCTTTTCGGACATCGATACCTCCTGGGGCCATCTCCTACAAGAACCGTTCCGGACGCCCCTACGGAGGGAGGAAACCTCCCGGAAGGCGGCGCCGTAGGGCCCAGCACACCGGGTTTCGGCCCCCCTTTCGGCTCCCTCTGCCGGTTGGCTTTCCATGAACGACCTGATCCAGGACCTTCGCTTCGGCGGCCGGATGCTCTTGAAGACCCCCATCATCTCAGGGGTGGCAGCTCTCTCCCTGGCGCTGGGGATCGCCGCAGCCACGGCCATGTTCGCGCTGGCCAGCGGCTTCTGGCTCGAGCCCCTTCCCTTCGGGGATCAGGAAGGCCTGGTCCTGGTGCGGGAGCTCCGTCACGGGGAGAGCGTGGACGGGGCCGCCAATGCCTCGGTCACGAACTTCCGGGACTGGCGGGACGCCGCGACCACCCTCGCGGGGATGGCCGCCATGAACATCAACCAGATGAACGTCACCGGGGTGGACGTGCCCGAGGAGATCCAGGTCGCGGACGGAACGCCGAACCTGCTGGACCTCCTCCAGATCGCTCCCGCCCTGGGCCGGTCTTTCCGCCCCGAGGAGGGGAGGGAGGGAGCCCCCGGGGTGGCCGTGATCACGCACCCCTACTGGGAGCGCCGGTTCGAGTCCGATCCGGAGGTCCTGGGACGCACCCTGATCCTGGACGGAGAGTCCCACACGATCGTCGGGGTGATGCCCGAGGGGTTCGAGATGCTCCCGGCGGGCGTCCAGCTCTTCCGGCCCGTGGACATCTCCACCATCGACACCCGAGCCTCCAAGGGCTGGATCGCCTTCGGCCGCCTCCGGCCCGGGGCGACGCTGGAGCAGGCCCGCGCCGAGCTCACCGCAGTCCAGGCGCGACTGGAGACCGAATACCCCGAGGCCAACCGGGGGTGGGGGCTCCTGGTCCAGAACGCCCGCCAGTGGTTCCCGGGCCCCACCGACGCCAAGCTCGTCCTCCTCCTCATCGCCGTCTCCCTCTTCGGGGTGGCCATCGCCAGCGCCAATGTGGCTAACCTGCTGCTGAGCAAGGCGGAGGCGCGCATGAAGGAGGTGGCGGTGCGGACGGCCATGGGGGCCGGACGAGGGCGCATCCTGCGCCAGATGCTCACCGAGAGCGTCCTCCTCGGCCTGTTGGGGGGAGCGCTGGGAATCCTCCTCGCGGTGTTCGTGGTCCAGGGGTTGGATGCCGCCATGCCGGCGGAGCTCCCCCGGGCCTTCCGGCCCTCCCTGGACGTCCCCACCCTCCTGGCCACCGTGGGAATCGCCCTGTCGGCGGGAATCCTCTTCGGGCTCGCTCCGGCCCTGCACGCCGCCCGGGGCAGCCTGCGGGAGGCGCTGGGAGAGGGAGGACGCGGCGGAACCGCCAGCCGGGGCCGCAAGCGCCTGCGCAACGTCTTCGTCGTGGGGCAGATCGCCGTGGCGCTGGCGCTGCTGACCGGGGCGGGAGAGATCCGCCTGCTGATGAACGGGCTGGTCTATTCCGACAACGGCTTCGACGCCGAGGGTGTCCTGACCTTCCAACTCTCTCTTCCCGTGCACCGCTACCCTGACCCGGCCGCCGTGCGCCAGGTGACGGAGGAGCTGATCCGGACCCTGGAGGAGATGCCCGGGGTGGAACGGGCCACATCGCTGGTGGGGCTGCCGCGGGGGCGAGCCATCCCCAGCGCCCTCTTCGCCGTCGAGGGGCAGGTCTACGAGGATCCCAACGAGCGGCCGCGCACCAATTGGGACGCCGTGAGCCCCGGCTTCCTGGAGACGCTCCGCATCCCGTTGGTTTCGGGTCGTTGGCTGGAGCCATCCGATCGGGAGGAGGCGCCCCGGGTCGCGGTGGTGAACCAGGAGTTCGCCCGCCGATTCTTCCCGGGTGAGGAGGCCGTGGGCAAGCGCATCGAGCTCCGGGGGGAGTCCCGCCAGATCGTGGGCGTCGTGCGCGACTTCATGCAGCGGAGGATTCCCTTCGACGGCCTCCAGGAGCCCGGCGTCCTCCTCCCCGCCGCCCAGGATCCTCTGAGCAACATCGCCTTCGCCCTGCGGGTGGCCGGCGACCCGGGGGCGTTGGCCGCCGACATCCGCGAAGCCGTCTGGTCGGTGGACCCGGACCAGCCCATCGCCCAGCTCCGTACCCTCGAGGAGCACATCTCCGTCGAGATGGCCGCTCCCCGCTTCCTGGGCCTGTTCGCGGGTGCCCTGGGAGCCCTGGCGCTCTTTCTCTCGGCCCTAGGCATCTACGGCGTCATGGCCCACGGCGTGCTCCAGGAGCGCCGGGAGATCGGTATCAGGATGGCGCTGGGCGCCCGGGCCGGGGGACTGGTGGGGATGATCACCCGGCGGGGGATGATCCTCACCGCCGTCGGAATGGTGATCGGAATTCCCCTCGCCCTGCTTGTCCACCGGGGTGTCCTGAGCGCCATGAGCCTGTTCGACGCCGAGGTGGGGCACGGAACCGCACTCCTGGCCGGAGGGATCCTGGCGGGAGTGGCGGCGCTGGCGAGCTACCTCCCGGCCCGGGGGGCGGCCCGGGTTCATCCGACCCGGGCGTTGTCCCTGGAGTGACCCGGGCGCCCCGACACCGATCCGGGGCAGGGAACGAGGGTGGGGGGGATCCGACCCTGGCATGACCTCCCCACGGGTTCCCCGGACCGCCGATCCGGTGTAACATCCCCGGAATCCGTTGGCCCGCTCCCCCTCTCCCGGGCTTCCGATGCGCATCTGCGTCCTGGACGACGTCTACAAGTGCCCGGCCTGGGAAGCCCCGCAGGAGGACTGGCGGGTGGACCCCACCCCCTTCCTGAAGGGCCACGATTGGTCCGTGGAAGGACTCACCAAGGAAACGGTGGTTCCCACCCTCACCCGACTGGTGCGGGACGGGGTCGACCTGTTCTTCAACCTCCTGGCGGGAGCCTGGGACCAGAAGAGTCCGGGCATGGAGGTGGTCCTGACTCTGGAGAGGCTCGGGGTACCCTTCACCGGGGCCACCTCGGAGTTCTTCGAGCCCAGCCGGGAAGCGATGAAGCGGGTGTGCTCCGCCTGGGGAATCCCCTACCCCGGCTACCTCCTGGTCCGCACGGACCGGGACATCGACCGGGCCGCCGGCGGGCTCCGCTTCCCCCTCATCGTGAAGCACCCCTCCAGCTACAGCAGCGTCGGCCTCACCCGGGATTCCCGGGTGGAAACCACCTTCGCCCTCCGGTACCGGGCCCGGCGCATGATGGAGAGCTACGGCGCCGCCCTGGTCGAGGAGTTCATCGAGGGCCGGGAGTTCACCGTGCTGGTGGCCGAGAACCCCGACGACCCCACCCGCCCCGTCACCTTCCTTCCCATCGAGTTCACCTTCCCTCCCGGCGACCGCTTCAAGTACTCGGACCTGAAGTGGAAGAACTTCCGGGACATGAAGGAGGTCCCGGTCCGGGACCCGGAGCTGGGTGGAGGAGCGCTGGGACGAGAGGCGGAAGGGGTGGTTTCGCCAGTACGCCTGGCCGCTCAGCGAAGGGACCTGGGTCATCGGGCCCGAGGACCCGGAGGACTGGCGTCCCGTCAACCGCTCCTGCGACCCCAACGTGTGGTTGGAGGGATTGGACCTGGTGGCCCGGCGGGGCATCGCCCTGGGGGAGGAGATCCGGGTGGACTACGCCACCTACGGGAACAACCTCCTGGCCCCCTTCGACTGCGACTGCGGTGCCGTGGGATGCCGGGGCCGGGTCCGGGCCGACGACCACCTCCAGCCCTTCATGGCACGGTACGTCCACCATGTCTCGGACTTCGTGCGAAGGGAGCGGCGGAAGGCAGGTTTGGACCCTTGAGGTCGGTCCTTGCGGGAGGCGGGAGTGGGGACCGCCGCCCCCAGGCCGACGGCGACTGGCGCACGGCCACCGTCCCATGGCAGCAGCGAGCCAGCGCCGTGGCCCTTTTGAACCCGGCAAAGAAGGGAGACGAAGCCTTCACCGGGTTCACGGGGCTCTTTCCCCGCGTCGCGCGAGGCTATCCTCCGGTCAGAAGCCGGCCGGGTGGGGATGATCGTGCCCGTGGCCCCCGTCCCCGTGTCCGTGGCAAGCCTCCTGGGAGGTGAGCTTCCTCAGACGCCCCTCCCTGAAGGCATTCAACGTGTTCCCCACGTCCTGCTCCAGAGTCACGTAGACGTCGATCCCACCTGCCTGGAGCTTGGCGAAGGCCCGCTGCCCCAACCCCCGGCACAGGATCGCGTCCACCTGGTGGGAGCCCAGGTATTCCAGGGGCTTGCACGCCCCGTGCACATGGTGCGCCCCTCCGTTCCGGACCGAGCGGCACTCCCCGGTATCGGTTTCCACATAGGTGAAGAAGGGGGCGCTCCCGAAGTGATCCGAGGGAATCGCCTGGAGGCCCGCGTCGTTCAGAGTCGGAATGCAGAGCTTCATGTCTCCGTTGTCCCTTCGTTCTGGGAAGATTCGTGTCCGATGACCAGGGCCTGGTTCTCCACCAGCACCCGCACCAGGATCTCCCTGCCGTTCTTGAGGAGGCGTTGTACGGTCCCCCGGGATACCCCCATCCGCTCTCCGGCGGTCTCCTGGTCCAACCCCTCCAGGTCACAGAGGCGAAGGGCCTCCAGCTCGTCATCCCGGAGGTAGGAAGCGCGCAGCTCCCGCATGGGAATGCTCCTGGGCTTGAACACCCGGTCCCCTTCGTACTCCCGGCAGTGACGTTCCTTCCTGGGTCTGGGCATCCGGCTCCGGCACGCTACGCGAATCGACTTGACTGATAATGTGCATATGCACATTATCGTCTGTGCGCACCTCCGTCAACCCTGACGGGGGTCCTTTCCGCTACCCGCCCATGGAAGACCGATGGCCGACTCCTCTCGCGCGGTGCAGGACTACTACCCCGACGACGTGGCCCACTGCTACGGTTGCGGACGGTTGAACCCGGAAGGACACCAGCTGAAAACGGTGTGGGAGGGGGACGAGACCGTCTCCAGGTTCACGCCCAGGCCCCACCACACGGCCATTCCCGGGTACGTCTACGGGGGGCTCATCGCCTCCCTCCTGGACTGCCACGGCACCGGGGGAGCGGCAGCGGCCATGCTCCGGAGGGAGGGGCGGGAGATCGGGGAGGGAGAAGCGCCCAGGTTCGTAACGGCTTCCCTCCAGGTGGATTTCCTCAAGCCCACCCCCCTGGGGCCGGAGCTGGAGGTCCGGGGAAGGATCCTCGAGATCACCGACCGGAAGGTGATCCTGGAGGAGATCCTTCTGGCGAATGGCGTGGTGACGGCGCGGGGGAAGGTCGTGGCGGTGCGGATGCCGGAGGGGATGGTATAGAGGAGCCCGCTGAGGGCCCTGGCCGCGAGGCCCCCAGCCACCAGGCCGACCACCGGGAGCGGAAGGCGATTGGCCTTGTTCCCTTTTCGTGGCCACCTGTTGACATCTACGGACAACCCCTGATCTTCTCTGTACGCCCCCCCGGCTCTGTGGAGGACCTCAACGCCCATGCAGCTATCCGTTCGTGAGGTGGCCCAGCTCCTCTCGGTGTCGCAGAAGACAATCTACCGTTGGATCCAGAAGGGGCAGATTCCCGGGTACCGCCTCGGGGACCAGTACCGCTTCAATCGGGCGGAGCTCCTGGAGTGGGCCACCCAGCGGCGCATCCCCGTGCGCCCCGACCTCTCCCTCGAGCCGGAAGGGGCGGAAGGTCCCCGGCCCGGCTTCCTGGAGGCCCTGCGTGCCGGCGGTATCCAGTACCGCATCGGCGGCAGGGACAAGGCCTCGGTCCTGCGGGCCGTGGTGGACAACCTGAGGCTGCCGGACGAGGTGGACCGGGACTTCCTCTACTCGGTGCTCCTGGCCCGGGAGTCCCTTGGCTCCACCGGGATCGGGGACGGCATCGCCATCCCCCACATGCGGAACCCCGTCCTGCTTCACCTGGGCCAGCCCTCCATCTCGGTGAGCTTCCTCGATCAACCGGTGGATTTCGCGGCCCTGGACGGCAAGCCGGTGCACACCCTGTTCACGCTGGTGTCGCCCACGGTGGCCGTGCACCTGCACCTCCTCTCCTGCCTGGCCTTCGTGCTGCGGAACCCCGCCTTCAGGGCGGCCCTTCTCAGCCAGGCCCCCCGGGAGGAGATCTTCGCGGCGGCGGCGGAAGCGGTCCGGGGACTCCCGGGGGAGAGGACGGCCGGAGGGTGATTCTGCTCCTGACCTCCCTCGGCCTCCTGGGGTTGGGGGCCGTCCTGGCGCTCCCGGGGCGTGGTGCCGCGGGGTGGGCGTCCCGGCTGGCCCCCGGGGCCGCGGTGGCCGGGTGCGCCCTGGGGATGATCCCCGCCGTGCAAGCCCTGGCTGGGAACCCGGAGGAGCTTCTTCTTCCCTGGAGCCTCCCATTCGGATCCTTCCACCTGGCCCTGGACCCACTCTCCGGCGTGTTCCTCCTCCCCCTCTTCCTCCTCTCCGGCGCCGCCGCGGCGTACGGCGTGGAGTACCTGCGGCCCGAGGCGGAGAGCCGGGACAGGGGCCGCTCCTGGTTCTTCTTCAACCTGCTCGTGGCGAGCATGGTGGTGGTGGTGGTGGCCCGTAACGCCGTCCTCTTCCTGGTGGCGTGGGAGATCATGGCCCTCACCTCCTTCTTTCTGGTGACCCGCCAGGACGAGTCGGCAGCGGTCAGGGACGCAGGCGTCGTGTACCTCATCGCCGCCCATCTGGGAACGGCGTTCCTCCTGGTCCTGTTCCTTCTCCTGGGGCACGAGGCCGGGTCCCTGGAGTTCGAGGCCTTCTCGGCATCCGGGGCCGCTGGGCCGGACGGGGCCCTCTTTCTTCTCGCTCTCGTGGGCTTCGGGGCCAAGGCCGGGTTCTTCCCCCTCCATGTCTGGCTGCCGGAGGCGCATCCGGTGGCCCCCAGCCACGTCTCCGCCCTCATGTCGGGGGTGATGATCAAGATGGGGGTCTACGGGCTGGTGCGGACCCTCTCCTTCCTGGGCCATCCTCCTCCCTGGTGGGGGTGGGCGCTCCTGGTCATTGGCTTCGCCTCGGGGGTGGGAGGAGTGCTCTTCGCCCTCGCCCAGCACGACCTCAAGCGCCTCCTGGCCTACCACAGCGTGGAGAACATCGGCATCATCGCGCTGGGGCTCGGCGTGGGGGTCCTGGGGCAGAGCGCGGGATCCCCCGTCGTGGCGGCGCTTGGGTACGCCGGTGCCCTCCTCCATGTCGTCAACCACGCCCTCTTCAAGGGCCTCCTGTTCCTGGCCGCCGGCGCCGTCAAGCACTCCGCCCATACCCTCCAGGTGGATGAGCTGGGTGGGCTCCTGCGCCGCATGCCCCGCACCGGGGTCCTCTTCCTGGTGGGCGCCGTGGCCATCACGGGCCTCCCGCCCCTCAATGGCTTCATCAGCGAGTTCCTGGTGTTCCTCGGCGCCTTTCGCGGGGTGGGCTCCCTGGGGGCCGCGGCGGCGGTGGCCATGGCCTTGGCCATCGGCGGCCTCGCCCTGGTCAGCGGACTGGCGCTGGCGTGCTTCGCGAAGGCCTTCGGGGTGGTGTTCCTGGGTGAGCCCCGGACCTCCGAGGCAGCCCACGCCCGGGATCCCGGATGGCTCATGGTGGGGCCCATGGGGGTCCTGGCCGCCGGCTGCCTGGCCGTGGCCGCCTTCGCCCCCCTGGTGGTCCGGAGCCTGGGCCCCGCCGTAGCCGTGGTGGCAGGCCCGGGGACCGCTGCGGCGCTGGGGGACGCGGCCGGTTCCCTCCACCCCCTGGTGCTGGGCATGGGGGCACTGGTGGTCCTCACCGCCGGTCTGGCCCTCCTCCGCCGGGGGCTTCTGAGGGGCCGGGTGGTGGAGTCGGGCCCCACCTGGGATTGCGGATACGCCGCACCGGACTTCCGCATGCAGTACAGCGGGTCTTCCTTCGCCGAGCCCCTCACCACCCTCTTCCGGTCCGTGCTACGCCCCCGGGAGTGGATGGCGGCCCCGGAAGGGTACTTCCCGGTGACCGCCTCCGTGGCCCAGGAAACCCCTGATGCCGCCCGGGGGCTCCTCTTCCGCCCCCTCTTCCGGGCCCTGGCGTGGAGCGCGGGGAAGCTGCGCTGGCTCCAGCGCGGGAGCGTGCACCTCTACATCGGGTATATCGTCCTTGCGCTTCTGGCGGTCCTGGCCGCCACGGTAGGCAGGTAGGCCATGTCGCCGGGACCCCTCCTGCACGTGCTCCTGGCCCTGATGGCCGCGCCCTTCCTCCTGGGGGTGATCAACCGGACCAAGGCCCTCTTTGCCGGGCGCCGGGGCGCGCCCCTCCTCCAGCCCTACTTCGACCTGGCCAGGCTCCTGGGAAAGGGGGCGGTCTACAGCCGGACCACCACCTGGGTGTTCCGGGCCGGCCCCGTCGTAGGGCTGGCGGGGGCCATCCTCTCCCTCGGGCTCCTCCCTCTGGGAGGGGTGCGGGGGATGTTCTCCTTCGAGGGGGACTTCCTCCTCCTGGCCGGGGCCCTGGGCGTGGGGCGTCTGTTCACCGTTCTGGCCGCACTGGATACCGGCTCCAGCTTCGAGGGAATGGGGGCGAGCCGTGAGGTCCAGATTTCCGCCCTGGCGGAGCCCGCCCTCCTGCTGGTGCTGGCGGCCCTTGCCCGGCATTCGGGCTCCCTCACCCTCTCCGGGATGTTCCCGGCCCTGGCCCGGGGCCAGCTTGGGCCGGCCCCTCTCCTGGCCGCGGCGGCCCTGGCCATCGTCCTCCTGGCCGAGTGCTCCCGGATCCCCGTGGACGACCCCAACACCCACCTGGAGCTCACCATGATCCATGAGGTCATGGTCCTGGACCACAGCGGCCCCGATCTCGCCTTCATCCTGTACGGGGGGGCCTTGAAGCTCTGGATCCTGGGTGCCCTGGTGGTGGGCACGGTGCTCCCGGTGGCCACGGGGGTGGCCGCTCTCGACCTGGCCGTGGGGTTGGCCGGGATGGTGTCCCTGGCGGTGGCCACGGGGGTGGTGGAGAGCTCCATGGCGCGCCTGCGCCTGGATCGCATCCCCCAGTTCATCGTCGCCGGGGCAGTGTTGGCTGTCCTCGCCCTCGTGCTGACCCTGGCGCCGTCATGAGCCCCTGGGTGGACTTCCTCCTGGTCCTCGTCGTCCTGACGAACCTGCGCATGCTGGGCGGGAACCGCCTGATTTCCTGCATCCAGGGGGCTGGAACCCAGGGCCTCCTGGTGGGCCTCCTGGTGCTGGCCGCCCGGGTTGGGCATTGGGACTCCAGGACCGTCCTCCTGGCCGTCGCCATCACGGCGCTCAAGGGCGTGGCCTTTCCCTGGCTTCTGACCCGTGCGGTGCGGGAAACCCGGAGCCGCCGGGAGGTGGAGCCCTTCGTGGGGTACATCCCCTCCCTCATCGCGGGGATCGCCTTCCTCCTCCTCGGCATCTGGCTCAGCGGGCGCCTCCCCCTCCCCACCCACGCCGCCTCGGCGCTGGGCGGTCCGGTAGCCTTCTCCACAGCGCTCATCGGGCTCTTCCTGGTGGTGAGCCGCCGCAAGGCCCTCATGCAGGTCCTGGGCTACCTGGTGCTGGAGAACGGCATCTTCCTGTTCGGCGTGCTCTTCGTTCGGGAGACCCCCTGGCTCATGGAGCTGGGCATCCTCCTGGACCTCCTGGTGGGCGTCCTGGTCATGGGCATCACCATCTTCCACATCAACGAGACCTTCGACCATATCGACACGGACCGGCTCGCGTCCGCACCGGAAGGGGAGATCCGGGGCGAGCCTGCGGCCGAGGGAGCGCATCCGTGATCCAGGCCCTCCTCCTTCTCCCCGCCCTGGGCGGTCTGCTGGCCTTCCTGCTGCGCCGGGACTCCCACCGCCTCGCCCTCCTCCTCGGGGTGGCGGTGGGACACGCGGTCCTCTCCGGGGCCGTGATCTTCGGACCGCCCCCCGCCTCCACCCTCGGGGGATGGCTCGGCCTCGATGGGCCGGGGCGGCTCTTCCTGGCCGTCACCACCCTCCTCTTCCTGGTGGCCGCGGTCTACACGGTGGGCTACCTCCGGCGGGAGCCCCCGGACCCACGCCCGGACATCGTCGAGGCCGTCCTGTTCGCCAACGCCCCCCAGGCCGTCTTCGTGGCCTGCCTGATGCTCTTCCTGGCGGCCATGACCCTGGTGGTCACCAGCCGCCACATGGGGCTCCTGTGGGTGGCGGTGGAGGCCACCACCCTGGCCAGCGCGCCCCTCATCTACTTCCACCGGCACCACCGGTCGCTGGAAGCCACCTGGAAGTACCTCCTGGTCTGCTCGGTGGGGATCGCGTTGGCGCTCCTGGGCACCTTCTTCCTGGCCGTGGCCACCCAGGGGCCGCAGGGGGAGACCGCGAGCCTGGGCCTCGAAAGCCTGGTGTCCGGAGGCAGCCGGCTCCACCCCCTGTGGGTCAAGGCCGCGTTCGTCTTCCTTCTGATCGGGTACGGGACCAAGATGGGGCTGGCGCCCCTGCACTCCTGGCTTCCCGATGCCCACTCCGAGGCGCCCTCGGTGGTGTCGGCCCTCCTGTCGGGGGCCCTCCTCAATTGCGCCTTCCTGGGCATCCTCCGCGCCCAGGAGGTGCTCGCGGCGGCAGGGCAGGGGGATTTCGGACGGGATCTCCTCCTGGTCTTCGGAT